>JAGXAE010000154.1 GCA_018971725.1 Pseudomonadota bacterium | reverse complement strand
CGAATCCAAAAAAGTGACCTATCGGGAGCTGCATGGGCAGGTGTGCCGCCTGGCCAATGTGCTGACCGCACGGGGGATTAAAAAAGGCGACGTGGTGACGATCTATCTGCCGATGGTGGTGGAGGCGGCGGTGGCGTTGCTGGCCTGCGCACGCATCGGCGCCATCCATTCCGTGGTGTTTGGCGGGTTTTCACCGGATTCACTCGCCAGCCGGATCCAGGATTGCGGCTCTGTGGCGCTGATTACCGCCGATGAGGGGCGGCGCGGGGGCCGCCGCGTGGCGCTGAAAACCAACGCCGACGAGGCGCTGAAAACCTGCCCAGGTGTAAAGAACGTGGTGGTGGTGAAAGTCACCGGCGGCGATGTGGCCATGCAGGATGGCCGCGATGTGTGGCTGCATGAGGAGGCGGCGAAAGTGCCCGCCACGCATGAGCCGGTGGAGATGAACGCTGAGGACCCGCTGTTCATTCTTTATACCTCCGGCTCCACCGGCAAGCCGAAGGGCGTGCTGCACACCACTGGCGGCTATATGGTTTGGGCGAGTTTCACCCATGAGTATGTGTTCGACTACCACCCCGGCGAGATTTACTGGTGCACGGCGGATGTGGGCTGGGTGACCGGGCACAGCTATATCGTATATGGCCCGCTGGCCAATGGCGCGACGACCTTGATGTTCGAGGGCGTGCCGAACTATCCCACTACCTCGCGCTTCTGGGAGGTGGTGGACAAGCACCAGGTGAACATCTTTTACACCGCTCCCACCGCTATCCGCGCTTTGATGCGCGACGGCGAGGCGCCGGTGAAGAAAACTTCCCGCAAATCCCTGCGGATTTTGGGCTCGGTCGGCGAGCCGATAAACCCGGAAGCGTGGCACTGGTATGACCGGGTGGTGGGCGAGCACCGCTGCCCGATCATGGACACGTGGTGGCAGACCGAGACCGGCGGGTTGATGATTTCGCCGCTGCCGGGGGCGACGGATTTGAAACCCGGCTCGGCGACGCGGCCGCTGCCGGGCGTGAAGCCGCTGCTGGTGGATGGCGAGGGCCATGAGCTTTTCGGGGCAACGGAAGGCAATCTCTGCATCTCCGATAGCTGGCCGGGGCAGATGCGCAGCGTCTATGGCGACCATGCGCGCTTCGTGCAGACCTATTTCTCTACCTTCAAGGGCCTGTATTTCACCGGCGACGGCGCGCGGCGGGACGAGGACGGCTATTACTGGATCACCGGCCGGGTGGACGATGTGATTAATGTTTCCGGCCACCGCATGGGCACGGCTGAGGTTGAATCCGCACTGGTGGCGCATGAGGCGGTGGCCGAGGCCGCCGTGGTCGGCTTCCCGCACGACCTGAAGGGCCAAGGCATCTATGCCTATGTGACGCTGGTGGCCGACGCGGAACCCAGCGAGGCGCTGCGCAAGGAGCTGGTGGCCTGGGTGCGCAAGGAGATCGGCCCGATCGCGGCGCCGGATGTGATCCAGTGGGCGCCGGGCCTGCCGAAGACGCGCTCCGGCAAGATCATGCGCCGCATCCTGCGCAAGATCGCCGCCAACGAGACGGACAGCCTGGGCGATACCTCCACCCTGGCGGACCCCGGCGTGGTGACGGATCTGGTGCAAAACCGCGCCACGTAAGCGCGATGTAAGGTTAACGCCGAGGGGGAAGGCCGCCGCTGCCGCTTGTTGCGGTGCAAAAGTACTTGCGCGGCGGCGCGAAGGGCGTTTGATACAGGCATGGATACGTCTGAAGTGCAAGCGCGCCGCCCTGAATCGCTCGATGAAGCCCTCCGTGAGGATATTCGCCTGCTGGGGCGGATTTTGGGAGATACGATCCGCGCCATAGATGGCCCGGCGACCTTTGGGCTGATCGAGACCATCCGGCAGCTCGCGGTGCGCTATCATCGCGATCAGGACAAGGCCGCGCAGGAAGAACTGGAAACGATTCTGGCCGGACTTTCCGATGACGAGGTGAACAGCATCACCCGCGCCTTCGGCTATTTCTCGGCGCTGGCCAATATCGCCGAGGACCACCACCATACAAGGCGCTGGCGGGCGCATATCGTCGGGGGTTCCGCCCCGCGGGAGGACTCGCTGGCGGGCGGGCTGGCGCGTGCGCGGGCGCATGGCTTCGATGAGGCGCGGCTGAAGGCGTTTTTTGGCGGCGCCTATATCGCGCCGGTGCTCACCGCGCACCCGACTGAGGTGCAGAGGCGCTCTATTCTGGACTGCCTGGACGCCATCGCCGCCTTGCTCACCCGGCGCGACCGGCTGGCCGACACGCGCGAGGAGCATGAGGAGATTGAGGCGGAACTGCGCGCCAGGGTTGTAACACTTTGGCAGACGCGAGTGCTGCGGAAGAACAAGCTTTCGGTGCTGGACGAGGTGGGCAACGCGCTGACATTTTTCGACGCGACATTCTTCACCGAGGTGCCGAAGCTTTATGCCGCCATGGAGCAGGCGGCGGGGGTGGGGCTGGCGGAGCTGCCGGCCTTCCTGGAAATTGGCACCTGGATTGGCGGCGACAGGGACGGCAACCCCTTTGTGGACGCGCAGGTGCTGCGCGCGGCGCTGGCTGCTCAGGCGGAAAAGGCACTGAGCCATTACATCGCCGAGGCGCGGGCGTTGCGCAAGGAATTGCCCTTTGCCTCGCTGTTGGTGAAGGTGACGCCGGAGTTGAAGGCGTTGGCGGACGCGTCGCCGGATAATTCTGAACACCGGGCGGGTGAGCCTTACCGGCTGGCGCTGGCCAGCGTGCAGGCGCGGTTGGCGGCAACGTACGAGGCGCTGCTGGGCCGGCAGCATATTGGCGGGCTCTCTTCTGCGGTGCGCGGGGCGGATGCGGCGCCGTATGAGCAGGTGGAAGAATTCACCGCCGATTTGCTGGTGGTGGCGCGCTCGCTGGAGGCGCATGGCGCCGGGGCGTTGGCGCAAGGCCGGCTGGGGGCATTGCTGCGTGCCGCCAAGGCGTTCGGCTGGACTCTGGCGCCGTTGGATATGCGGCAGAACTCCGCCGTGCATGAGCGCGTGGTGGCGGAACTGCTGGCGGTGGCGCAGCCGGGGACAGAGTATCTGGCGCTGGATGAGCAAGCGCGTATCGGCCTGTTGCTGAAGGAGCTGGAAACGGCGCGGCCGCTGGTCTCCCCGCATGTGAACTACAGCGCGGAGACGGCCAAGGAGCTGGCGCTTTTCAACGAAGCGCGGGCCGCGCATCTGCGCTATGGCAAGCGCTGCATCCGCACCATGATCATTTCCAAGACCGACGGCCTCTCGGACATGCTGGAGCTGGCGGTGCTGCTGAAGGAAGCTGGGCTGCTGCGGCCGGCCGAGGCAGTGCTGGATGTGAACATCGTGCCGCTGTTCGAGACCATCGAAGATTTGCGCGCGGCATCCGGGATCATGGAGGCGCTGTTCCGCGCGCCTGTGTATCGCCGCCTGCTGGCCAGGCGGGGCGATGTGCAGGAGGTGATGCTCGGCTATTCGGACAGCAACAAGGATGGCGGGTTCACCACCTCCGGCTGGGAGCTGTACCGCGCCGAGCTGGGGCTGGTGGAGGTATTCGCGCGGCACGATGTGCGGATAAGGCTGTTTCATGGGCGGGGCGGCTCCGTTGGGCGGGGCGGCGGGCCATCTTACCAGGCGATTCTGGCGCAACCGCCCGGGGCGGTGCGAGGGCAGATAAGGCTGACGGAGCAGGGCGAGGTGATCGCCGCGAAATACGGCAACGCGGAGGTTGGACGGCGGAATCTTGAGGTGATTCTGGCGGCGACCTTGGCGGCGAGCGCCGAGCCGGCCGCCGCGGCGCCGCCGGAAGGGACGTTCATGCAGGCCTTGGGCGAACTTTCCGACAATGCGTTCGCCGCCTACCGGAACCTTGTGTACGAGACCGAGGGGTTCGAGGATTATTTCTGGCAGTCCACGGTGATTTCCGAAATCGCCGCGCTCAACCTCGGCAGCCGCCCGGCCAGCCGGAGCAAGAGCCGCTCGATTGAGGATTTGCGGGCGATTCCCTGGGTGTTTTCCTGGGCGCAATGCCGCATCATGCTGCCGGGTTGGTATGGGTTCGGCACAGCGGTGGAGCAGTTGCTGGCCGCGCATGGCGAGGCCGAGGGCATGGCGCTGTTGCAGGGCATGTTCCAGAACTGGCCGGTGTTCTCCACGCTGCTTTCCAACATGGACATGGTGCTGGCCAAGGCGGATATGGGCATTGCCGCGCGCTATGCGGATTTGGTGCAGGATGAGGCGCTGCGCGAGCGCATCTTCCCGCGCATTGTCGCCGAATATAAGCGCACGATACGATATCTGCTGATGATTACGGGGCAGGAGGCGTTGCTGGACCATAACCCGGTGCTGCGCCGCGCCGTTATCAACCGGTTTCCGTATCTGGACCCGCTGAACCATGTGCAGGTGGAAATGCTGCGCCGCTACCGCGAGCAGAGCGAGGAGGGTGAGGCTTCTGAGCGTATCCGCCGGGGCGTGCATATTTCCATCAACGGGATTGCATCGGCGCTGCGCAATAGCGGGTGAAGGCTTCGCCTTCCGAAATTGCGCCAAGGCGGTTCTTTTAGAAACATCGTTGCGTGAGTCTGGGGTCTGGCATGTCCAAATCCGGCTGTGGGGCGGGTGACAGCGGCGGGAAAACGCAGTAGGGGAGCCGCCAGTATTTTTTCAAAGATCAATCAGGGACCACAGCCAATGCGCGTTTACTACGACCGGGATGCCGACGTTAACCT
>JAGXAE010000018.1 GCA_018971725.1 Pseudomonadota bacterium | reverse complement strand
TGGCCATCGCCCGCGCGCTGCTGCTCAACCCGAAACTGCTGATTCTGGACGAACCCTCCCAGGGCTTGGCGCCGGTGATCGTGCAGGAGGTGATGCGCACCATCGGGCGGATGAAGAAGGAGGGCATGTCTGTGCTGCTGGTGGAGCAGAACGCCATGCTGGCCTTGCAACTTGCTGATCGCGCCTATGTGCTTTCCGATGGCGAGGTGGTGTATGATGGCGATGCGGCTGCGTTGAAAGCCGACACGCAGCGTATGACGTCTCTGGCGGGTGTTAGCCACGCCGTGTAGGCTGCAAGCCATGACGAGGTTGCCATGTCCTTGAAGATGCCCTTGCCGGACCAGCGTGTATTGGCCCGGCGTGATGAGATCATCGCCGCCTTGCGCCTGATCGTTCCTGGCGAGGGCGTGATCGACCGCCCGGCGGAATTGCGGGCCTATGAGACCGATGGCCTCACCGCCTATCGGCAGCCGCCAATGGTGGCGGTGCTGCCGGAAACGGTTGAGCAGGTTGCGGCGGTGCTGCGCTATTGCCACCGGCATGGCGTGAAGGTGGTGCCGCGTGGTTCTGGCACTTCGCTTTCCGGCGGTGCGCTGCCATTGGCGGATGCGGTGCTGCTGGCCATGGGCAAGTTCAACAAGGTGCTGGAGGTGGATTACGAGGATCGCCTCGCCGTGGTCCAGCCGGGTGTTACCAACCTCGCCATCACCAAAGCGGTGGAGGGCGAGGGGTTCTATTACGCGCCCGACCCTTCCAGCCAGATCGCCTGTTCCATCGGCGGCAATGTGGCGGAGAATTCCGGCGGCGTGCACTGCCTGAAATACGGCCTTACCACCAACAACGTGCTGGGCGTGCAGCTGGTGACGATGGACGGAGAAATACTGCGCAGCGGCGGCAAGGCGCTGGACCCGGCCGGGCTGGACCTGCTCGGCATCATTGTCGGTTCGGAAGGGCTGCTGGGTGTGGTCACGGAAGTCACCGTCCGCATCCTGCCCAAACCTGAAACGGCGCGGGCGTTGCTTATCGGTTTTCCCACCGTGGAATCCGCCGGGCAATGCGTGGCGGACACCATCGCGGCGGGCATCATCCCCGCGGGGATGGAGATGATGGACAAACCCGCCATCCACGCCGCCGAGGCGTTTGTGAATGCCGGCTACCCGCTGGATGTCGAAGCGCTTTTAATCGTGGAGCTGGATGGCCCGGCCGTTGAATGCGACCATCTGACCGGCGAGGTTGAAGCCATCGCGCGGAAAAATGGTGCGGCGACGCTGCGCATCGCGCGTGATGATGCCGAGCGCGCCACCTTCTGGGCCGGACGCAAAGCCGCGTTCCCGGCGGTGGGCCGCATCTCGGCGGATTATCTTTGCATGGACGGCACCATCCCCCGCGCCAAACTGCCGCATGTTTTGCAGCGCATGCGCGAGCTTTCGGCGCAATACGGCCTGGGCGTCGCGAATGTGTTCCATGCGGGCGACGGCAATTTGCACCCGCTGATCCTCTACGATGCCAGCAAGCCGGGGGATTTGGAACGCGCGGAGGAATTCGGCGCGGATATTCTTCGCCTCTGCGTGGAGGTGGGTGGTGTGCTCACCGGCGAGCATGGGGTGGGCGTGGAAAAACGCGACCTGATGCCAGCAATGTTCAGCGAGGACGATTTGCGCCAGCAGCAGCGCCTGAAATGCGCTTTCGACCCTGATTCTCTGCTCAACCCCGGCAAGGTGTTTCCCACCCTGCATCGCTGCGCAGAGCTGGGGCGGATGCATGTGCATCATGGCGCGCTGCCGTTCCCAGAACTGCCGCGTTTCTAGCCCATGGCTCAGCATAATCCTCAAACCATCGACGAGTTGCGCGGCATTATTTCCGATGCCTGCGCTGGCGGCGGCAAATTGGAGATCACCGGTGGCGGCACCCGCGTTGCGTTCGGCGCCCCAAACCGCGCGGCGGACCAACTCAGCCTCAAATCCTTCTCGGGCATCATCGAGTACGACCCCGCCGAGCTGGTGCTCACCGCCCAGGCCGGTACGGCTTTGGCGGAGCTGAACGAGGCCGTGGCTGCGCGTGGCCAGGGTTTCGCCTTTGAGCCATTTGGTGCCGCGAGTTCCACCATTGGCGGCGTTATCGCGGCGGGCGTGGCGGGGGCGCGGCGGGTTTCCGCCGGTTCGGCCCGCGACCATCTGCTGGGCTTCAAGGGCGTTTCCGGCCGGGGCGAATTTTTCAATGCCGGGTCGAAGGTGGTGAAGAATGTCACCGGCTACGATCTGCCCAAGCTTGTCTGCGGCTCCTGGGGGCGGCTTGCCGCGCTCACGGAAGTTACGTTGAAAGTGCTGCCCCGCCCGCCCGAGCGCCTTACGCTGCTCTGGCGCGGCCTGGCGGACGAGGCAGGCTTCGCCCTGATGCGCGCAGCCATGGGCCAGCCTGTGGATGTCGCCGCCGCCGCGCATCTGCCCGGCCAGGCCACGCTCATCAGGCTGGATGGCTTCGGCCCCTCCGTCGCCGCCCGTGCGGCATATCTCGAAACCAGCCTTGCCAGCCATGGCGTGCCGGAGCGTCTGAACGAGGCGGAGGCCGCGCCTCTATGGGCAAAGGCGCGGGAGGGCGAGGATTTGCCGGTTGAGCCGCCGCTCTGGCGCCTTAGCTTGCCCCCGCGCCAGGCCCTTACCGCCATCGCGCCGCTGCTGGCCCTGGGTGGGCATTATGTGGCGGACTGGGCGGGCGGGCTTATCTGGCTGGCTCTGAACGGGCATGAGGACGAAATCCGCCGTCAGGCGGCGGCGGCCGGTGGTCACGCCACGCTGGTCCGCGCGCCTGAGGAGATGCGGGCCCGTGTGCCCGCTTTGCACCCGCAAGCGCCGGGCATTGAGGCCCTTTCCCGCCGTGTGCGCCGGGCCTTCGATCCGCTTGGCGTGTTCGAAACGAACCGTTTTCTGGACGAGACGAATGCAGACTGATTTCACCCCGGCCCAGCTTGCGGACAAAGACATGGCCTCCTCCGAGGCGGTTATCCGCAAATGCGTGCATTGCGGCTTCTGCACGGCCACTTGCCCCACCTATGTGCTGCTGGGGGACGAACTGGATTCGCCACGCGGGCGCATCTACCTCATCAAGGACATGCTGGAGAATGAGCGCATTCCCGGCGAAGATGTGGTGAAGCATATCGACCGTTGCCTCTCCTGCCTTTCCTGCATGACCACCTGCCCCTCCGGTGTGAACTACATGCATCTGGTGGACCATGCCCGCGCCTATATCGAAAAGAATTACCGCCGTCCCTGGCCGGAGCGGGCGCTGCGCGCCGTGGTGGCCGCGATTTTGCCCAACCCGGCGCGGTTTCGCGCAGCACTTGCGCTGGCTCGGCTGGCGCGGCCGCTGGCGCCATTCCTCGCGCAGGTGAAGCCGCTGCGCCCCGCCGCCGCCATGTTGCAACTTGCCCCCGAACGCCTGCCGCCGAAGCCCAGCGCAGATGCTCCTGTAAGCCCGCCAGGGTCACGGGGCCGGGTGGTGCTGATGCAGGGCTGCGCCGAGCCGGTGCTGCGCCCGGAAACCCGCGCCGCCACAATGCGTCTGCTGGAACGCTGCGGCTATCAGGTTAGTTTCGCGCAAGGCGAGGAATGTTGCGGCGCGCTCACCCATCACATGGGCAAGGAGGCGCTGGCGCTGCAATCCGCCCGCCGCAATGTCGATGCCTGGACCCGCGAGATCGAGAAAGGGCTGGAGGCTATCGTCATCACCGCTTCCGGCTGCGGCACCACGGTGAAAGATTACGGCTTCATGCTGCGGCACGACCCAGCTTATGCCGCCAAGGCTGCGAAAGTCTCGGCTCTGGCCAAGGATGTGAGCGAGGTGTTGCAGGCGGCGGGGTTGCCGCCGGTCGTCTCCATCCCGTCGCTCACCGTCGCCTATCATCCGCCTTGCTCCATACAGCACGGGCAGCGCATCACCACCGCGCCGCAGAGCCTGCTGCGCGAGGCGGGGTTCACCGTGCGCCTGCCGGCGGATTCGCATCTTTGTTGCGGCTCAGCCGGAACCTACAACATCTTCCAGCCCGAAATCGCCGGGCAGCTTGGTGCCCGCAAGGCGGAGACCATAACCGCGCTGAAGCCGGATGTGGTGGCCACCGGCAATATCGGCTGCGCCGTGCAGATCGGCCAGCATATGGCGACTCCCGTGGTGCATATTGTCGAGCTGCTGGACTGGGCGACAGGCGGCCCCGCCCCGGCGGCGCTCGCGCCCGCAAAAACCTGATCGACTTTTCATCCACCCTCCCATAAGCTGAGAGGGATGGTTTCTCGCAAGGGAATGAAAAGGGAACCGGGTGAAAATCCTGGGCTGCCCCCGCAACTGTCAGCGGTGAGCCAACCGCCAATTGCCACTGGGAAACCGGGAAGGCGGCGGCAGGCGAAGACCCGCGAGCCAGGAGACCTGCCATCAGGAAGCGTCAGCGTGAACGCATCGGGCGGGGTGTCCTGGTGGGGAAGCCTTTTGCCGGGCGAGCCTTGTTTGCGATGACAACGCTTGAACGAGGCAAAAGGTTTATGGAACAAATCTTCAAGGGCGACGCCAAGCTGCACGCCAAACTCATTTTCATCTACCTGTTTCTGGTGGCGCTGAATATTGGCGCCTGGGCCTGGGCGCTCATCTCTTTCCACAATCAGCCGGTGATGCTGGGCACGTCTTTGCTGGCTTACACGTTCGGCCTGCGCCACGCGGTGGATGCCGACCACATCGCGGCCATAGACAACGTGACCCGCAAGCTGATGCAAGAGGGCAAGAAGCCAGTATCGGTCGGGTTCTTCTTCTCCATCGGCCATTCACTGGTGCTGCTCATCGGCGTGGTGGTGATCGCGCTCGCGGCGATGACGTTGACGGATAATTTTAACAACTACAACAACGTCGCCAATATTTGCGGCACACTGGTGTCCACCGGCTTTCTGTTGCTCATCGCGGCGATGAATCTGACGATTGCCGTTTCCGTTTATCGCAGCTTCAACCATGTGCGGCGCGGCGGAGCCTATGTGGATGAAGATTTCGATTTGCTGCTGAACAAGCGCGGGGTGCTGGCGCGGCTGTTCCGCCCCTTGTTCCGGCTGGTGCATGAAAGTTGGCACATGGCGCCGCTCGGGTTTTTGTTCGGGCTCGGGTTCGATACGGTAACGGAAGTAACGTTGCTCGGCATCGCCTCCACCCAGGCGGGGCATGGTATGGGGCTATGGCCAATTCTCGCTTTTCCGCTGCTTTTCGCGGCGGGCATGTCGTTCATCGACACAACCGATGGCATCATGATGCTTGGTGCATATAACTGGGCTTTTATGAAGCCGGTACGCAAGCTGTATTACAACCTCACCATCACGATTGTTTCCGCCATGGTGGCGCTGGTGGTCGGCGGGATCGAAGGGTTGGGGCTGATCGCCAATGAATTCGGGCTGCAAGGCCGGTTCTGGCGCGGCATCGGCGCGCTGAACGATCATTTCGGGGCGCTCGGCTATATCATCATCGGCATCTTCGCGGCAAGCTGGCTGGTATCGACGCTGATTTACAAGTTCAGGCGTTACGACGAGGTGGAGATTGTGGAGTAGAATTGCGCCAGAGTTCTGGGTGTTTAAATTCGGTACCCCAAACGAAGGTGAAGCCTAGGAAGAGGGAAGTTGTAATTATATTTGGCGGGTTTCGACCCTACCTAGGCATAGGGTGATGGCAAGCTAATCCCAGAACCAGTCATTCAGAGGCATCAGGCTGTTACGGCTCTGCGCCCATGTCGACAAGAAAACTTCGGTTTGAGGCGCTTGAAAGCGGACCTCATGAATGTATAGGGTGGAACGCGTATTTTATCCTAATTTTCGTAGCCGTCCGGCTTAGAATTCACCGTATCTTCAAGTTGGGTTCGTTTTCGATGAAAACTTCGGGTCAAACGAGAGGATCGTATTTTGCAATCTGCGTCTTCAAACGATCGCTTATTTCTTTATATCGATCTGCTTGGATTCTCTGCGTTTGTAAGGGATGGTAGGCTAGTTGAAAGTGTATACGCGGACATCGACAAATTAAATGTGTTCACACATGCGCCTTACTTCAAATCCATAGCGTTTTCTGACACTATTCTCGTATATAGCTCTGAGCTTTGGTCAGATTGTACGGATCGAGTCGGGGCTATTATGTGGATGTGTGAATTCGCCCAAGATCTGTTTTATCGTCTACTGGGAAAGAAAGTCCATTTTCGAGCACTGCTGACGATTGGAGAATTTAATCATGCCAAAATGACGAACATCGATTCGTTTTACGGGGATGCGCTCATTAGAACTTACGAGCACGAAAAAAAAATTGATCTGCGTGGGTCTGTTTATGGATTGTCGACTCGTAGGGAAATTCCAAATCTTTCATACCGATCCTTATGATAACGAATACCACTTCGTCCATATCATGCAGCATTTGCAACGTATCAGCCACGATCAGAATGCTTATCCACTTTTCCATGGTGATTTCACTTCGAATGATACTCAATACCTTTGCGCCTACGACCTGACGTATGTAAAATGCATTTATGAAACGATGATCGATCATGCCGTTGATCCGCGTATTAGAGCTAAATATTTAGGTACGTGGCAAATGCTTCGAACCAGAAGTGCCGCGCTGTTAGATATCTATGTTGCCAGTAACTTCGATCCACGTTCAATTTCTGATTTCGACTGGACTGAAGCCTTTCGACGAGTGGGAACCACCGACGGATTTTACGGTTAGTATGTTGCCAAGGGTGCAATGCTGACGCGTTGCACCTAAAAGTGACTTAACATCCGCATTTGCAATTATGCGCTTGGAAGCAGACATTCCGCCCCCGGCCCGGTCCCGGCAGAAAGAGAATGTCCGGTATCCGCTTCCCCTGGCCGTGAGCTGATTGGCAGCTATCCTCCCCCAACTCAGCCCTTCATCCCTGCCGCCGCAAAATATAGACATCCATAATCCACCCATATTCCGCGCGCGCGGCGGCGCGGATTTTCCGTATCTCTGCACCGGTATCCGCCAGCGTGCCGGCGCGGATCATCTGCCTCTCCATGCCCAGATACGCACCCCACCAGATGGTCACGCCCTCCGGGTCCAGCACCTCAAACGCGCAGCCGGCATCCAGCATCACCACCAGCGTGTCCACACCTTCCGGCCAGCCTTGCGCGCGCAATTGCCGCCCGGTGGTAACCAAAAAGGGCTGGCCGATTTCATTCAGCACCATCGCATGCGCCGCCGTTAACCCCTGGATGGCGGTGATGCCGGGGACCACCCTCACTGTTACATCCAGCCGCGCAGCTATGCGCAGCGTGCTGTCGAACAACGAAGGATCGCCCCACACCAGCAGCGCCGCTTCGCCGCCCTCTGGCAGCTCAGCCTGCAACACCTGGCGCCAGCGGGCGGCGATGTCGTCGTGCCACGCTTCCACCCCGGCGCCGTAATCGGGGGCGGCGGCTTCGCGCACCGGCAGATCGAATTCCACCAGCCGTGTTGCTGGGTTTTTCAAAACATCAGCGCAAATCTGCCGCCGGAGATCGGCGAGGTCGCCCTTCTCCACGCTCTTGCGCGGGATCAGAATCAGCGAGGCCTCGTTGATAACCCGCACGGCCTCCAGCGTCAGATGTTCCGGATTGCCGACACCAATGCCGATCAGAGATATCCGCGTTGTCATGCCTTGGCCGAAATGAGGTGGAAAAAACTGCCAGAGACGCGCCCGCGCCAGGAACCGGTTTCGGGCATTATCGCGCCTTGCGCGTCGCGCACTTCGGCCAATGGCGGGTCCGGCTGGTTCAGAATGGTAGCGTAATGGAACTCATGCCCGGCGAGGATGGTTCCCGCACCATGCCCCGGCAGGGGGGCTTGCAGCTTGGCGCGCCGGTAGCCCAGATGCATTTTCCGCTTTTCAAAAGATGTAGCCAGACCCAGCATCCCAGCCATCTGGTGTGCTGTTCCGCTGGCATCAACCAGCGTTTCGCCTAGAACCATGTAGCCGCCGCATTCGCCATGCACCGGGCGGGTTTGGGCGAAGGCGCGCAGCCCGGCTAGAAACCGGTCCGCAGCCGCGATCCTGCCTGCGTGCAGTTCCGGGTATCCGCCCGGCAGCCAGCATATATCCGCATCCGGCGCGGGGGGGTCATCCGCCAGCGGCGAGAACGGTAAAATCTCCGCCCCCGCATCCCGCCAGCTGGCCAGAAGATGCGGATAGATGAAGGAAAACGCTTCGTCCTTGGCCAGGGCGATGCGTTGCCCTGGCGGGGTTACGCGCCGTGCCGCGCCGGGCAGGCCACACCCGGCGGCGGCGTCCCGCAGCCCCTCCAGGTCGCAATGCCGGGCGATAAGCTCCGCGGCTTCCTCCAGCAGTGCCTCCAGCCTGGGCAGTTCCGCGGCCTGCACCAGGCCCAGATGCCGCTCCGGCACGGTCACACCATCCTGCCTCGGCAGCGCGCCGAACACGCGCAAGCCCGCCTCGGCCATCCCTGCGCGCAGCAATGCCTCGTGGCGGGGGCTAGCCACCCGGTTCAGTACCACACCGGCGATGTTCACACCCGGCCGGAACCGCGCGAACCCTGAAGCCACAGCGGCGGCGCTTTGCGCCTGGCCCCGCGCATCCAGCACCAGCACCACCGGCCAGCCCATCAGCGCCGCTATATCCGCTGAGGCCCCGCTGCCCGTTTTGCCCTTCACGGCCACGCCGTCGAACAGCCCCATCGAGCCTTCCGCCAGCGCAAGCTCCGCCTTCTGCTGTGTCAGCGCCGCGATCTCCTCCGGCCCCATCGCCCAGCTATCGAGGTTGAAGCAGATGCGCCCCGTTGCGGCGGCAAGAAACGCGGGGTCGATATAATCCGGCCCGGATTTGAAGGGCTGCACGGCGATACCTTGCCGCGCCCAGGCCCGGGCCAGCCCCAGCGTGACCGTGGTTTTGCCCGCGCCTGAGGCCGGGGCGGCGATCAGCAGTCCCTTCATTCCGGAAAACGCGGGTTGGTGCCGGTGGGGCGGTAGCGGCGGTCGTAATCCGCCGCGTAGAGGCGCGAGCGTTCAAAGTCCTCCGCTCCCAGCACGCGGCCCACCAGAATCAACGCCGTGCGGTCAATCTCCGGTGCCATCAGCGTTTCGATATTCCCCAGCGTGCCGCGCAAAACCCGCTCATCCGGCCAGGAGGCCCGCCATACCACCGCCACCGGGCAATCCGCGCCGTAAAACGGCTTCAGCTCCGCCACCACATCCGCAAGGCGATGGATGGAAAGATGCAGCGCCAGTGTTGCCCCCGTGGCGGCGAAGCCGGCCAGGCGCTCGCCCTCTGGCAAGGGCGATGCCCGCCCGCCGAGGCGCGTGAGCACCAAAGATTGCGCCACCCCCGGCAGTGTGAGTTCCGCGCCCAGGCTGGCGGCGGCGGCGGCGAAGGCGGGCACGCCAGGTGTCACGTCATACGGAATGCCAAGCGCCCGCAACCGCTGCAATTGTTCCCCCATCGCGGACCAGACGGATAAATCCCCCGAATGCAGCCGCGCCACATCCTGCCCTTGCGCCTGCGCTGCCTGAATTTCCGCGATGATCTCATCCAGGGACATCGGCGCGGTGTTGACGATTTTCGCCCCCGCAGGGCAATGCGCCAGCACGCCTTCCGGCACCAGCGAGCCCGCATACAGGCATACCGGTGAGGCGGCGATAAGGTCCCGCCCGCGCAGGGTCAGCAAATCAGCCGCCCCTGGCCCCGCGCCGATGAAATGCACGATCATAGACTCACACTCCATTGCACCACTGGCCGCGCTGGCACCCAGCCGCGCAGCCGCCCCAAAGCCTGTGCGTCCGCCACTTCAAGCCGCAGCAGCGAGCCGCCTTTTTCCGCCGCCCAGGCTGTGAACAGCGCCTCGCTTTCCAGCGTCACGGCATTGGCCACAAGCCGCGTGCCCGCGGGGGCCAGCGCCCAGAGCCTTTGCAGCAGCGCGGCACTCGTCCCGCCGCCGATGAACACCGCATCCGGCCGGGGCAGGGCGTCCAGCCCTTCAGGTGCTTTGGCTTCAACCATGGTGAAGCGGTCCTCCACGCCAAAGGTTTGCGCGTTCCTAAAGGCGCGGGCGGTGCGGGCGGGGTCCGCTTCCAGCGCGGTGGCGCGCCCGGTGGCCGTGGCGAGCAGCCATTCAATGGAAATGGAACCGGAGCCCGCGCCGATATCCCACAAATGCTCCCCTGGCCTGGGCGCCAAAGCGGCAAGCGTTAAAGCCCGGATGGCGCGCTTGGTGATCTGCCCATCATGTTCGAATAATTCATCCGGCAGGCCGGGCGTGCGCGGCAGGCCCAGAGCTCCATGCGCTTCCACCGCCACAGCAACAGGGCCAATGCCGGGCGGCAAGGCCGCCATTGCGGCCGGGCTGGCTTCCAAAATTTCCTCTCTTTCGCCGCCCAGGGCCGAGAGCCGCCAGAGCCGAGAAGAGCCAAAGCCTTTTGCCCCCAGCCATGCCGCGAAGGGCGCCACGGCCTCCGGCCCGCGCAGCAGGCAGATCAGCCGCGCCCCGTTCGTAAGATGTTGCCGTGCCCGGGCGAAGGGGGCCGCATGCAGGCCAAGGCAGATTGTGGTTTCCAGCCGCCAGCCCAGCCGCGCGGTGGCGAGGGCAAAGCTGGAAATGGCGGGCAGCGCCACCCATTCGCCCGGTTGCAGTGCCTCCGCCAATATGCTGCCAGCGCCAAACCAGAACGGGTCGCCCGAGCAAAGCGCCACCACCTGCCGTCCCCGGCATGCCAGCAGGGGTGCCAAGGAAAATGGCACCGGCCAGGGTTGGCCGCGTTCGCCCGCCTGCGCCAATGCCAAGTGGCGCGGGCCGCCGAAGATGCGTTCCGCCGCCGCCAAAGCCGCTTTGGCCTGGGGCGTAATCAGCCCGTCCTCGCCAATGCCGATGATCGTGAGCCAGCTCATGGCCTTGCCTCGCGCGCCATGGCAGAACGCGCTGCATGAGCCCTCGCATCCTCCTGCTTGGCGGCACCACCGAAGCCAGCCGTCTCGCCCGCCTTCTGGCGGAAGTGGGGGCGGATGCCGTGTTCTCCTATGCCGGGCGCACGGAAACGCCCATCCCGCAGCCTTTGCCCACGCGCATTGGCGGGTTTGGCGGGGTGGAGGGCTTGGCCGCCTATCTGCGGGGCAACGCCATCTCCCATGTCATCGACGCCACTCATCCCTTCGCCGCGCAGATGAGCCGCAATGCCGTTGCGGCCTGCGCGCAAACCGGCGTGAAGCTGCTGGCGCTGGAGCGCCCGGCCTGGATGCCCGGCCCCGGTGATAACTGGCGCGAGGTGGAAACCCTGGAGGATGCCGCCGCCGCGCTGCCGGTGGCGCCCACGTGTATTTTCCTCGCCATTGGCCGCCAGGGCCTGCCCGCTTTCACGCCGCGCCCGGAGCATTTCTACCTGTTGCGGCTGGTAAACGAGCCGGGCGGCGATCTGCTTTTGCCGCAAGCTGAGATCGTGCTGGCGCGCGGCCCCTTCACGCTGGAAAACGATCTCGCCTTGCTGCGGCAACATCGCATCGGCCTCATCGTGGCTAAGAATTCCGGCGGTACGGGCGGGTCTGCCAAGCTGGAAGCGGCCCGGCTGCTGGGCTTGCCCGTGCTGATGGTGCCGCGCCCGGTTTTGCCTGCGCGAGCGGTGGTGGCCGAGCCGGAAGATGCGCTGCGCTGGCTTCATGGCGCGGACCGGGGCGTATAAACGAACCGCCCCGCTTTCCTGGTCTGGCTGTTGCCCACCAGCACGATGGTTCGCATATCCGCCATCTCCGGCAGTGCCTCGGCCAAAGTCACGGTCACAATCCGCTCTTCCTTCGTGCTCACCGCCCGCGCGAAAATCACCAGTCGCTCCGGTTCGCATTCGGCGCGCAGCACATCCAGCGCCCGCCCAAATCCCTCGGGGCGTGCTTTAGAGCGCGGGTTGTAAAATGCCATCGCGAAATCCGCTTGCGCCGCCAGCCGCAGCCGTTTTTCGATCACCGGCCAGGGCTTCAGATTATCGGAAAGATTGATCGCGCAGAAATCATGCCCCAGCGGCGCGCCCGCCTTCGCCGCCGCGGCCAGCATGGCGGTGATGCCCGGCAACACGCGTACCTCCAGCGCCGCCCATTCGGGCTGTTCTTCCAGCACTTCGAACACCGCCGCCGCCATGGCGAACACGCCAGGGTCGCCGGAGGATACAATCACCGCTTTCCGCCCCGCAGCCGCCAGGCGCAGCGCATGCCGGGCGCGGTCCAGCTCTTCCCGGTTGTCGGAGGCATGCAGGCTCAACCCCTCCCGTGCGGCCACACGCGCCACATAGGGCGCGTAGCCCAGAACATCGGTGGCCTCGGCCAGCGCCGCGCTTACCTCAGGCGTTATCAGCGCCGCATCTCCCGGCCCCAGCCCGGCAATGGCCAGCCAGCCGCTCATCCGCGCTTTAGCCCCCCATGCGCCAGCACAATCGCGAAATAGGGGCAGTCGCCCTCTGCCATCTCCGTTACGCGCGCAATCCGTTCCTGCCGCGTGGTGCCGTGCGCCACCAGCATCGCCGCTTCCAGCCGCCCGGCCTTTGCCAAGGCGCGTTTGATCTTCGGCAGGTTCCGCCCGGTCTTCATCACCACGAACGCATCGCTCTCGCGCATCCGCCGCGCCAGTTCATCCTCCGGCAGCGTGCCCGGCAGAACGGTGAGAATATCATTCCCCCAAGTGATCGGGTTGCCTGTCGCCGTCCAGCAGCCGGACATGCCGGTAATCCCTGGCACAATTTCCATTTCCACCCGCCCGCGCAGTCGCACATGCAGATGCATGAAAGAGCCGTAGAAAAACGGGTCTCCCTCGCACAGCACCACCACCTCCTCGGTTGCGGCCAGCTTTTCCAGCCGCGCCGCCCAGTCATCGTAAAACCCGTTCAGCGCGGCAATATAATCCGCACTATCGGCGGGCAGTTCCGTGGTGACGGGATATTCCATCGCATATTCCACGCAGCCTTCCGCCAGCATCCCTTCCACAATCCGCCGCGCCTGGCCCTGCCGCCCGGCTTTACGGAAATAGGCCACATGCCGCGCCCCTTGCACCGCCCGCGCGGCGCGCAGGCTCATCAAATCCGGGTCGCCTGGCCCCAGCCCGGCACAGATAATCTTTTCCATGCTCACTCCGCCGCGCTGGCAATGGCGTTAATGGCCGCCACCGTCACCGCTGAGCCGCCTAACCGTCCCTCCACCGCCAACGCCGGGCAAGGCGGGGCCGCCATCAACGCCGCTTTGGACTCAGCCGCGCCCACAAACCCCACCGGGCAGCCGATAATCGCCGCCGGGCGCGGGCAGGCGGGGTCTTCCAGCATGTTCAGCAGATGAAACAGGGCCGTCGGCGCATTGCCGATGGCCACCACCGCCCCGCCCAGATGCGGCCGCCACAGCTCCAGCGCCGCGGCGCTGCGGGTGGTGCCCAACTGTTTTGCGAGGTCCGGCACGGTTTCATCATGCAGCGTGCAGATAATGCGGTTATTCGCGGGCAAGCGCGGGCGGGTAATGCCCTCGCTCACCATCCGCGCATCGCAGAGAATCGGTGCCCCATCAGCCAGCGCGGCGCGGGCCTGGCCTACCATTCCGGGGGTAAAGCGCAGATGCGCCTCCAGCCCCACCAGCCCCAGCGCGTGGATCATCCGCACCGCCACGCCTTCTTCCTCCGGCGTAAACCGGGCCAGATCCGCCTCCGCCCGTATGGTGGCGAAGGACTGACGGTAGATAGCGGCGCCATCGGTTTCGAAGCTGTGGGGCATCACTCGGTTCCAAATACCTCGCCGGGGTGGCTGAGCAGCCACGCCGGGTCAAGCCCAGCGCGGGTGCCGTTCAAAGTGAAGCCTTCCGTCCCGGCCACCAGCGTGAAATTGGCGGGGGTTTGGTGCGCGCAACCTTTCCCGCAGCCGGACACATGCAGGCTGGCCTCGGCGGGCAGATGCGCCGCCAGCCCCGCCGCCAAATCCCGCACGGGCGCGAAGCCCTGGGCGCAGTTGGGCGCGCCGGTGCAGGCAAACACGCGCAGCATCGGATCATTCTGGTTCAGGATCGTTCCTGGCATCTCCGGCAATGTTTCCACGCCGGGCAGCAGCACCATGCGCCATGGGGTGAGGCGCATCTCGCCCAGCCGCGCCAATGTTTCCAAAGGTATTTCACCGAAGGTGAAGCCCACCAGTATTCCGGCTTCGCACGGCCCGGGTGCGGGGGCAAAGCCGGGTTGCTTGTGTGCATCGGGAAAGAGCTGGCGCATCCGTCTTCCGCCTTGCGCCAGGAACCATTCCGCCAAGGCTTTCATGCGGGGGATGGCGGTTGTCTCCGTCACCTCGTCTCCAGTTTCAGACCCATCCGCCCGCACCAGCAGCCGCCCCGCCGCATTACGCTCCAGCCGTATATCGGCGGACACATCCCCCAGCACCGGCCGCGCCCCGCAATCGATGGCGAAGCCAAACTTGCCCGGCAAAGCTGGAAATTCCGGCAGCGCCTCCGCCAGGGCGTGGGCCAGCTTTAACGTGCCGTCATCCGCTTGCCAGAAGGGCGTGACGATGATGTTACGGGCGGTTTCCGTTGCTTCATCATCATCAAGCAACCCCAGCTCTGCCAGCCCTCGCAGCAACGGCTCGTGGCGTTCCGGCTTGACCCCCCGCATTTGCAGATTGGCCCGCGATGTCAGGCTGATCCGGGCTTGGCCCTCTTTCCGCGCCAGTGCCGCCAGCCCCTGCGCCTGCATCGCGGAAAGCCGCCCCTCCGGTGGGCGGATACGGAGGATCAACCCATCCTCCGCCATCATCGGCCGCCACGCACCCGGGCACCAGCCTTTCACAATCATGGCGCCTCCAAAGCGGCGATGATGGCGTTGTTGCGTGTCTCCCACAGCCCCGCAGCGCGCAGCCTGGTGAACACATCGCGCATTCGCGCCAGCGCCGCCGGGTTTTCCGCCGCCAGAAACGCCACCACCTCGTCCCGTTCCAAAGTCGCCTCGAAATATAAATCGAACAAATGCCCCGGCACGGCCCGTGCCAAATTGGCAAAGGCCGCCATATGGTCCAGCGTGGCCGCCAGCTCCGCACCGCCCCTGAAGCCATGGCGCATCATGCCGCCCACCCAGGCTGGATTCGCCGCCCTGGCCCGCACCACCTTGGCGATTTCTTCATTCAGCAACCGGGCACGCGGTGCGTCCGGCCTTGTCGCGTCCAGATGGTAAAGCGGCGGCGCGTTTAGCCCCAGCGAGTCCAGGGCGGCGACAATGCCGCCCTCATGCGCCGCATAATCCGCCGCCAGCAGCAAATCCGTCTCCGGCAAGTCCTGCACATGCACAAACCCATCCGTGCCCCGCAGCCTCTCTCGCAGCGCCTCGGATGTTTTATGTGAAACGCCGTCCGTGCCGATGGACCATTCCGCCCCCGCCAGCCAGGCTTGCGCCGCCTCGGCACGCGCTTCCTCGGTAAAGATCACCGGCGCATCCCCCATCGCCAGGCCGTACTGCCCCGGGCGCGGCCCGAACACGCGCGGGGAACGGACGATATACGGGTTTTCCCCATCCATCTCCTCCCGCGCCGCCAGCGCCTCCGCCCCTGCCGCGAACAACTGTGCCAGATGCGAGAACACATCCCTGAACAGCCCGGAAATCCGCAGCGTTACATCGATGCGCGGGCGCCCCAGCAAGGCGGGCGGCAAAATCTCGAACCCCGAGACGCGGGCGCTGTTTTCCTCCCAGCGCGGCGCCAGCCCGGCCAGATGCAGCGCCATGGCAAATTCCTCACCCGCATTGCGCATGGTTGCCGAACCCCAAAGGTCGATCAGCAAACTCTTCGGCCAGTCGCCGTTTTCCTGCAAATGCCGGCGCAGCAGTTCCTCCGCCAGCTTCACGCCTTGCGCATGCGCGGCACGGGTGGGGATGGCGCGCGGGTCCACCGCGAACATGTTCCGCCCGGTCGGCAGCACATCCGCCCGCCCCCGAGCTGGCGAGCCGGAGGGGCCGGGTGCTACCCGCCTGCCATCCAAGGCCGCCAGCAGCCCGGCGCGTTCCGCCGCGCCGCAAATTCCGGTGCCGAACACATGCAGCCCGTCTCCAAACCGGCTCTCTTTCAAATCGCACACAAACCGGTCGATCCGCGTGATCGCCTCCGCCAGAGAGGCATCCGCCGCCAGCTCCAAATCCTGCTCCACGCCCCGTGCCTTGGCTTCCGTGCGGATATCGCCGATCAGCCGCTCCCGCCGCTTGGGGTCCAGCCCTTCGGCGGTGGCGTATTCATCCAGCAGCGCCTCCAGCCTTTGCAGATGCTCCGGCATCGCGGCAGGCGCCAAAGGCGGCGGCATATGCCCGATCGTCACCGCCCCAATCCGCCGCTTCGCTTGCGCCGCTTCACCCGGATCATTCACGATGAACGGGTAGATTACCGGCACATCGCCGATCAGTGCCTCCGGCCAGCAAGCTGCAGAGAGGGCCACGCTCTTTCCCGGCAGCCATTCCAGCGTGCCATGGGCGCCGACATGGATCAGCGCATCCATCCCTTGCGCCCGCAGCCAGAGATAAAATGCCACATAGCCATGGCACGGCACGGCGGAAAGGTCGTGATATTGCGCCTCACGCTCGTGCCGCGCGCCGCGTTCCGGCTGCAAGGCGATCAGAATATTGCCTGACAAGACCAGAGGAAACCGGAACTCACCTGCCGGTTCGCCCCAAGCCGAATGCAGCGCGTCCCGCAATATTCCAGGAAATTCCAGCAACGCCGCCTGATACGCCGCCGCCGGCCAGCGCGCTTCCCCGGCCTTGAACCACCAAGGCAGATGCTCAAGCGACGCGGCGCCGTATCCAGACTCTTGCAAAAACTTAAGAATTTCATTGGCGGATTGCAAAGCGTCCAGCCCCACGGCATGGGCGATCTGGTCCGGCCGGCCAGGATAAGTGGAGAGGACCATCGCCACCTTCCGCGCCGCCACGGGTGTTTCGGCCAGCTTCACCCAGGCGGCGATCTTCCCTGCCACCGCCTCCACCCGTTCGGGTTCGGCGCGGTGGATGTTGCGGGCGAATTGCAAATCATCATCACGTTCACGGGCTGATTTAAAACTCACCACGCCCAGGAAAATTCGTCCATCAATCTCCGGCAGCGCCACATGCATCGCCAAATCCGCTGGCGAGAGCCCACGTTCCGAAGCTGCCCAATCCTCCCGCCGCGCGGTGGAGAGTGCCACCTGGAACACAGGCGCGCCTGGCCCATCCAAAGGCGTTGATCCATCATCCCCGGTGGCGGAAAAAGCGGTGGCGTTCACAATCGCCACCGGCGGATGGCTGCGCAAATACGCCGCCACGAAAGCCGCTGCCTCCGGCGCTTTCAGCGAGGGTAAAAACACCCCATACGCCTCAAAACCCCGGTCCCGCAGTGCGGTTATCAACGCATCCACCGGCCCCAAATCAGCCGCTACAAGGTAAGAGCGGTAGAACACCACCGGCAAAGGCCGCGCCCCTTGCGGCGCGGATTCCAAAATCCCAGCACCCGGCTGGTAAAACCCAAAAGCCGGCAGTGGCGCGGGCGTTAAATCCTCCGTCCCTTCCTGCCCGATCTCCCGCGCCAGCAGCACCAGCGCCGCCAGCGCCGCCTCTGGCCCACTCTGGTCGCACAACCGCCCCAGCGCGTCCCGCCGTGCGGGCGCGAGGTTGGAATACCCTTCCAGGATTTTATCCGGCCGACCATCCCCCGGCAGCACCGCCAGTTTCAGCCCGTTACGCTCGGCCAGCTCCCGCAAGCAGCCCAGCCCATAGGCCCAGTAGCCTTCCCCGCCGATCAGCCGCACCAGCACGGCCTTCGCCCCGCTCAGCGTTTTCTCAACATACACATCCACCGAAACCGGGTGCCGCAACAGCGCCAGATTCGCCAGCCGCAGGCTGGGAAGTATCAAACCGCGGGCTTTCGCGCCCTGCCAGGCCGCGGCAAACGCCCCTAAATCGCTGTCCGAGAAAGACAGCACCACAATCTCCGCCGGGTCCTGGCAAAGATCATGCGGGGTCTCCGCTTCCTCCAGCCCATGGCTTTCGCGGAAGACGATATGCATTTTACCCGCCCAGCGCCGCCCGGATTTTTTTGGCGTTCAGGTCGTGCCGTTCGGCAATCACCACGAGGCGCGTGGCGCGTGGCGCGGCGCCCCAAGGCTTGTCGAACTGGCTGCGCACCCGCGCCCCCACCGCCTGCACCAAAAGCCGCATCGGCTTGCCGGTAACCGCCACATGCCCCTTCACCCGCAAAATCTTCTGTTCACGCCCCAAGGTTTCCAGCGCGGCCAGCAACGGTGTGGCACTTTCCTGCTCCGGCAGATCCACCACGATGGTGGCGAAATCATCATGCTCATGCGCCTCCTCGTCGTCATGGTGGGAGGGCCGCGCCTCCACATCATCCTCCGCCGCCGCCTCCAGCCCCAGCACAATACGCGCCTCGATCACCCCATCCGTAACGGGCAGCATCGGCACCGGGCGTGGCAGCGCCTTGGCCACAACCTCCCGCGCCATGGCCAGCTTTTCCTCCCCGGCCAGGTCGGCCTTTGAAAGCAAAATCAAATCCGCGCAGGCCATCTGGTCCCCGAACACTTCGGAGAGCGGCGTGTCATGTTCATTGCCATTGCGCCCCTGTTCCGGCGCAAACTGGCCGGTGGAAACCGTTTCCGCATCCGCCATCGCCACCACTCCATCCACCGTCACGCGGGACCGGATGGCCGGCCAGTCGAACGCCTTCAACAAAGGCTTGGGCAAAGCCAGGCCCGAGGTCTCGATGAGGATATGATCCGGCTTTTTCTCCAGCGCCAGCAGCCGCTCCATGGTGGGGATGAACTCATCCGCCACCGTGCAGCAGATGCAGCCATTCGCCAGCTCCAGAATCGCCTCCTCCGGGCAATTCTCATCCGCGCAGCCGCGCAGAATTTCGCCATCCACCCCCATCGTGCCGAACTCATTCACCAACACCGCCAGGCGCTTGCCGCCAGGGTTGGCCAGCAAATGCTTTATCAGCGTCGTTTTCCCCGCGCCCAGAAAGCCGGTGACGATGGTGACGGGAATTTTCGCAAGATCGGTCATGGGGTTTCCAATGCTGGCAAGCGGGCAATCACGTTTTTACGGAACAAGGCAGGCCGCTCCCGCCAGGGCACAATACCATCCAGTGTTTGCGCATAGGCGCCAGCACCTTCCAGAATCACCTGCGCATCCGCCTCGCTCACCGGCCCGTAAATGTAAGACCAGCGCCCCGGGCCGGAGAGTGCCACGGAAGCTCCGTTCTTGCAGGCGGAAAGGCATTCCACCGGCTTCACAATCACGCCCTCCGGCGCGGGCAAGGCAGAGATCGCCTCATGCACCCTGGCCCCGGCGCAGAGCTCGCCCTCCACCAGTGGCAACCCGGCCCGGCAAGTGATGCAGACATGCAGTGTCGCGCCCATTCCAATCCTCATTCAAAACCGGGCGCGCGAAACGGGGAACACGCGTGAAGCGTGCCAAGAACCCGCAGCGGCACACCCCGTCCGCTCGTCCAAAACCTTTGTGCTGGCAGGTCTCCCGGCTTGCGGATAGGGGTTTGAAAACCCTGCGGCGCCCACCTTCCCGGCTCATCGCCAGTGGCATTGGGCAACCTCTCCGGTCACGGTCGCGGGGGCGGCTGCGCTTCGGGTTTCCCCTATCGCATTCCCTTTTGGCCTGACATAAGCCAGGCACCAGCACGGTCTGCCGCACAAGGCCGCATGTGCGGGGCAGAGTCAAGGAGAGCCAGCCATGCCCGAAATCCCGCCCGAGGACGCCGCCCGCCACGCCGAAAAAATGGCCCGCATCAAGGCCGCCCGTGCGCGGATGATGGCGGGCAAAACCGGGGAGAAAGGGCTCATCATCGTCCATACCGGGCCGGGCAAAGGCAAATCCTCCGCTGGATTCGGCATGATCCTGCGTTGCATCGCGCACGAAATGCCCTGCGCCGTGGTGCAGTTCATCAAAGGCGCGTGGGACACGGGCGAGCGCCGCCTGCTCACCAGCCATTTCTCCCATCTCTGCCAGTTTTACGCGATGGGTGAGGGCTTCACCTGGGAAACCCAGGACAAAGCCCGGGACATCGAAGCGGCCCAGGCCGGGTGGGAAAAAGCCAAGGAGCTGATCCGCGACCCAGCCAACCGCCTGGTGCTGCTGGACGAAATCAACATCGCCCTGCGCTATGATTATCTGGATGTGGAGGAGGTGGTGGAGTTTCTCCTTACCCAGAAGCCACCCATGACCCATGTGGTGCTCACCGGCCGCAACGCGAAGCCAGCACTGATCGAAGCGGCTGATCTCGTGACCGAAATGGCCGCCGTGAAGCACCCGTTCAAAGAGGGCATCAAGGCCCAGAAGGGCGTGGAGTTTTGACCCGCACCTTGATGCTGCAAGGCACGGGCTCGAATGTCGGCAAATCATTGCTGGTGGCGGGGCTGTGCCGGGCGGCGTTGCGCCGCGGGCTGAAGGTGGCGCCGTTCAAGCCGCAAAACATGTCCAACAACGCGGCGGTCACAGCGGATGGCGGTGAAATCGGCCGCGCCCAAGCGTTGCAGGCGCTGGCCAGCGGCCTCGCCCCCATCACGGACATGAACCCGGTGCTGCTGAAGCCCGAATCCGACTCCGGCGCCCAGATCGTCGTGCAGGGAAAGCGTGTGGCCACGCTGAAGGCGCGTGATTATGCCGCGTACAAGCCCCAGCTCCTGGCCCCGGTGCTGGAGAGCTTCCACCGCCTCACCGCCGCGCATGATCTTGTTATCGTCGAGGGTGCCGGTAGCCCGGCGGAGGTCAATCTCCGCGCCAACGACATCGCCAATATGGGCTTTGCCCAGGCGGCGAACGTGCCGGTGGTGCTGGTGGGGGATATCGACCGGGGCGGGGTGATCGCGCAGATCATTGGCACCCAAGCCGTGCTGGCCCCGGAGGATGCGGCCCTGGTGAAGGGCTTCATCGTGAATAAATTCCGGGGCGATCCGCGATTGTTCGATTCTGGTTATGAATTCATCCAGACTCATACGAAATGGCGTGGCTTCGGCGTGGTACCTTACTTTCCAGACGCTGCACGCCTGCCCGGCGAGGATGCGCAGGACCTTCGCCGTGCCCGCCCGGTGGCGGCGGGGGCGCGGGCGGTGAAAATCGCCTGCCTCGCCCTCTCCCGCATCGCCAATTTCGACGATCTGGACCCGCTGCGCGCTGAACCGGGGGTGAAGCTGGTGCTGGTGGAACCCGGCCAGGCCATCCCCGGCGACGCGGCCTTGGTGATCATTCCGGGGAGCAAATCCACGCGCGGAGACCTGATATTTCTGCGCGCCCAGGGCTGGGATATCGATTTGCTGGCCCACCACCGGCGCGGCGGGCGCATATTGGGGCTATGCGGCGGCTACCAGATGCTGGGGCGGGTTGTTGAAGACCTGCAAGGGCTGGAAGGCCCGCCGGGCGCGGCGCCGGGGTTGGGGCTTTTGGATATTTCCACCCGCATGGCGCCGCAAAAACAGCTTGGCCTGGTGCAGGCCGTGCATGCGGCCAGCGGCCTTGCTGTTTCAGGTTACGAAATCCATCTCGGCCAGAGCCAGGGGCCGGACGCCTCCCGCCCCTTCGCCCAGGTGGGGGAACGGCCAGATGGCGCGGTGTCAGCGGATGGGCTGGTGATGGGCAGCTATCTGCATGGGCTGTTCCACGAAGATGCGTTCCGCACCGCCTTCCTGGCCAGCCTGGGCGCGGAGGTGGCGGCACGCGCCCACGGTGCGGAGATCGAGGCCGCGTTGGACGGCTTGGCCGCGCATCTGGAAGCGCATCTGGACGTGGACGGGCTGTTCGCCCTCTAACGCCTTTCCCAAACTGTCTCTTCATTTCTCTGCCATTCTGCCCGGTGCAGCAGCGGCGTGTCGTCGGTGAAGGCGGGTTTGCCGATGCAGAGATAGGCGGAAAACTCCCAGCGTTCCGGCACGCGGAACAGGCGCTCCATCACGCGTGGCTCCAGGATCGAAACCGCCCCCACGCCCAGATTTTCCGCCCGCGCCGTCAGCCAGAGTGCGAAGATCGCCATGGCGGTGGATTGTTGCAGCGTTAGCTCCATGGTGGCGCGGCCGAGGCGATGCCCGGCTTCCGGGTCCGTCTCGGTGAACACCGCCAGTTGCACGGGGGCAGCGTCCAGCCCCGCCAATTTCAGCTTGGTATAGGCGGCTGCCTGCTCGCCTTCATAGCTGGCGGCGGCGTTCTGGTTGCAGCGTTCGAACTCCGCCCGCACGGCGGCGCGTAGGTTCGGGCTTTCCACGCGGATCACCCGCCAGGGGCGCGCATTGCCGACAGAGGGTGTGTGGTCCATCGCCAGGCGCAGCCGCTCCAACACCTCTTCCGGCACGGGGTCGGCCAGGAAATGCCGAACATCCCGCCGCCAGAGCATGATCTCAGCCAGGGTTGCGGCCTGTTGCGGGGTGAACTCCATCAGGCCGCCGCCAGGGCGGTGCTCAGCCTTGCCCATTCCGCCTCATTGCCCGGCATGCCGAGGCGAATCCAGCCGCCGGAATAGGGGAAGATGCGGGACCAGATGTGATGTTTCGCCAGCTTCGCCTGCGCGGCGGCGGCATCCGGCGTGTCATAGAGCCGGAACAGGCAGGTGCCGCCGGCTATCTTCCAGCCCGCCAGTCCGGCCATCCGGTCAATCCGGTCAATTTCGCTCATCAGCCGCTGGGTGGTGGCCTGCGCCCAGCCTGTATCAGCCAGCGCCGCCGCGCCGATCTCCAGCGCCGGGCCACAGACCGGCCAGGGGCCTGCAATTTGCGAGAGGGCGGCGATGTCCGCCTCGCAGCCCAGCGCGAAGCCCAGCCGCATGCCCGCCAGACCGTAGAATTTGCCGAAGGAGCGCAGCACCACCAACCCTTCGCGTCCCGCTTCCGGCGCCAGGGAAAGCGCAGGGTAGGGGTCGCCAAAACTTTCATCCACCACCAGCCGCCCGACCTTCGGCAGCAGCGCCAGCAACGATTGTGGCGCGTGATACCGCCCATCCGGGTTGTTCGGATTCACGACCACCGCGAGGTCCGCCCCAGCGGTTTCCTCCGCCGTCGCGGCTTTTTCCACCTGCCAGCCCAAGGCGCGCAAGGCGGCTTCGTGCTCGTTATAGGTGGGGGACATGATCTTGGCTTTGCCCGGCTTCGAGAGCAGCGGGATAAGCTGGATGGCGGCCTGCGCCCCGGCCAGCGGCAGCACGGCCGCCTTTGTGCGGTAGGAGGCGCGGGCGGTTTCGATCAGTTTCGCGGTGGCGCTGGCGGTGGGTAGGGCAGTCCAGGCCTCCGGCGAGATGGCGGGCACAGGGTAAGGCTGACGGTTAATGCCGGTGGAAAGGTCGATCCAGCCCTCCCGCGTGCCGCCATATTGGCGGATCGCCGCGTCCAGATTTCCCCCATGGTCTCGTTTCATCTTTGGCCTCACAAAGCGGCGGCGAGCGCCAGGCCGACGGCGGCCAGAAGCAGCATCCGCCGGTAGAGCGCCAGCCCCGCGATAATATCCTGCGCCCCTGGGTCGCGGCCTGCGGCGTTGATCCAGGGTTCGTGCGCGGTCTGGTTGCCGTAAATGCGCGGGCCGGACAAGCGTAAGCCCAACGCGCCTGCCATGGCCGCTTCCGGCCAGCCGCCATTGGGGGAGCGGTGGTGCCGTGCATCGCGCCAGGCGGTGCGCAGGGCGGCGCGCTTCTCCGCCGCCGCCAGGGCGAAGAGCAAAGCGGTGAGGCGGGCGGGGATGAGATTGGCGATGTCGTCAATCCGCGCGGCGGCCCAGCCAAAGGCGAGATAGCGGGGCGAGCGATGGCCGAGCATCGAATCCAGCGTGTTGAT
Organism: Pseudomonadota bacterium; assembly: GCA_018971725.1. Classification (GTDB taxonomy): domain Bacteria; phylum Pseudomonadota; class Alphaproteobacteria; order Acetobacterales; family Acetobacteraceae; genus Acidocella. The sequence continues at coordinate 988 of JAGXAE010000018.1, read as the reverse complement.
GGCTTTGTAGCCGGCGATGCCGGGCAGGCCGAAGAGTGCGCCCCAGAAGAGCGGGGCGATGATGCCGTCCGACGCGTTTTCGCCCAGGCTTTCAAGTGCCGCGCGGGCGATGGCGGGGCCGTCCAGCGTTTCCGGGTCGCGGCCGACGATCATAGAGACGGCACGGCGCGCGGCGGGGATATCCCCCCTGCCCAATGGCTTGGAAACGGCGGCCACATGCTGGTGCAAGGCGCGCGCGGCGATGAGCGGCCAGGCCAGGATGGCGAGCAGCAGCGTGTTCGCCAGCCTGTGTGTCAGCGCGGCTTGCAGCAGGGCGGCGATGGCGATGGCGAGCAGGATGACCAGCAGCGCCGTGGCCAGCCCGGCCAGGCGGCGGCGGGAGTCGCTGCCATGGTTCCAGCGTGTCTCCAGGGCCGAGACCAGCGCCCCGCACCAAGTGACGGGGTGGCCGATGCGGCGATAGAGCGCGTCCGGCCAGCCGATGGCGGCGTCGAGCCCCAAAGCCAGGAGCATGGCGGCAGGAAAATTCATGGCGCCAGCGCCAGATTCACGAAGCCGATGGACCATGCGCCCTCCAGCAGCGTGAGCAGGGTGGCGGAGAAAGGCGCGATTTCGAAAGCAAGGCCCTGGGCGGTGTCGCCCAGCGCCAGGCCGAGCGCGGCGCGGATGACGCCCGCATGGGTGACGATTATGGCAGGGCCTTGGGGCGCGATCTCCGCCAGGGCGGCCTGGGCGCGGGCGGCGACTTCTAAGAACGTCTCGCCGCCGGGCGGGCAGTGGGCGGCGAGGTCGGCGCGGCGCAAGGGGCCGAGATCCGGCAGGGTGGCGGCATCTTGCCCCTCCCACGTGCCGAAATGCTGCTCCCAGAGGCGGGAATCCTCGGTTATGGCCGTATCAGGCAGCAGGGCCTCGGCGGTTTGGCGGCAGCGCAAGGCGGGGCTGCTGAACAGGTTGCAGGAGCCGGGCAGCAGGCAAGCGAGCTGCCCGC
>JAGXAE010000153.1 GCA_018971725.1 Pseudomonadota bacterium | reverse complement strand
GGTGGTGGAGGCCGAGACGGCCGGGTTCGGCGCTTCCGGCCGCAATGGCGGCTGGGTGATGGGGGCGATTCTGGGCGAGGACCGGATTGTGGGCCATCTGCCCGAACCGCGCCGGCGGGAAAGCTGGGACCTGCTGCAAGCCATCCCGGACGAGGTGGGGCGCGTAACACGGGAAGAAGGCATCGACTGCGACTTCCGCAAGGGCGGCGCACTTTACTGCGCGGCGCGCTATCCCGAGCAGGAAACCCGGCTGCGCAACTGGCTGACCACGATGCACACGCAGGAGGGGCTGAACGAGGAAGATATCCGCTGGCTCTCCCCGGCGGAGCTGACGCAGGAATTGCGGATTCCCGGCGCGCTGGGCGCAGTTTACACGCCGCATTGCGCCACCATCCAACCCGCCAAGCTGGTGCGCGGCCTGGCCGCAGCCGTGGAGCGGCTGGGGGTGAAGATTTACGAGCAGAGCCGGGTGACACAATGGCGGCCCGGCGAGATCCGCACCGCCCAAGGCGTTGTGAAAGCCGATTGGGTGGTGCCCGCCGTGGAGGGTTATGCCGCCAGCCTGCCGCCGCTGAATGAGCATAGATTGGGCGATTACCAGTTGCCGGTGCAGAGCCTGCTGATCGCCACCGAGCCGCTGCCGGAGGATGTTTGGGCCGGGATTGGGCTGGCGCGCGGGCAAAGCTTCAGCGAGTTCAGCCGCCAGGTGACATACGGCCAGCGCACGACGGATAACCGCCTCGCCTTTGGGGCGCGGGGCGGCTACCAGTTTGGCGGCAAATTGCGGAATGATTTTACCCTGACGCAAGCCGAGGAAGGGCTGCGGCGCTATTTGCTGGGCGAGATTTTCCCGCAGTTGAAGGGCGTGAAGATCACGCATCGCTGGGGCGGGAATCTTGGCATGTCCCGCCGGTTTCAACCGCATATGCTGCTGGATTCGAAAAACCGCATCGCAATTTCCGGAGGGTATGGCGGGGAAGGTGTGGGCGCTTCCAATCTCGGCGGGCGCACGCTGGCGGATTTGATTCTGGGGCGCGACAGTGTGGAGACGCGCCAGCCCTGGGTGATTAAAGACAAAACCATGCAGCAGGCGCTGCGCAAATGGGAGCCGGAACCGCTACGCTGGCTGGGCTATAACGCCATCATCACCAGCTTCGTGCATGAGGATAAGGTGCTGGCCAACAAGCACTCCGCCCCCTGGCGGCGGCTTCTGGCGCAGGCTTTGGCTGAACGCATGGAAGGGCTGATGCGGGGATGAGGCTGAGTTCATGGTATGTTCCACGCAGAACATAAGTGGGGAACTTCGGTAATAACGGCACGTTAGTTTTTGATGGTGAAGGATTTTGGATTTTTAAGAAAAACGGTTGACAGAGTTTTGGTTTGATTTCGGAATGTTATAGAATTGCGATGTGCAAATGGTGGTGATCGTTTGGGGCCGATAACGGTCTGGCAGCTTTGGAACAAAGATCAAGATAAGTTGCCATTGGCGGGCGCCGGTCATAGTGGCAGGAGTCAACCAATGCCGTTACTCGCCCCTTTGGTTCTGGTGCCCAAAAACGGACATCAAACTGTGCCATTCACGGCTGGAATCTCTTCCATGATTTGGTGGCGCACCGTACTTCGGCATTTAATGCCAAAAACGGCAATGGCACGCTATATCAAGCGCCCTGGTCGCTCAACAGCCGCTCTGGCCAGAGTTGCCCCGCGTGGTGAGGAAGCAAGTCTCCTAGATTAAGACAAGCGATCCAAACCAGAGTTCAGCGCTTCTTCGGCGAAGCTAGCGAAGCGACGAGCCTTGGCGGTCGGTATCCGCCCCGGCGGAAAGATGGCCCAAACATCGACGGGTGGAAGTGTCCATTCCGGTAGGACCGTTATTGCAGCTCCGCTCTCAAGCTCCGGCGCAAACATCCAATACGAGCCTATGGTCAAGCCCATGTCTGCCAAGACGGCCGTTCTCACGCCTTCCGCCGCGCTCACGCGCACCCTGCCTGTCAGAGTCACAGATGTCGACGCACCGTCGCGCATGAAGGACCACCCCGTTGGCAACTGACTATAAATGACGGCTTCGTGGGACGCTAAATCTGAAGGTTTCTTCGGCACACCCGCACGCTCAAAATAGCGGGGCGTCCCTAGAACGTGGAAGCTGCCCTTGGCGATCTTTCGTGCAATACTGGAAGAATCCGGAAGTCTGCCACTGATGCGGAGGGAGAGGTCCACACCCTCTTCGACAAGATCGATCACCCGGTCATCGAGTATGACATCAATAGTGAGATCTGGATGTTGCTCGAGAAACTGCGGAAGGAGCGGAACAATAAAGAGCCGAGCGAACGTTGTTGTCGCAGAGATGCGCAGACACCCCGTCAATCCGGCGCCAGCACCACGCGCATCTAGTTCAGCTTCATCCGCCTCTTGTATGACCGTTTTCGCTCGTTCAAAGAACCGCAAACCTGCCTCGGTCGCGCTGAGACCCCGCGTTGTCCGGCTGAGCAAAGTCACCTGCAGCCGGTCCTCGAGTTGAGCGATGATTTTAGACACGGATGGCTGCCCCAAGTTTAGTAGACGGGCAGCGCTAGAGAAAGATCCCGTTTCCACAACGCGGACAAAAGCAGACATCGCCTGAAGTCGATCCATGGCAAACCCTCGCAAATACAAGATAGGATTAAGTTATTCTCCATGAGAATAAATAAAATGCCTGTTTGCTGTCTACTGCTGGATTTAGGAATATATACATTCGACGATAACGAGATCGCTCTCGTGTCGGTCGCCACAAGGGTAGCCGAAACCATCAATGTGAGGATTTACCCATGGGGTTGCGCGAAACACTGGCTGCTTTCAAAGCCAATTTCGAGGCTGGCGGGCCTCCCTACAATGCGCCGGACTGGATTCATGAACCCATGCATCGGGCGACTGATGAATTAATCGCTTCTGGCGCCGCCAACCATGCCAAAAAAGCTGGTGACCTGGCCCCATCGTTTACGCTGCTCGATCCTGATGGCAAGGAGGTGTCATCCGAGGATTTGCTCGAAAAGGGGCCTCTTATCGTCACCTTTTATCGTGGTGTCTGGTGCCCTTACTGCAATATGGATTTGCAGGCGTTGCAGGAAGCTTTGCCCGAATTCAAAAAGCTTGGGGCCAATCTGGTCGCCATTTCTCCCCAGACGGCTCCGAACAGCCGCCGTTCGACGCGAGAGAATAAGGTCGAATTTCCGATCCTTTCTGATATTGGCAATAACGTCGCCGATGCTTTCGGCCTTCGTTTCACGCTGCCGGATTATCTTCAGAAGCTCTACAAAGATGTCTTCAAGAACGATCTGGCCGTGGTCAATGGCGAGCCGAGCTGGACGCTGCCGATGCCTGCACGCTTCTTGATCGGCCAGGATGGCAAAATCGCTTACGCGGAAGTCAATCCCGACTACACCGTTCGGCCCGATCCCGAGGAGCTGCTGCCTGCTCTGCGTAATCTGGTGAAGTGACCGACCAACACTCAATCTGATGACTACCCGGCTCCTGAAAAGAGCCGGGCGACACTTGCGAAAGGTGAAGCGATGTCGCTTTTATTTACGCCGACAAAAATAGGCCCATACTCCGTCGGGCATCGTGTTGTCCTTGCGCCGCTGACCCGTATGCGTTCAGAGCCCGGTGATGTTCCTGGTGACTTGATGGTCGATTATTACGTTCAGCGTGCGTCACAGGGCGGTTTCATGATTGCCGAGGCGACGCCTGTTTCATATGGCGGCATTGTCTATGCTGGGGCACCTGGTCTTTATACCGACGAGCAGGAAGCTGGCTGGCGCCGTGTGACCGATGCCGTTCACGCCAAGGGAGCAACCATTTTTCTTCAGCTTTGGCATGGCGGCCGGCAGGCTCATCCGCAGAATATGGGCGGTAAACTTCCCGTCGCACCATCCGCGATCCGATCTTACGAGAAGGCGATCATCAAGACAGCTGATGGCGAGTGGGAAGATGCGGAGCAGGTTGTTCCGCTTGAACTGGCAACAGATGCCATTGCAGGACTTGTAGCAGAATTCAAAGACTCAGCTCTGCGTGCAAAACGTGCAGGCTTTGACGGGGTAGAACTCCATGCGGCAAATGGGTATTTGCCGGATCAGTTTCTTCAAGATGGAAGCAATCTGCGATTGGATTTTTACGGAGGCTCCATCGAAAACCGCGCACGCTTTCTGCTAGAGGTCGTTGCTGCGTTCACCGATGTATGGGGCGGGGATCGTGTTGGCGTCCGGCTGGCCCCAAGCGGTACGTTTGGAAATATGTCAGACAGTGATCCTGTTGCGACATTCTCTTACGTAGCGAACGCATTGAACCGCTTCGGCCTCGCTTATCTCCATTTAATTGAGCCGCGTATTCGCGGCATTGAAGACGTTACTCCTATTTCCTCGGCCATCTCAGCCAAAGATTTGCGTAATGTCTTCAAGGGGCCAGTTATCGTTGCCGGTGGATTTACGCGCGAGAGTGCGGAGCAGATCTTGGCTGCCGGTAGCGCTGATCTCGTCGCCTTCGGGCGTCACTTCGTTTCTAATCCAGACTTGCCAGAACGCTTGCGGCTTGGCTTACCTCTGAATCCCTATGATCGGGCGACCTTCTACGGGGGTAATCATCGCGGTTACACCGACTATCCAGCTTATGCCGTCGAAAGTGCAAACGTGTCTTAGCAGGCCGCTGCAAAACTCATCTATGTAGGTGAGTTTTTCTTTTTTGCGTCGTTTGGGCGGGTGCGGGATTTGTTGCTTCTTTGGCCTGTTCCGGGCCTGCCTTGTGTATCACGCGGGCTGTTGGTTGAGTAGTTTTGGCA
>JAGXAE010000152.1 GCA_018971725.1 Pseudomonadota bacterium | reverse complement strand
AATGGGTAAAGGCAACGGCTTTCATGGGATGACCCTCACTTTAGTTGGCCGGCTATCTCCATGATATCATGGCATGATTCAGCCTATCCGCAACAGACTCACACCCTCGCTGGCCAGCCATGCAGTGGCCGCTGGCCTGTGCGGGGTCAGCTCGTCGGTTAGCTGCCAAAACAATTTGCCATGGTTCATGTACTTTAAATGCGCCACTTCATGCGCCACCACGTAATCCTGCACAAATTCCGGCGCGCAGATCAGCCGCCAGCAAAAGGCCAGGGTTCCATCAGGCGCGCAACTGCCCCAACGGGAACGCGTATCTTTTATGCGCACCGCCCTTGGCCGCAACGCGCCGCGCAGGGCGGTTTCGGCGGCCATTGCGGTAAGGCGCTGCCGGGCCAGGCGCTTCAGGCAGTCCGCCACGCGGCGGGCAAGAAATTCCGACTCGCCAGTGACGAATATTTTTCCATCCTCCACCCAGGCGCCGCCGCGCCCGCCGGGCACATGCACAATCTCATGCGGCAGGCCGCGCACGGGCACCATGGCCCCTGGCTTCAGCGCCAAAGGCTGGGGAAGGGCCTCAAGCCGCTCGTGCACCCAAGTTTCGTGCGTTTGCAGCAGCGAAAGCCCCGCCCGGCGTGAGGCGCGCGTGGGCAGGGTAATCACCACGCCATGAGCTGGATCCACCCGCAGGGAAATGCGCCGCGCCCGCGCTGAGCGCTTGAATATCACGGCAACAAGCGCGCCACGCACCGGCACCATTTCAGTGGAGAGCTGCTCCGCCTTCATCGCCGAGGCTTTGGCATTTGGCCGGGCCAGTCGGTTACATGGTGCTCCAGCGGGCCGGCATGGCGCTCGTCTATGCATCGCCCTGCCACAGAAGCACCGGAATCAACCACGGTCTCAGGCCTGCCACTGCGCAAGGGGTGCCATGGCGGCAGATCTTTGCCCTCATGCAGCAGCCGATAGGCGCAGCTGGGCGGCAGCCAGTCCACCTTTTCCAGCCGCTTTGGCGTCAGCTTCACGCAATCCGGCACGCGGGATTTGCGGTTGGCATAATCCCGGCAACGTGCAGTCTCAGTATTCAGCAGCCGGCAGGCGACGTTGGTGAACTCAACCTCTCCGGTGTCGTCGTCGCGCAGCTTGTGCAGGCAGCAGCGGCCACATCCATCGCAAAGCGATTCCCACTCCGCCCGGCTCATCTGCGCCAATGTTTTCGTGCGCCAGAATCCCATGCTCGCAACATAGCTTAGCTTCGTTCGCGCCGCCATGCCGGAGGTGAACAGGAAGATAACAAACACGGCCCTCGCGCCCGTTGCGGTGCCCGGCGCCGGCGTGGCAAGGTCGCGCCATGCTAAGACGTATCATGTTGGCGGGGTTGGGCGGCGCTTTGGCGCTGCCGCGGGCAAGCTGGGCGGCGCAGGATTTTGCGTCCTTCCTGGCCAGGTTGCAGGCCCGGGCCCGGGCGGTGGGCATACCCGAATCGATCATCCAGGCCAGCACCTATGGGCTGGTTCCCAACCAGCAGGTGCTGAAGCTGGACCACCATCAGCCGGAATTCACCCTCACCTGGGCGCAATATTCCAGCCGGGTGCTCACCCAGACGCGCATTGCCACCGGTCAGGGCAAATACCAGCAAACGCAAAACCTCATGGCCGGCGTCACCAGCCGCTATGGCGTCTCGGCGGATGTGATGCTCGGTATATGGGGGCTGGAGACGAATTTTGGCGCCAATCAGGGCGATTTTAATGTCATCGACGCTCTAACCACCCTGGCCTGGGACCGGCAGAGCCATTATTTCGGCGCCGAGGTGATCAAAGCGATGACCATTGTGGCGCGGGGCGATGCGCCGGTCGCCAACCTGCTCGGTTCCTATGCGGGGGCCATGGGCCAGCCGCAATTCATGCCCAGCACCTATCTCACCACGGCAGTCAGTTTCTCCGGCAACGGCGCGCCGGATATCTGGAACTCCGATGCCGACGCCCTGGCCTCCATGGCGAATTATCTTGCCAAGGCGGGCTGGCGGCCGGAACAGCCATCATCTGAGTCCGTGCTCGTACCGTCCAGCCTCAACACCGCGATGACCGGACGCGAAAACATGCAAACCATCGGCTATTGGGAGCAGCTGGGCGTGCAGCGCCTGCCGGGTGCCATTCCTCTACCGTCCGGCACGCCTGCTGCTTTGCTGCTGCCCGATGGCGCGGGTGGCCAGGCTTTTCTTGTTTATGAGAATTTCAACGTTATCCGCCGCTATAATCCCTCTGATTTCTACGCGCTCGCGGTCGGCGCGCTGGGGCGGATGATCCTGACATGATCAACCGCCTCATCCTGGGACTGTGCGCCGCGCTGACTGGCTGCATGCAACAACCGCCGCCGCCCGCACCGGGGCCCGTTACCTACACCATCGGCAATCCTTACCAGGTGGGCGGAGAATGGCGTTACCCGCGTGAATTCGGCAGCTACGACGCTACCGGCCTTGGCATCATCATCGAACATGGCGGCAACGCCTACACCGCCGATAACGAGCTCTACGATTCGGATGGCCTGATGGCCGCCAGCCCTGTGCTGCCGTTGCCCAGCATCGTTACCATCACCAACCTCGTGAACGGCTATACGATGAAGGTGCGGGTGAATGAGCGTGGCCCCAACGTCCCCGGCCGCGTTATCGCCGTTACGCCGCGTGTCGCCCGGCTGCTGAATTTCCCCTCCGGCGGTGTGGTGGAGGTTGAGGTAAAGTTGGACTCACGGGCCAGCGCCGCGCTGCAAGGCTCGCTGGGCGCGGGGCCGCAACTCACCGCCGCGCCAGTGGCGGGCATCACCGCGCAAACACTGGCCCCGCCCGGCTCCGGCGGCGCCACGGGCGCGGCACAGCAACTCGTCAACACCAATAATCCCGGCATGCAAAGCGCGGCCGCGCAGCTCACCGGCCAGATCACGGTCGCGCAACCCGCGCCGGGGCCGCTCTGGGTGCAGGTGGCCGGTTTCGGCAGCGAGGGCGATGCCGTGCGCACCATGGCCAAACTCTACGGCATGCCGGCACGGATCGTGCCTGTGTTCGGCGGCGACCGCACCCTCTGGGCGGTGAATACTGGGCCCTATCATTCAGTGGCGGCGGCTGACCAAGCCTTGCAGCAAGTGCTGCAAACGGGCATCCCTGACCCCGAAATCATCGTGCGGTAGCAGGTTTGGCCGGGGCAGGGTTGTTCATCACGCTGGAAGGCGGTGAGGGGGCAGGCAAGTCAACCGCCGCCGCCGGTCTTGCCGCGGCTTTGCGCACCGAGGGGCGGGAGGTGGTGCTGACCCGCGAGCCTGGTGGCACCAAGGGGGCAGAAGCCATCCGCGCCCTGTTGCTGAACCAGGATATCCCGCTGGATCCGTTGGCTCAGACCATGCTGCATTTCGCCGCCCGGATGGACCATGTGGCGGCCCTTATCCGCCCGGCTTTGGCGCGCGGCGCGGTGGTGATCTGCGACCGGTTTTACGATTCCACCATGGCCTACCAATCCTACGGCCAGGGTGTGGCGCTGGCGGATGTCCGTGCCTTGATCTCCCTGCTTGGGTTAAAACCAGACGTCACCTTTCTGCTTGAACTGCCTGAAGTTGAAGCAAAGCGCCGACTCACCGCCCGCGCCAGCGGCACGGACAGATACGAGGAAATGGACGAAGCCTTCTTCACCCGCGTGCGCGATGGCTTCCGCGCCATGGCGGCGGGGGAACCGGCGCGTTTCATCAAGATTGACGCCAGCCCCGCGCCCGAGGCCGTTGTGGCGTCTCTGCGCCAGGCATTGCGCGAACGGACAGGGTGCTGATGCCGCCTGAACCACGCGCCAATCCGCATTTCCGGGGCCATGAGGGTGCTGTGAATGCACTTTACCAGGCCGTTCGCTCCGGGCGGCTGCATCATGGCTGGCTGCTGGCCGGGCCGCCCGGCATCGGCAAGGCTACCCTGGCCTACAGGTTTGGGCGCTGGCTGCTGGCTGGCGGGCAGTCTCCAGACCTCGCCGTGCCGGAAACCTCCGGCGTGTTCCGCCGCGTCGCCGCTGCCACACACCCGGATTTCTTCACCGTGGAACGCCGCGTCAACGCCAAAACCGAGAAGCTGCAAGGCGAGATCGTCATTAAAACCGTGCAGGAGGCGAGCGCCTTCATGCGCCTCACCCCGGCTGAGGGTGGCTGGCGCGTGGTGGTCGTGGATGGCGCGGAGGACATGAACCCCAACGCCGCCAACGCGCTGCTGAAGTTGCTGGAGGAACCGCCGCCGCGTGCCATCCTGCTGCTGGTCAGCGCCGCCCCGGGCCGGCTTCTGCCCACCATCCGCAGTCGCTGCCGGGTGCTGCCGATGGCGCCGCTGCCGGATGCGGCGATGCAGGCGCTGCTGGCCGATTATGCGCCGGAGACGGACGCGAAACGGCTGATTGAACTGGCTGAGGGCAGCATCGGCAACGCCCTCAACCTCGCGGAAGGCGATGGCGTAGCCGTGGCGGCGCTGGTGGACGAAGCCCTGAACGCCCCGGTGAAACCCGCCCGCGCCCAGGCCATCGCGGATAATGTGGCCCGCGCGGTAGAAGGGGCAGACAAGTTCGAGCTGTTCTTTTCCCTGCTGCGCACGCGCCTCGCCGCCCGCACCCGCGCCGCAGCCAGGGCGGGCGCCGCGCATCTCAGCCATAACGTCACGCTCTGGCAGGAATTTGGGAAACTGGAGCGCGAGGTGTTAGGACTGAACCTGGATAAGCGCGCCGCCATCATCCTGGCGCTGGAACAGTTACACAGGTCATGAAGAAGACGAAATTTTATATCACCACGCCGATCTATTACGTGAACGGCGCGCC
>JAGXAE010000017.1 GCA_018971725.1 Pseudomonadota bacterium | reverse complement strand
GCAGGCAACAGCAGCGCCACCACCTCCATCACCATGCCGGACTCCGTGGGTATTGGCATCTATCATCAGATCACTCCGGCCTGGGCCGTGATGGGCAGCGTGCAATGGACCCATTGGGCCCTGCTGAACAGCCTGCACATTACACCCACCAATGGTTACCCTGGCACATCGATTGTTGAAAACTGGCGGAATACCTGGTTTGTGGGCGCCGGCACAAATTACCAGCTTACCGACCGGATCATGCTGCAGGCCGGCTTCGCGTTCGACGAATCCCCCGTAACGGACAGCAACCGCACCACCCGCGTGCCGGACGCCAATCATTACGATGTCGGCGTTGGCGTGCAATACAAACTTACTCCGGCGGCCACATTCGACCTCGCCTATGGCCATGTCTTCACCCCCGGCGGCAGCATCAAGCAGACGACCTCCGGCTTGCCGACGCCGAGCGGCACGCTCATCGGCAATTACTCCGCCTCCGATAACTCCATCACGGCGGGAGTGACAATGAAGTTCTAAGGCACCACCCGCGCGGCAAAAGCCGGACGAGAGGAACCCCAATGCCACATCAGGACCCGCTTTTTACCGTCACGCAACTCGGCGCGGAACTTGGGATTACTGTGCGCACGCTGCACTTCTACGAAGCGCAGGGACTCATCACGCCGCGCCGCGCGGGCACCACGCGCGTTTATTCCCAGCGCGACCGCGCACGGATGATCCTTATTCTGCGCGGCAAGCGGCTCGGCTTCTCGATTAAAGAGATAAAGGAATATCTTGAACTTTACGACATAGACCCCACCCACGGGCAACAAACGAGCGCGCTTTTGAAGGCCGTGCAGAAGCGCATGGGTAAGCTGGAGGAGCAGCGCCACGCCCTGGAGGAAACAATCTCCGAACTGCGCAGCATCGAGCTGCAATGCGAGGAGGCGCTGGAGGCGATCGCCGCAATGCGCGCTCCACAGCCAAAAGCCGAATCCAAAGCCGACCGGGCAAAAAAACCCGGGGCCAAACCGATCGGGAGATCAACGTGACCCAAGCCGTTATCGCGGGCTATGCCCGTTCCCCCTTCACCCTCGCCACCAAGGGCGCCCTTGCGCGCACGCGGCCGGACGATATCAGCGCCGGGCTCATCGCCGGGCTCGTTGCCCGCACGGGCATTACCGCGTCCGACCTAGAAGCCGTGATCCTCGGCTGCGCCTTCCCCGAGGGCGAACAGGGCCTGAATATTGCCCGACTGGTGGCGCTGCATGCCGGGCTGCCGCAAAGCGTTGGCGGCTACACGGTGAATCACTTCTGCGGCTCATCCATGCAGGCCATCCACATCGCCGCCGGGCATATCGCCACCGGCTCCGGCGAGGCGTTCATCGCCGCGGGGGTTGAGAGCATGAGCCGCGTGCCGATGATGGGCTTCAACCCACTGCCCAACCCGGCACTCTATGAGAAGCTGCCCGCCGCCTATATGGGCATGGGCGAAACGGCAGAGAACGTGGCTGCGAAATGGAATATCTCCCGCGCCGAGCAGGAGGCGTTCGCCGTGGAAAGCCAGCGCCGCGCTGCCGCCGCCGTTGCCGCCGGACATTTTAAGGATGAGATCATCCCCGTCGCCACCAAGGCGGGCAAGGTGGAGGCTGATGGCTGCCCCAGGCCGGAAACCACCGCCGAGGGCCTAGCCGGGTTGAAACCCGCTTTCAGCGCCGACGGTTCCGTTACCGCCGGCACCTCCTCTCCGCTGACGGATGGCGCCTCCGCCGTGCTGGTCTGTTCTGAAGACTACGCCGCCAAACATGGCCTGAAGCCCTTGGCCCGCATCGTCGCAGCCGCAACGGCGGGCTGCGCGCCGGAGATCATGGGCATTGGTCCCGTCGCCGCTACAAAGAAAGCGTTGGCCCGTGCTGGCATCTCTATATCCGACCTTGATGTGGTGGAGTTGAACGAGGCTTTCGCCTCCCAATCGCTCGCCTGCATACGTGACCTCGGGCTGGATCCGGCGAAGGTGAATATCGATGGCGGCGCAATCGCACTTGGCCATCCGCTGGGCGCCACCGGCGCGCGCATCACAGGCAAGGCCGCATCACTGCTCAACCGCGTTGGCGGACGCTACGCGCTGGCCACGCAGTGCATCGGCGGCGGCCAGGGCATTGCCACCATTCTGGAGCGCGTGTGATGGAAAGCATCCGCAAGGCGGCCGTGATCGGCGCCGGAACCATGGGGGCGGCCATCGCCGCGCAATTCGCCAATGCGGGCGTGCCAGTGCTGCTGCTGGACATCGTGAAGGACGGCGCCGCAAACGCCATCACCAAAATGCTCAAAGCGGAGCCAGCGCCTTTCATGTCCAAGCACGCAGCAAAGCTGGTCACACCGGGCAATATTGAAGACGATCTGCCCCAACTCGCCTCTTGCGACTGGGTGGTGGAAGCCATCATCGAACGGCTGGATTTGAAACAGGACCTCTACCGCAAGATCGACACGGTGCGCCGCCCCGGCACGGCGATTTCCTCCAACACCTCTACCATTCCGCTTGCCAAACTCACAGAAGGAATGTCGGAGAGTTTCAAGCGCGACTTTCTGATCACACATTTCTTCAACCCGCCGCGTTATATGCGCCTGCTGGAACTGGTGACAGGCCCGGAGACCGACCCTGACCTCGCCGCCAAGGTGAAAAACTTCGCAGACCTCATGCTCGGCAAGAGCGTGGTGAAAGCCAAGGATTCACCAGGTTTTATCGCCAACCGCCTCGGCGTGTTCTGGCTGCAGACCGGCGTAATCGAGGCCATGGATGCGGGCCTGACGGTTGAGGAAGCCGACGCGATTATGGGCCGTCCTTTTGGTATTCCCAAAACCGGCGTGTTCGGGCTTATAGACCTCGTGGGGCTGGATTTGATGCCTCACATCAATGCCAGCCTCGCGGATTCGCTGCCCGCCAACGATGCCTTCCACGCCACCAACCGCGATTTGCCGCTGATCAAGAAGATGATCGCGGAGGGTTATACCGGCCGCAAAGGCAAAGGCGGATTCTACCGCAAAGGGGCCAAGGGCCGTGAGGCCATCGAGCTTGCCAGTGGCGATTACCGCCCGGCACAAAAGGCCAAGGCACCGGAAAGCCGCGACCTGCAAAGCCTGTTTTCTGAATCCCGCTATGCCTGGCGGGTAATGGGCCAGACGCTTGCCTATGCCGCCTCGCTGGTGCCGGAAGCAGCGGAAGATATCCATGCCATCGATGAAGCGATGCGCCTTGGCTATAACTGGAAACTCGGCCCGTTCGAGTTGATCGATAAAATCGGCGCGGACTGGCTGGCCCAAGAACTGGCGGCGGATAATCTTCCTGTTCCTGCCTTGCTTATCGCCGCCAAGGGCAAAAGCTTCTACCGTACCGAAAACGGTGCCCGCGAATATCTAGGCACCGACGGCGCTTATCATCAACTTACCCGCCCCGCGGGCGTGCTGATGCTGGAGGATATCAAACTCACCACCAAGCCGCTGCTGAAAAACGCTTCCGCTGCTGTGTGGGACATTGGAGATGGCGTGCTCTGCTTTGAGTTAACTTCGAAAAGCAGCAGCTGGGACCAGAAGAATCTTGATATTCTTGACCGTGCGATCGATCTTGTGCCGCAAAACCATAAGGCGCTCGTTATCTATAACGAGAACGCGCATTTCTCCGCCGGGGCCAATCTTGGCCTTGCCCTTTTCGCGGCCAATATCGCGGCATGGGGTGAGATTGATAAACTCGTGGCTTCCGGCCAACGGATTTTCAAAAAGCTGAAATACGCGTCTTTCCCCAGCGTCGCGGCCCCCTTCGGCATGGCGCTCGGCGGCGGCTGCGAAATTGTGTTGCACTCCTCCGCCGTGCAGGCCCATGCGGAAACCTATATCGGGCTGGTGGAATGCGGCGTGGGCCTGGTGCCCGCCTGGGGCGGTTGCTCGGAGATGCTGGCGCGCTGGGCCGCCAACAAGGCGATGCCCCACGGCCCCATGCCCGCCGCGGCAAAAGTGTTCGAGACAGTGAGCACCGCCACGGTCAGCAAATCCGCTGCCAATGCTAAGGAACTATTATACCTCCGGGAATCCGACGGCATCACCATGAACCGCTACCGCCTGCTGGCGGACGCCAAGGCAAAGGCTGTGGCTATGGTGGAAGGCTACGCCGCCCCTGAACCGCCGACCTACCAGCTTCCCGGTGAGGATGGACGCGTCGCCTTCACCATGGCGGTAAAGGATTTCCGCAAGAAGGGTCTTGCCACACCGTATGATGAAGTCGTGGCCGGGGAACTCGGAACTGTTCTCTCCGGTGGCGAGGCGGATATCATCGACCGGCCGACCGAGCAGGATATCCTCACCCTCGAACGCGCCGCCTTCACGCGGCTCATCAAACAGGACGGCACGCTGGCGCGCATCGAAACGATGCTCACCACCGGCAAGCCGCTTCGCAATTAAGGAGAAAAAGCCATGCAAACTTATACCGCGCCGTTGCGGGACATGCGCTTTGTTCTGCACGAACTGCACCCCGCCAAGCCCCTGCCCGGCACTGAGGATTTCACGCCTGAATTGCTGGACACAATTTTGGAGGAAGCTGGCAAATTCTGCACGGAAATGCTGCTGCCAATTAATGCCAGCGGCGATGAGGAAGGCTGCCATTACGAGAACGGCGTCGTCCGCACCCCGAAAGGTTTCAAAGAGGCTTACAAGGCTTTCTCAGAGGCCGGCTGGGGCGCCCTGAACGCTGACCCGCAATATGGCGGCCAGGGCCTGCCGGAAACCGTGGCGAAGCTGGTGGAGGAAATGATCTGCGCCAGCAACATCTCCTTCGGCCTCTATCCCGGCCTCTCCCACGGCGCCTATGTGGCGCTGAAGAGCCACGGCTCGGAGGAGTTGAAGAATTTCTATTTACCCAAGCTCGTCTCTGGCGAATGGTCCGGCACCATGTGCCTTACCGAGCCGCATTGCGGCACGGATCTCGGCTTGCTACGCACCAAGGCTGTGCCGCAGGGCGATGGCAGCTACAAACTCACCGGCTCCAAAATCTTCATCTCCGCCGGGGAGCATGATCTGTCGGAGAACATCATCCACCTCGTGCTCGCCCGCCTGCCGGACGCACCGGCGGGTGTGAAGGGCATCTCGCTCTTCCTGGTGCCGAAATTCCTGCCGGATGAAAACGGTAAGCCCGGGGCGCGCAACGGTGTGAACTGCGCCGCCATCGAGCATAAGATGGGCATCAAGGCTTCCGCCACCTGCCAGTTGAATTTCGACGACGCCACGGGCTGGCTGGTCGGCGAAGCCCATAAGGGCATGCAGGCCATGTTCGTGATGATGAATTCCGAACGCCTCTCGGTCGGCACACAAGGCTTGGGCATTGGCGAGGCCGCGTATCAAGGCGCTGTCGCTTACGCCAAGGACCGTTTGCAAGGCCGATCCCTGGCGGGCGCCAAATACCCGGAAAAGCCGGCGGACCCGATCATCGTTCACCCGGATATCCGCCGCAACCTCATGACCATTCGCGCCTATAACGAGGGCTGCCGGGCGCTCGGCGTATGGGTCGCGGGCATTATGGACGTGGCGGAACGCAGCGAGAACCCGAAAGAGAAAGCGGAGGCAGAGGAATTCATCGCCGTGCTGACCCCGGTGGTGAAGGCTCTGTTCACGGATCTCGGCTTCGAGAGCGCCAACCTCGCCGTGCAGACCTATGGCGGCCATGGCTATATCCGCGACCACGGCATGGAACAGCTGGTGCGCGATGCGCGCATCGCCATGATTTATGAAGGCACCAACGGCATCCAAGCGCTGGATCTGGTAGGCCGCAAGCTGCCCGCGAATATGGGCCGTAGCTTGCGGCGCTTCTTCCACCCGGTGGCGACGTTTATCGAGGAAAATCAGAACGACCCGGCCATCGGCAAGCTGGTGCAGGGCTTTGCCCGCGCCTTTGGGGCCTTGCAGCTCGCCACTGGCTTCATCGCTGAAAAGGCGCTGAAGGATGCCGAGGAAGCCGGTGCCGCCGCCACTGATTATCTGCGCCTGTTCGGCCTGGTGGCGCTGGGTTTCATGTGGATGCGCATCGCCAAAATCGCGGCGGAGAAAGCCATGCAGCCTGGCCCGGACCATGAGTTCTACAAAGCCAAGCTCGCCACAGCGCGCTTCTTTGCCGAACGCATCCTGCCGCAAGCCGGTGCGCTGCTGTTCACCATCAAATCCGGCAAGGCCTCGCTAATGGCCCTGGAGGATGACGCATTTTGATTACGCCAGAGCGCGATGGCTTCAGTTTCGCTCGCTCCGCGAACGGAGCTGAAGCCTGAATCGCCCTCCATCTTTTGGTATCGAAATGGATTCAGATATTAGAGCGGACCGCTACGCGATTCGATCTAATATCACCGGCTCCAGGTCGCGGCAGCGCCAGATTTCAGCGCAGGCCGCCGCTGGCGACAAGTTTCTCGCCTGTTATCCAGCGTGCGTCGTCAGAGGCCAGGAATACAGCCACCGCGGCTATGTCACCCGGCTGGCCCGTGCGGCCTAGCGGTGTTTGCGCCACGGCGCCGCTTTCAAACTCTGAACCGATGAAACCGGCGGCATGAGTGCCCTCCGTTTCGACGATGCCAGGGTTGATCGCGTTCACACGGATCTTGCGCGGGCCGAGTTCGTTGGCCAGAACGCCGGTAATCGCATCCACAGCACCTTTGGTGCCGGTATAGATTGCTGATTGTGGCGGCAGGAGGCTGGTTACGGCGGAGGAGATATTGATAATGCTGCCGCCTTCGCCAAGATGTTTCGCCGCCGCCTGCGTCGTCAGCAGCACGCCCAGAACATTGACGTTGAACATTTTGTGATACTGTTCCTCGGTCAAGGCTTCGATTGGCGAGAAATCATAGACGCCCGAATTGTTGACCAGGATATCAAGCCGCCCGAAATGTTTCACCGCCGCCTCGATTACGCCTTGTGCCTGTGCGGCATTGGAAACATCCCCCTGCACGGCAACGGCCTTGCCACCGGCCTGGATAATCGATTGAACGAGAGCCTCGGCTCCGGCCTTACCGGACGCATAATTAGCCACAACGGAAGCACCTTCCGCCGCCAGCGCTTTGGCAATAGCAGCACCAATACCTTTTGACGCGCCGGTGACCACGGCGACCTTGCCTGTGAGTTTCGACATGATTTTCTCCTAAAATATCTGGACCGGCGGCCGGATTGGCTTGAAAGTCCCATTGTTCAGTAAAATGGAACTCTTGAACCTGACGTCAACCCCTCTAATTGAAGATAATGCGACCATTATTTCATCCCTCTCTGGAGGAAATGCGCCCAGAGGCCATACTCCATGCCCTTGCGGACCCGATCCGCGCCGCGATTTTCACCGATATCGCGGGGGCTACATGCAGCCGGATTTGCTCGGCGTTCTCCAGCATCGGGGAGCGTGCGATCCCCAAATCATCCCTGTCGCAGCATTTTAAGACATTGCGGGAAGCCGGGCTGATCCGCTCCGAACGCCATGGAGTGGAGATGCGCAATACGTCTCGCTGTGATGAAGTTGAAAAGCGCTTCCCTGGCCTGATCGCGGCGATCCTCACGGCATATGCGCGAAGTGAGCAGCGCTGCCAGGCGTAATGCGCCGAATTTTACGAAAACCGTTCGAGCAGACAACAAAAAACCCGGAGCGCGAACGCTCCGGGTTTTTAATGCAAGAAATTTTTCGCGTTATTGCAGCAATGTTGGCTGCGAGGCCGCGGCGTTGCTGGCCGGCATCACCATTGTGCGCTGGTCCAGCGACTGGAACATCCACACCGTGAGCCCCACGGTGATGATGAACAATGGCACCGTGAGAATAAGCGAAACGCCCTTCCAAATCTGCGCGCGGGAAATGTCCAGCCCATAGAAAAGCGCGGCTTGCGAAAGCAGCGCCAGTGCTGCCAAACCACCCACGACCTCAACAAGAGATTGATAGTCCAGGCCATGGCGCATGGTGACGACAAGTGCCGCGCCCATCAGCACCACGGTGCTGATGAACCCAGCGATGTAGCGCACGGCGCTGCCCTGGCGGACTTCCGGATGCGCCAGCGGATCGGAATGAGAACCGGCCATCTTCAGGCTCCAATCATGTAAACGTAAACATAAACGCAAACCCACACTGTTGCCTGGAACTGCCAGAACATGCGCAGGTTCAGCATCCGCGCCACCACCATTTCGTTAAAGCCGTAGCGCGGGATCTGCACGAGCATCACCAGCATCCACAGAATGCCGATGCCCATATGAATCGCGTGCGTGAGGATCAGCACGAAATAGGCGGAGAGATAGCCGGAACGGTCCATGCCGTCGCCATGCGCCGCGAGGGTGGTGAGGTCGTTGACCCCGAAGGCCAGGAACACCACCGCCAGAGCGATGGCGGCGACAATTCCCAGTGCCGTGCCGCCGCGATTGCCGTTTTTCATGGCCACGGTGGCAAGGCTGTAGCTGGTAACGGAGCCGAGAATGGCGATGGTCTGCCAGAAGCCTTCAACCGGATTGACGATCTGCGAAGCGATGGGCCCGCCGGCCGCGTTCATCGGCGTGTCGAGCACCGCATAGGCGGCGAAGAGGGCGGTAAACAGCAACGCGTCGCTGAGCATATAAAGCCAGAACCCCAGCGTGCGGGCCGAGATTTGGTTATGCCCCTCATAGCCCGGGCGGAACAGCCGGGTATTGGCGGTGGGTGCGGTGTCGTGGGCCATCAATGCGCCTCCGCATGGGTGATGATGTGGTGGGAACGGTCGGGCTGCTCGGCCGTGATCGCGCCAATGGAAAGATCGCGCTCCATCGCCTCAATTTCAGCCGGTTGCAGATGGTATCCCGCATTCTTGTCGAAAGAGCGGATGATCACGATCAGCACGACGCCCAGCAGCGAGATCGCCGCCAGCCACCAGATGCGCCAGATCATCGCGAAACCCCAAATGCCAGCCAGCGCGCCGAGGATAACCGGCAGGCCAGAATTACTCGGCATGTGGATGTCCTCATAGGCATCCGGCTTCGTATGCTCCATGCCGTATTTGCGGCGCCAGGCCAGTTCGTCGCGGGTGTTCACCTGCGGCGTCACCGCGTAGTTGTAGAAAGGAATTGGCGTCGGCGTCAGCCATTCCAGCGTACGCGAGGTTTCCCACGGATCTGCCGCCAGCTTCTGCTTGTTCCGGTCCCGGATGGAAACCACCAGCATGACCGCGAAAAGCGCCAGAGAAAGGACATAGATAATCATGCCCACTTCCTCGACCACCAGCATCGGCTTCCAGGCGGTGTTGAACGTCCAGTCGAGACGGCGCGTCTCACCCTCAAAGCCCAACGCGAACATCGCGGTAAATACCGTGACGGTGCCAACCGCGAAGGTCCAAAAGAACGCCTTGCCCCAACACTCGTTCAGCTTGAAACCGAACAGTTTTGGGAACCAGTAGGTCACACCAGCGAACCCGGCGCACACAACCATCAACACCATGCAATGGAAATGCGCGATGACGAATACGCTGTCATGCACAGTGTAGTTGATCGCCGGAATGGCCAGCATCATGCCGGTCAAACCACCGACCAGAAGCAGGAACAGCCCGAACATCGCCCAGAGCATCGGCACCGTATAGGTGATGCGCCCGCGGTAGAGTGTGAACATCCAGTTGAACACCTTCACGCCTGTCGGGATACCCACAAGCATGGTTGCAACTGAGAAGAAGCCATTAATGTCCGGCCCCGCGCCCATGGTGAAGAAATGGTGCAGCCAGACCAGCCAGGAAATGCCGGCGATGGCGAAGGTGGCCGCCACCATCGTCACATAACCAAAGAGAGGCTTCTGCGAGAATGCCGGAATCACCTCGGACAGCACGCCGAAAGTCGGCAGGATGAGGAAGTACACCTCGGGATGGCCCCAGATCCAGAACAGGTTGGTGTACAGCATCAAATTGCCGCCCATGCCGGCGGTGAAGAAATGCGTGCCGAGGTAACGGTCCGCGCCCAACAGCGCCAGCGCCACACCCAGAACCGGGAACGCGGTAAGGCCGATGATGTTGGTGGAAAGCGTGGTCCAGCTGAACACCGGCATACGAAACCAGGTCATGCCCGGCGCGCGCATGTCCACGATCGTCACGATCATGTTGATCGCATTCAGCGTGGTGCCAACAGAGGAGATCTGAATGGCCCACATCCAGTAATCCACGCCCACGCCCGGCGAGTAGGGCAATTCGGTCAGCGGGATCAGCCCCACCCAGCCGGCCTGCGAGAAATCGCCCACGAATAGCGAGATCATCACCAGCACCGCCGCGGCGGTGGTCAGCCACAGGCTCACCGCGTTCATGTACGGAAAGGCCATGTCTCGCGCGCCGATCTGCAACGGCACGACGATATTCTGGAACCCGGTGAGGATCGGCGTGGCGGCGAACAGGATCATGATGGTCCCGTGCGCGGAATACACCTGGTCGAAATGGAAGGGCGGCAGGAAGCCGTGCGTGGCACCTATATACCCGGCGGCATGAGGGCCATTGGCCAGCACCTGCTGGGTACGAATGAGCAAGCCGTCCGCAAAGCCGCGGAACAGCATGACCAGACCGACGATGATGTACATCACGCCGATCTTTTTATGGTCGACCGTGGTCAGCCACTCGCGCCACAGATAGCCGACTTTTTTGTAGTAGAGCACCGCCCCGACGATGACGAGGCCGATGAGCGCGGCGACCGCGAAGGTCACCTGCAGGATCGGGTTGGTGTAGGGGATTTGGTCTAGCGTGAGGCGGCCAAGGAGCAGCGACCAGGGACCGGGAACTTGTAATTGCATGATCTACCTTCCTTCGCTCTATTTCTCGTTAGAGCCGATGCTCTTGGTCAACGCGGAGGAAACGGGATAGACCACGCCCGCCTGCGCGGCGGCCACCACCTTGTTGAAGAGCTGAGGATCGGGATTGGAAAAATAAGAAACCTTGGCGCCGACATTGACATGCGGCTGCGCCACCTTCTGGAAAGCCGCATAGCTCAACTGGTTCGGGCTGCTGGCGGCCTTATGTACCCAGGTATTAAAATCATCCTGCGAGACGATATGCGTGGCGAACTGCATCCAGGAGAAGCCCGCGCCGGAGAAATCCGCCGCGAAGCCGGTATATTCACCAAGGGCCGGCGCGTCGAACGTGTCCAGCGTGCGCATGCCCGGCATCACCGCGATCATCGGGGCGAGCTGGGGAATGTAAATGTCGTTGGAGACAGAGGTGGAGGTCAGGCGCATTTTCACGATGCTGCCCTTCGGCACCTCAAGCTCGTCGATGGTGGCGATGTGCTGGTCTGGATAGATGAAAACCCACTGCCAGTCGGTGTTGATGACATCCACGTTCAGCACGCTCTGCGGGTCGGTGCTTGCCTGTTTCTGCAACAGGCCGGGCTTATAGGGTTCGATGGCGTAGATGGTCTTGACCGAGTAAAGGCCGAGCCCGGCGACGATGACGAACGGCACACCCCAAACGAGCAATTCCAACACCGTATTATGCGACCAGTCGGGGTCGTAGGCGGCATTGGCGTTGGCGCGGTAGCGCCAGCCGAAAATCGCGATGGCCAGCAGCACCGGCAGAATGATCAGCAGCATCACGACCGTATCGACGATCGTGGCGTGCCATTCCTGGGTGGCAATCGCGTTGATGGGGTGGAAAAGCCGGTAGTCTCCGCTTGAACAGGCGCCGAGCGCCAGAACCGGTAGCAGAGTGAGATAAGATTTCAGTCTCAAGGCTGCCTCACGTCAAAATGGCCAGCACCAGGGCGCGGCGGAACCGGCCCTGATACCATATCTCACGGCCTGCCGCCCGGCTGGTTGATGCCGTGCAGCAAGCTATGAAACAGCCTTTAGAGGGATTGCTTGAGAACTGAAAGCCATAGCCGCGCTTCGGCCTGGCATACCAGGAACCCGGCGGGGGCAACGCCGCCGGGTTTTGCCGTAAATTCTGAGGAAATTGGCTGCTTTTTGGCTATTCGCCGGCCACCAGCCGGCGGTACAGGTGCCAGCTCGCATGGCCCAATATGGGAACGGCGAGGGACAAGCCCAGCAGCCCCGGCAAGGCTCCCAGCACGAGTCCCGCGACCACGACGCCACCCCAGGCCAGAGCGAGCCGGGGATTCGCCAGCGCCACATGCAGAGAGATGGATACCACCTCGCCCACGCCCATCTCGCGGTCCAGGGCCAGTTGAAACCCAACCAGCCCGATGGCCAGAGCCACCAGCGCGAAGGCAGCACCCAGCAACACGCCGATCACCAACATTTCATACCCGGCGATGGTTGTGAACAAATTGTCAAAGAAGGAGCCGCCAGAAACCCGCCCGAGGGTGATGGAATACACAATCCCCGCCACGACGATCCAAAGCGCGAACAACCCGATGAGCAGCAGCGCCAGACGTTGCACCGTGAGCCGCCGGGGTGAATCGAAAATCGCCGCTGCGGCGTCTGAGGTCGCGGTGCCGTCACGCTCACGCTGACGGCTAAGCGCCGCAAACCAGATCGTCCCCACCGGGCCTATCAGCGCCATGCCGGCACAGACGGGGAAAACAAAGGGCAGCAAGGCCCGGTCCAGGATAACGCCGGCCAGCAGCGCCGCCGCCAGGGGGTAAATGACGACATTCACCACCACGTCGGTACGGAACGTCCGCCAATCCGCCACCCCTTCCCGCAACGCGTCGAAAATGACGCTAAGCCCTGGCCGCTCTATCCGTATCGGCCCGGTCGTGGCCTCTGGGCGGGTGGTTTGTGGGTACTGATCCGCACCCGGATAGCCATGAACATCGTCCAGGCTGGAAAATACGCGGGAACCGAATAAAGAAGCCGTCAAGTTCTCTTACCCCCACTTATGCGCCCAATGCGGACGCTCCTTGTCTTTCCTCTAGTTAAGCGCGATTTCCGGATTTCAACCAGCAAATTCGTAATCTTCAACGTTGCATGAAAGGCATCAAATTCATGCCTGGACTTTGGGCCGCCGCCAGGCGCAGCTTGCCGCTGTTTCAGAGCAAGGAGCTTGCCCATGCGCAGGTTTTTACTTTCCCCCCTATTTCTCGCGGCCGCGCTTGGCAGTGTGGCGCAGGCGGCACCCGCTGTGCCCGCCCCGGCCTTCAACCCGCCCGATACCGCCACCAGCGAAACCGCCATTCTCTCCGGGGGCTGCTTCTGGGGCGTGCAGGGCGTATATGAGCACGTGAAGGGCGTGACCAAGGCGGTGGCCGGCTATACTGGCGGCGCGGCTTCCACGGCGCAGTATGAGATCGTGAGCACCGGCACCACCGGCCATGCGGAATCAGTGCGGATCACCTTCAACCCGCAAGTCATTTCCTACGGCGAGATTCTACAAATCTATTTCGCCGTCACCACCAACCCGACGGAGCTGAACTACCAAGGCCCCGACCATGGCACCCAATATCGCGGCGTGATCTGGACAGAAACGCCCGAGCAGACGCAAATCGCCACGCGCTACATCGCCCAGCTTACCGCCGCGCACGCTTTCTCCGCGCCGATCGTGACCAAAGTGGAAGCCGCGCTCCCTTTTTATCCGGCCGAAACCTATCACCAGGATTTCCTCGTCCGGCATCCGGACAATCCTTATATCGTCTATAACGACATTCCCAAGGTCGAGGCGCTGCAAACGCAGTTTCCAACCCTATACCGCGCCGATCCCGCGACCGTGCTGAAAGGCGTGGCGCCATGAACCGCCGCCTTCTGCTGGCTGCCGCCAGCGCCTTTGCCATTGCCCCGCGCGCCCGCGCCGCCGGTTACAAAGTGACGCATACTGATGCCGAATGGCGCAAGCTGCTCACCCCGGCGCAATATAACATTCTGCGTCAGGCCGGCACGGAACCGCCGTTTTCCTCGCCCCTGCTGAACGAACACCGCACGGGCATCTTCCATTGCGCGGGCTGTGCCTTGCCTTTGTTCTCCTCGGCCACGAAATACGACAGCGGCACCGGATGGCCGAGCTTCTGGGCGCCTCTGCCCCACGCGGTGGACGAGCAGGAAGACGATTCGCTGGGCATGGAACGCACTGAAGTGCATTGCAGCCAATGCGGCGGCCATCTTGGCCATGTGTTCCCAGATGGTCCGCCGCCAACGGGACTGCGCTATTGCATGAACGGGCTGGCGCTCACTTTCACGCCGGCTTGAGAGGCCGGATCATCCGCCGGTCAGCGCCGCCGCCTGTGCCGCCATCGCGGCGATCCCGTCCCAATCTTTGGCCTCGATCGCCTGGCGCTTCACCATCCAGGACCCGCCAACGCAGATAACATTGGGAAGCTTTAGGTATCGCGGCGCGATTTCGGGCGTAATGCCGCCAGTGGGGCAAAATTGCAGCTGCGGCAAAGGCGAGGCGATGGAGGCCAGGAATGGCGCGCCACCCGCCGCCTCGGCCGGGAAAAATTTGGCGAAACGGTAGCCGCGCTCAATCAGCGTCATCGCCTCGGAAGCGGTGGCGATGCCGGGTAACGGCGCCAGATGCGCCTCCTCCGCCGCATCCAGCAATTTGGGCGTGGCCCCCGGCGAGACAGCGAATTTCGCCCCCGCCTTGGCCGCCTGCTTGTATTGCTTCGGTGTGAGTACCGTGCCCACGCCCGGCACCGCGCCCTCCACCTCCGCTGCCACGGCGCGAATCGCCTCCAGCCCAGCCGCGGTCCGCAACGTGATCTCGATGGCCTTCAAGCCGCCTTTCACCAAAGCGCGGGCGAGCGGCACAGCCTCTTCGGCAGTTTCCACGATCACCACGGGAATCACCGGGGCGAGACGCATGATGGACTCTAAACCATCCTGGATCATGCCATTTCCTCCTCATCAGCAAAGATGGTGGCGCCAAAATCTGCCCGGCTGACGAGATGGCGGAACGGGGCGAACAGCTCCCGCCCAGTGCCATGATGGCTGGGCGCCATATCCGCCAGGGCATGGGGCCGCGCCGCCCATTCGGCGGCAGGCACCAGCGCGTCCAGCGTGCCGGCAACCGCATCCACGCGCACAACGTCGCCGTCCCGGAGCTTGGCGAGCGGCCCGCCGCCCAACGCCTCGGGGGTGACATGAATGGCCGAGAGCACCTTGCCGGACGCGCCGGAAAGCCTGCCATCGGTTACCAGGGCCACGGCAAATCCTTTGTCCTGCAACACACCTAAAGGCGGCATCAGCTTGTGCAGCTCCGGCATGCCGTTCGCCCTTGGCCCCTGGAAACGCACCACCACCACCATATCTTGGTTCAGCTCGCCTGCCTTGAAGGCCGCCTGCACCGCTTCCTGACTATGAAACACGCGGCACGGTGCCTGGACGACATGGCGCTCCGGCGCCACGGCGGAGGTTTTCACCACGCCCTGGCCGAGATTGCCCCTGAGCAGCGCCAGCCCGCCCGTGGGCTGGAAAGGATTGCCGTGCCCGCGCAGCACGGTTTCATCGCCGCTTGCCGCAGGTGGGTCGCGCCAAACGAGTTCGCCGTTTTCGAGATAGGGCTCCTTGATATAGGCGGAGAGCCCCTGCCCCATCACGGTGCTTACATCCTCATGCAGCAGCCCGGCGGCCAGCAATTCGCGGATTAAAAACCCGGTGCCGCCAGCGGCGTGGAAGTGATTCACATCCGCCTGGCCATTGGGATAGATGCGGCAAAGCAGCGGCGTGATGGCGGCGATATCCGCCAGATCCTGCCAAGTGATGGTGATTCCCGCCGCCGCCGCCATGGGCAGCAGATGGATGGTGTGGTTGGTGGAGCCGCCAGTGGCGTGAAGGGCCACGATGGCGTTCACGAAGCTGCGCTCGTCGATCATCCGGCCCACGGGCAGATAATCATTGCCCAGCGCTGTGCTGGCCATCACGCGTTGCACCGCGAAGCGCGTTAGCGCATCGCGCAACGGCGTGCCCGGATTCACAAAGGCCGCGCCCGGTACATGCAGGCCCATGATCTCGACCAGCATCTGGTTGGTGTTGGCGGTGCCGTAGAAGGTGCAGGTGCCCGGCGCGTGATAAGCCGCACTCTCGGCCTGCAAAAGCGCCGCGCGGTCGGCTTTGCCTTCCGCGTAAAGCTGGCGGATTTTGGCTTTCTCGCCGTTCGGCAGGCCGGAGGGCATTGGCCCCGCCGGGATCAGCACCGCGGGCAGATGCCCGAAGGTGAGCGCGCCGATAACGAGACCCGGCACGATCTTGTCGCAAATACCGAGGAAGCAGGCGGCATCGAAGGTGGCATGGCTGAGCGCCACGCCAGTGGCCAGCGCGATCACGTCCCGCGAGAACAGCGACAGCTCCATGCCCGCCTCGCCTTGTGTCACGCCGTCGCACATCGCGGGCACGCCGCCCGCCACCATCGCCACTCCGCCCGCCACGCGCGCCGCCGCGCGGATCATTTCGGGATAGGTCTCATATGGCTGGTGGGCGGAAAGCATGTCGTTATAGGCGGTGACGATGCCGAGGCTCGCCCCCTGCCCGTCCCGCAGCACGGATTTATCTGCCACGCCGCAGCCGGCGAAACCATGCGCCTGATTGGCGCAGCCCAGAGCCTGGCGCTTGGGCTTATGGCTTGCGGCTTCGCCCAGACGCTGGAGGTAAAGGCCGCGCCGCGCACGGCTGCGCTCGACGATGCGTTCAGTGACTTTTTGCAATACCGGGTGAACCATTTCAGGGGCTCCAGTAAATCTTCGGGTTGTGGCGCAACACGGCACGCACTGGCATCTCCTCCACCGGGCCGTTTTGCAGCGCCTTCGCCAAGGTTTCGCGCTTGCCATCCCCCTGGATATGCACGGCCAGGAGGTCGGCCTGGATGAGCGGGGGCAAAGTAAGGGTGATGCGCGCTTCCCCAGCACCCGGCGCGCTCATGGTTTCCAGCATCTGCCCCTGGGGCGGGGCCAGCGCATTGGCCAGATGGTCGCCGCCAGGGAAGAAGGAGGCGGTGTGCCCATCCTCCCCCATGCCCAGCACCGCCACCGCCAAGGACAACCCCAGTGCTGCGAATTGCGCCTCCAGCGCCTTACATCCAGCCTCCGGCGAGGCCGCGCCATTATAAAGCGGGATGAGCCGCGCCCTGGCTGCATTGTTTACGAGCAGATGTTTCCGCACCAGCGCGGCGTTGCTGCGCGGGCTGTCCTCTGGCACCCAGCGCTCGTCCACCAGCGTGACGATGACACGGGACCAGTCCAGGTCCGCCCGGCTGAGCGCATCGAAAAACAGTGCCGGAGTGGTGCCGCCGGAGACGGCGATCATCGCCTCAACCTGCACCGCCAGCCGGGCGGAGAGCGCCGCGGCCACATCCCGTGCCAACGCCTTCGCCAGCGCCTCGCGGTTGAGGAATTCCAGCATCACATGCCTCCATCCGCCCAGGTGCGGCCGTCCCGCTCAATGAGCGCGATGGCGGCACTCGGCCCCCAGGTGCCGGCGGTATAGGGCCTCGGCGGTTCGGGCGCCTGGCTCCAGGCTTCCAATATGGGGTCGATCCAGGCCCAGGCGGCCTCCACCTCGTCACGCCGCATGAACAGTGTCTGGTTTCCGCGCACCACATCCAGCACCAGGCGCTCATAAGCATCCGGGTTGCGCCCGGCGAAGGCTGCGGCAAAGCTCATATCCAGCGGCACCGGGCGCAGGCGCATCCCGCCCGGACCGGGGTCCTTGATCATTATCCACAATTTCACGCCTTCATCCGGCTGCAAGCGGATGACGAGGCGGTTCGCCACGATCGGCCCTGCCCCCTGGCCGAAGATTGAATGCGGCACCGGGCGGAAGGTGATAACGATTTCCGAAACGCGTTCCGCCAGCCGCTTGCCGGTGCGCAGGTAAAACGGCACGCCCGCCCAGCGCCAGTTTTCAATTTCCGCCTTCAGCGCCACAAAGGTTTCCGTGTGGCTGTCTTGCGCACCCAAATCTTCCAGATAGCCCGGCACCGGCCCGCCAGCCGAAGCACCCGCGCGGTATTGGCCGCGCACCCAGTTGGGTGCCACCATGGGCTTCAGCGCGCGCAGCACTTTCAGCTTCTCGTCACGCACCGCGTCCGCGTCCAGCATCGCGGGTGGTTCCATGGCAACAAGGCAGAGCAGCTGCAAGAGGTGGTTCTGCACCATGTCCCGCAGGGCGCCGGCGGTGTCGTAATATCCGGCGCGGCCCTCCACCCCGAGGGCTTCCGCCACGGTGATCTGCACGTGGTCGATATGCGCGGCGTTCCACAACGGCTCAAACAATCCATTGGCGAAACGCAGCGCCATCAGGTTTTGAACCGTTTCCTTGCCGAGATAATGATCGATACGGTAGACGCGGTCCTCCGGGAACACCTGGGCGATCGCCTCGTTCACCGCATGGGCGGATTCGCTGTCCTTGCCGACGGGTTTTTCCACCACCACGCGGGTATTGCCCGTCGCCAGCCCGAATTCACCCAGCCGCTTGCAGATCGGTCCGAACAGCGCCGGCCCTGTGGCCAGGTAGAATACGACGATGCGACCCTCGAAACGCTTCAACTCCTCGCCCAGCGCCACCCAACCCTCATCTTCGGTCGCGTCGGCGGCCACGTGATGCAGCCGTTTAAGGAAGCGCTTCACGCTGGGCGCCGGGCGCTCCTTTTGCGGCACGTGTTCCTCCACGGCCTCTTTGGCTAAGGCAGCGAAGGCCTCTTGTGTCATCTTGCCGCGCGAAACGCCGATTACATCCGCCTCCTCCGGAAACTGCCCGGCGGCATCACGCTCGAACATCGCCGGGATCAGCTTGCGGCGGGCAAGGTCCCCCGTGCCACCAAAAACAACAAGAACGAACGGTTCAACAGGGATCACGCGGCTTGTCATCAGCACTCCTTCGGATGCGCGGCATCCTGAAACTATGCCATTATGAAGTAATCGCGCCGGGTGGCGGCGTAAAGGACTGTCCGCATTACGGCATGCGCGTGGCGAAGGAGACCGAAACATAATGATACAAGTTTTCAGGGCGGCGGCGCGACCTGAAACGCCGTGGAAGAATGGCGGCGGCGTCACCCGTCCGGTGGCAAGCGCGCCGGGCAAGGCCCGGGAGTTCGGCTGGCGGCTGAGCCTAGCGGATGTAGCCAGCGCCGGGCCATTTTCTGTCTTTCCAGGCATTTCGCGGTTGATGGGGATATTGGAGGGGCGACTGCACCTGGAGGTTCAGGGCATGGTGCCGGTGGAACTGGCGCCGGGTGGACCGGCTTTTGCATTCCCGGGCGACGCGCCCACCCACGGCGCACCGCTGGGCGGTCCGGTGCGGGACATCAATTTAATGTTTGACCCGGAATGTTTTGCCGCCACGCTGGATTACGCGGCGGCGGGCGTCACCCGCCCTGCGAGCGCGGCGGCGCATCTGGTGCTGGCGCTTGAGCCGCTGAAGCTAAACGGCGTGCAGTTGGGGGCGATGGACGCGGCACTGCTGCCCGCCGGGGATGCGGTGAGCGCGCAAGGCGCGTTGTGGATTGCCGCGCTGGTGACCAAAAACTAGTGCGCAGCCTCCTCTGCCGGGGTTTCCAACCGCCTCTTGTTTCAACCTCGAAAAGACGATGCTAAGAGCTGGAATAAAGTGCGTCGGGCAAAAACTGAGTTTTCACTCCACAGGGAGATCGAAGCGATGGATGCGGGACATTTTCTACATATACGGCTGAGAGAGCGCGAGAGCCGCGGGCCTCATGTGACCGGTGATGAGGCTGTTGGACTCAACGGACGCATTGCGGTTTTCATCACGAATACTGTTGGCACCATGTGGTGTGCCTATGTGTTCGCCGCGATTGCTCTTGTTAGTTTACCCGAAGCCATCAAAGGTGGCGTGGCGACACTCATCGCATGGGTCGCACAGACGTTCCTGCAACTCGTGCTGTTGTCTGTGATTATGGTTGGCCAAAAGGTTGCCGCCGCGGCTTCGGATAAGCAAGCGCTGCAAACCTATAATGACGCCGAAGCGATCTTGAAGATGCAGGCGGAAGTGCATCAACTGATCGAACTTAACAACAATTTGACAGCTGAGATCCATCGCATGATCTTCGAGAAACAACCGCCTGCGCTCCCGGGATAGAGAGCCATTCCCGAACCCGGGCTGCGAACGGGCGGCGCATTCAAAAAAACGCGCCGCCCGCCGGAAGCTTAGAACGTCAAATTCGTCGCCTGCATCACCAACGGCAGGGCGCGCACTGTTTCCAGCACCGGCTCCGGCGTTTCGCCGTCGGTGGAGACGAGGCAGATTGCGTCTTCGCCCTCAGCCGCACGGCCCAGATGGAAGGTGGCAATGTTCACGCCCGCATCCGCCAGAGTCATGCCGAACCGGCCGATGAAACCTGGCTTGTCCTTATTCGTGACGTAGAGCATGTGCGGGGCGAAATCCGCCTCCACCTTGATGCCTTTGATCTCGACCAGACGCGGCTTGCCATTGCCGATGAGCGTGCCCGCGACGGAGCGTGTGCCCTTGTCAGTGGTCACGGAGATGCGCACCAGCGTTTGATAATCGCCGCTGCGGTCATGCGAGGCTTCGGAGACCTCGATGCCGTGGTCGCGCGCCAGCACCGGGGCGTTGACCATGTTC
Organism: Pseudomonadota bacterium; assembly: GCA_018971725.1. Classification (GTDB taxonomy): domain Bacteria; phylum Pseudomonadota; class Alphaproteobacteria; order Acetobacterales; family Acetobacteraceae; genus Acidocella. The sequence goes on along the minus strand of JAGXAE010000017.1, from coordinate 4,759 downwards.
ACGCCCTCCATCACCGGGCCGAGCAGGCCGGCGAGCGCGGTGGCATTCAGCGGCCTGTGGTTGAGCAGCGCGGCAGCGCCCTCATACTCCACCAAAATACGCTGGATCGCGCCATCCTGCGCGCGGGTAAGCTGCCCGGCAAAACCGCCCAGCAGGCGGCACAATTCCATATAAGGACGCAGGCGCGGCGCTTCCTCGGCGGTGACGCTCGGCATATTCAACGCATTGGTCACAGAGCCGGTGAGCAGGAAGTCCGAAATCTGCTCAGCCACCTGCAACGCCACATTCTCCTGCGCCTCGGTGGTGGAAGCGCCCAGATGCGGGGTGCAGACCACGTTCTCCAACTCGAACAATTTGTTCTCCTTGGCGGGTTCGACCTCGAACACATCCAGCGCGGCACCGGCGACATGGCCGGAAACCAGCGCCTCGTACAAAGCGGCTTCATCCACCAGACCGCCACGGGCGCAGTTGATGATGCGCACGCCTTTCTTCATCTTCGCGATCGCCTCGGCGGAGATGATATTGCGGGTGGCGTCGATCAGCGGCGTGTGCAGCGTGATGAAATCCGACTTGGCGAAGATCGTATCCAGATCCACTTTCTCGACGCCCAGTTCGATGGCGCGGGCCTCGGTGAGGAACGGATCATAGGCCAGCACCTTCATCTTCAGTCCCACGGCGCGGTCCGCCACGATGGAGCCGATATTGCCGCAGCCGATGAGCCCCAACACCTTGCTGGTAAGCTCCACGCCCATGAAGCGGTTTTTCTCCCACTTGGCGGCCTTGGTGGAGGCGCTGGCTTCCGGCAACTGGCGGGCAAGCGCGAACATCATCGCCACCGCGTGCTCGGCGGTGGTGATGGCGTTGCCATTGGGCGTGTTCATCACCACCACGCCGCGCGAAGTGGCGGATTTTACATCCACGTTGTCGACACCGATGCCGGCGCGGCCAACAACTTTCAGATTTGTCGCAACATCCAGCACCTCTTTCGTGACCTTGGTGGCGGAGCGGATGGCGAGCCCGTCATACTGCCCGATAATCTCGCGCAGTTCAGCGGGGGTGAGGCCGGTTTTCACATCGACCTCGACGCCGCGAGTCTTGAAAATTTCAATGGCGGCTGGCGACAGCTTGTCGCTAATCAGAACCTTAACCATGTATGGAATCCCTTGTTCGCGGCCCAATGAGCCGCGCAAAGTTTCAGTTAGCCGAGGCGACGCTGTCGATCGCGTAATCGATCCAGGGTAGCAACGCCTTGATGTCGGAGGGTTCAACCGTGGCGCCGCCCCAAATGCGCAAGCCGGGTGGAGCATCACGGTAGCTGCCGATATCCATAGCCACTTTCTCTTTTTCCAACAGCGCGGCAACGGCTTTCGCCGCCTTGGCCTGGCCGGCGGCGTCCAGCGCCATGAACCAGGGCGCCGTGATGGCGATGCACATGGAGGTGCTGGCGCGAATCTCCGCCGTTTCAGCCAAGAAGCTCACGCGTTCATTGCCCTCAACCCAGTCAGAGACCGCCTTCAGGCTCGCTTGCGACCGCGCGATGAGCCCCTGCAACCCGCCAATGCTTTCCGCCCAGCGCAGGCCGTCTAGAGCGTCCTCTACGCAGAGCATGGAAACGGTATTGATCGTATCGCCCTCGAAAATACCCTCGATGAGCTTGCCGCCGGAGGTAAGGCGGAAAAGTTTCGGCAGCGGCCAAGCTGGCTTGTAAGTGAGCAGCCGCTCCACTGCGCGCGGGGAAAGGGCCAGCATGCCATGGGCGGCCTCGCCGCCCATCACCTTCTGCCAGGACCAGGTCACCACATCCAGCTTGTCCCACGGCAGGTCCATGGCGAAAACTGCGGAGGTGGCGTCCACGATCACCAGCCCCTCGTGGTCAGCCGGGATAAAGTCGCCGTTAGGGAAACGCACGCCGGAGGTGGTGCCGTTCCAGGTCAGCACCACGTCATGGCTGAAGTCGACCTTGGAAATGTCAGGCAGCTTGCCGTAATCGGCCTCGATTATGAGGGCATTGGGAAGCTGAAGCTGCTCCACCACGTCCGTCACCCAGCCGGAAGAAAAGCTCTCATGCGCCATTACGTCCACGGGGCGGGCGCCCAGCAGAGACCAGAGGGCCATCTCCATCGCCCCGGTATCTGAGCCCGGAACCAGGCCAAGGCGCCAGCCTTCCGGCATGCCGAGGATGGATTTGGAGCGGGAGATGACCTCCGCGATGCGGGCTTTAGGCTCCTTCGCGCGGTGCGAACGGCCCAGCATGGCGCCTTCCAGAGCCGCCAGCGAGAAGCCAGGACGCTTGGAGCAAGGGCCCGAAGAGAAATTTGGGTTCTGCGGACGCACCGCAGGCTTGGCGGCCGGAGAAAAATCTGCCATAAAACATCTCCCTTACAGAAGAAAAGCGCCCCGGTGGGGGGGCGTGACCCGAGGAGGCCTGTACTGCGATTTTTCCGGCACCGCAAGTGCTTTCACTGCAACCCCTGTTCTACATATTTCTCGAAAGTGCTTTCCAAACCATGACCGAGCTGGATCAGATTGACCGTTCCATCCTGCGCCTGCTGGCGGCGGATGCCTCACTCTCGCTGAACGACATCGCGGAGAAAGTGGGGCTGACGGCCACACCGTGTTGGAAGCGCATCAAGCGCATGGAGGAAACCGGCATTATAAAGGGCCGGGTGGCGGTGCTGGACGCCGATAAGCTCGGCCTGCCGGTCTCGGTGTTCGTCTCAGTGGAAACCAACGACCACTCCGCCGCCTGGCTCGGCAAGTTTCACGAGGTTGTTACAAACACGCCAGAGATTGTGGGGGCGTGGCGGATGAGCGGCGACGTGGACTACCTGATGCACGTGGTGGTGCCGGATATCGCCGCGTATGATTCCTTCTACCGCAAGCTGATCGAAATGGTGCCGCTGCGGAATGTCTCCAGCCGGTTCGCGATGGAGCGGATGAAGGAAGGGGCGTTGCCGATTTAAGGCGATTTAGCCATCCACCGGATTGCGTGGCGTGCTAAGCAATAATTGATAGAACACCAGATCGAGCCAATTGCCGAATTTAAAGCCCACCTGCGGCAAGGTGCCGACATGCATGAACCCAAGACGTTCGTGCAAGGCGATGCTGGCGGTGTTTGTGGCGTCAATCGCGCCGATGATCGCATGTAAATCGTTTTTCTGAGCCGCCGCGATGAGTTGTTCCAGAACGACCCTGCCCAGCCCTTTACCGCGATGCCCCTTATGAACATATACTGAATGCTCAACGGAATATTTATAGGCAGGCCAGGCCCTGAAGCTTCCATAGCTGCCAAAAGCCATCAACGCGCCAGCTTCGTCTTCAATGCCGATCACTGGAAAGCCGCCCGCGGTCTTGGCTTGAAACCACGCGACCATATTTTCCGCTGAACGCGGTTTGTAATCGTAAAGCGCCGTCGAGGTTAGAATGGCGTCATTGAATATGTCCAGGATTGGGGCGGCATGACGCTCAAACGTACACTCGACGACACGATGTTCCATGTATCCCTCTTGAAAAAGGCAAGCGCGGCCTAATGCGCCTCTCCCCAGTTCTTGCCCACACCAGCCTCAGCCACCAGCGGCACTGAAAGCACAGCCGCACCTTGCATCACCTCGCGCACCAGCTTCGCCGCGTCTTTCGCCTCCGCATCCGGAGCTTCGAACAGCAATTCGTCATGCACCTGAAGCAGCAGCTTGGTTGAAAGCCCTGCATCCTTCAACGCTTTTGGCAATTTTATCATCGCGCGCTTGATGATGTCCGCTGCCCCGCCCTGCAACGGCGCATTGATGGCCTGGCGCTCCGCATAGGCGCGCAAGGCCGGAATTTTGTCTTTGATGCGCGGCACCCAGCAGCGCCGGCCGAAGGGGGTGAGAACAAACCCATCCGTGCGGGCCTGCTCCTTCGTCGTATCCATATAGTTCCGAATCTGCGGGTACCGCTCAAAATATGCGGCGATATAAGTCCTTGCCTCACCAGCGGAAATGCCAAGCTGCCGTGCCAAGCCAAAGGCGGAAATGCCGTAGATGATGCCAAAATTGATCGCCTTCGCCCGCCGCCTTGTGGCGCCATCCATCTCCGCCATCGGCACGCTGAACACTTCCGATGCCGTGCGAGCGTGAATATCCTCGCCCTTCTCGAAACTTTCCTTCAGTGCGGGAATATCCGCCACATGGGCCAGCAGCCGCAGCTCGATCTGCGAATAATCCGCCGAGATAAGGCTATGCCCGGGGGCGGCTATAAACGCCTGGCGTATCCGCCGCCCTTCCTCGGTTCTTATCGGTATATTCTGCAAATTCGGGTCAGTTGAGGAAATGCGTCCGGTCGTCGTCGCGGCCATCTGGAAGTTCGTATGCACACGCCCCGTGCGGGCATCAATCTGCCCCACCAGCGCATCCGCATAAGTGGATTTCAGCTTGGAAAGCTGCCGCCAATCCATCACCCGCGCCGCGATCTCCGCGCCCTGCTCCGCCAAACCTTCCAGCACGGAGCTATCGGTTCCCCAGGCGCCGGTCTTGTTCTTCTTGCCGCCGGGCAGCTTCAAATCCTCGAACAGCACCTCGCCCAACTGCTTCGGGCTGCCAACATTAAAATTCCGGCCTGCGAGTTTGTGGATTTCCTCCTCAAACACGCCCATCCGCGTCTCGAAATCGGCGGACATGGTGGAGAGATCGGCTTTGTCCACCAGCACGCCTTCGGCTTCCATTTCCGCCAGCACGGGGATCAGCTTTTTCTCAAGCAGCTCATAAAGCGCCAGAGATTTATG
>JAGXAE010000151.1 GCA_018971725.1 Pseudomonadota bacterium | reverse complement strand
TGTTGAGGGTGAGCACGGGGGGGGGCGGGGGCGGTGAAGCGCACCCGGCAAGCCCCAGAACCATTGCAAGGATGGCGTATTTTTTCATCACGGTTCCCTGGCGCTAATTTCACGCAAAGCATTTTCATAGGCGCGGGCGAAGGATTTTCCGAACACGCTGTCGAAATCGTCGGCCAGCGCGCGGGTGATGGTTTCGTGAAGTTTTTCATAGGCCTCAAAGGCGCGGGCTTTTTTCTGCGCGGGCAGCAAGGCCATGCCGCCATCGGCTTGCAGCTTGGCGGGGTCCAACTGCGCCAGCAGGGCGCGCACCGCATCCTGCATCGCCGCCATGGTCGCCAGCTCGTGCAGGCGCATGTCGCGCAACGCGTCACTCACCGCTGCGTCCGGCCCCATATCCACGCGCCTGCCAAGGCCGAGCAGCGCGGTCAGCGCATCGTCATCATCAGCGGAGAATTTCAGCGGATTGTTGCCCCGGGCGCGGATCATCGTCTGTTCGATGCGGAATTCGCCTTTTATGGCGGCGCGCGCGATAAGCGCCTGGCGAATACCGGAGACCAACGCCCGGAACGTGCCGCCCAGCGCCTGCATCAGCGCCTCGGGGTTGGCGGGCGCCGTACTCTCCAGCCCGGCGCCTTTCAGGAAGGCAGCCAGCAGTGCGTCGCCCCCTGTCGCACCCTGCGGCGGCATGGGCGCTGGGGCCATGGCACGGGGAGGCTCAGGCGGCATTGGTGGAGGAGGCATCGACGCGGGCGGCGGCACCGGGCGGAAATCAGCGCTCTCTGCGAACGGGTTGGCCTCCGGCACAGGGCGCGGCGGCAATGGCGCAGGTGGCTGTGGCGCCGGCCTGCTGAAGCTCTCCGCTTCGCCGAACGGCGATGATTGGACGGCAGGGGGCGGTTCAAAACTCTGCGGCGGCACGGCTGGTTTCGGCGCCGGCTGTTGCGCGGGCAGAGGCGACAAATCCCAGTCGTCATCCTCCGGCAATGTCTGCCGTGCAGCCGGCGGCTGGAACGCGTCACTGAAGGAGGGCGTGTGGTCTGGCTGTGTCGGCGCGCCAAAGAAATCCGTCTCCGGCCCGGCCAGGGGATCGAACTGGTCCGGCATCCGTACCGAAGCAGGACGCGGCGGCGCGCCAAATAGCGGGTCGTCCGCCCCGAAGGCCGCACTGGTGAAACTATCCGTGGGCGGGGGTTTCGGCGCGAACACATCGCCGCCGAACGGGTCGTCAAATGGCGATGAAGCCCGGCCAAAACCGGAAGCGGACGCAGCGAATCCCTGCGCCTCAGCCACCCGCGCCTCGATCTCATAGGCGCCGAAGCGAATCCTGTCGCCATCGCGCAGCTCGCGGATTTGGCCATTGCCGACCGGCTCGGCATCCCTGTTGAGATAGGTGCCGTTTTTGCTGATATCCGCGATCGCCCAGCCGCCATTGCGAAACGCGATCACGCAATGCCGTTTCGAGAGCAGACGATCCGGGTCCGGCATGATCCAGTCATTATCCGGCCCACGGCCGATGCGGAATTCACCGCCGGAAATCTGCTTGGTTTCCGGCGGCACCGCATCCGGGCAGCGCAATACGGTAAGGGTGAGGGTCATGATTCCTCCGCGGGCAAACGGCCCGGGCCACCGGCCGCAATATCCTGGGCCGATTGCAGGAACATGGCAAGGCGGCGTGGTTGGCGCGCGGCATCCAAACGCACCGAAGCCAGCGCCACGGCCCCGGCCACTGCCACGCCGGTGAGATGCGGCGGCGGCGGCACGGCGGGGGAATCCGGCGGTGCCAGGGAATCCCCGCTCCAGAACGCGCCCACGCCCGCCCAGGCCTCCGGGCTTTGAAAGCCGGTACGCTTCGCCTCGTCCATCGCCGCGCGGGCAGTCTCCATGCTCTGCTGGCGTACCCAGCTTTCCGCCAGTTCGCGCACTTTGCGGTCGGCCTCGGGCAAATCCGGCGGCGCGGTGTGGGCGGCGCACATGCAGGCCCACCAGACCGCCTCGCGCTTTGGCAACGCATGCGCCAGCACCCGCGTCGCCTCTATGCCAAACCCCGCCTGGGCCAAGGCCGCGAAAACCGCTTCAATTGTGCCGAGCCCAGCGATCCGCTCCAATGCCTCTGGCGGCAATTGAGACCGTTTCAACACCTCTTGCAGGGAGGCGCCGGAAAGCTTGTTCAGAGCCGCCGCACTCATTCTTGTGTTCCTCCCTGGCCCTTATGAATTGATCATGGTCACGGCGCCCTTCAGTTCCAGCATGCCATCGCCCGCGACCTGGACAATGGCACCCTTCACCGACGTCTGCGCCTGGCCGGTGACTTTGACCTGTATACCCGTCACGTCCACTTCGGAAGCGGTGAGCTTCACGGTGCTACCGCCCACCGTGAGAGTGATGGAGGAGGTGTCGATTTTGATGGAGTTTTCTCCCACCTTCAGCGTGATGGATTGCCCGGCGCTATGGGTGATCGTGCCCGCGGTAACATCCAGCGACTCATTGCCCTGGCTCACCGTGGTGGAGAGGTTACCCTGCGAAACAGTGACGCTCTTATTACCCTCCGAAACAGTGGTGGCGTAATCCTGCTTCACCGTATCGGTTTTCTTGCCGTCGATCTTCACCGTCTCATCTTTGGTGACAGTGACGCTGCGATTATTCTCGACCTCGATATTCAGGTCTTTTTCCGCGTGCAGAAAAACCGCCTCGCTGCCCTTGGTGTCGTCAATCGAGAATTCGCTGAAATTCGCCGTGCCGCCCTGCATGGTGGAACGTGTGCGCAGCCCGCTTTTATTCTTCTCGGACGCCGCGAACACCGGCGCGTTGCTGCTGTTGAACAGGCAGCCCACCACCATGGGGCGGTTCACATCGCCTTCCAGGAAGGCCACCACAACCTCCATGCCGATGCGCGGAATATACTGCGTGCCCCAGTTATTGCCCGCCCAGCCTTGCATAACGCGCACCCAGAGCGTTTTGTCCGTGGTGATGTCGCCCTCATGATCAAAGGGGAACTGTACCTGGATGCGGCCGAGATCGTCCGTGTATATCTCCTCGCCACTCTGCCCAATGACGATGGCGCTATATAGCCCGGCCATCACCGGCGGCAAAAAGGCGGGCTCTTCCTGGTAAGTGGTCGCGGAAGGAAAAGCGACAATGCTGGCGGCAACAGAAGCGCGATGCCCCTGCCCGCCTCCGGCCTTACTATCCACTATGTGGTAAGAAACGGCTTGGATGGCATATTCGGTGGCCGACCCGGTGACGGGATCGTTCATTAAGGTGAATTTGCCACCCGCAACGAAATCCGCCACCTGGCCGGTGCCGGTGTAGAGTTCCGCCGCCGCTTCCGCCGCCAGCATACGGTTTTTTGCCAGCGTCTTCGCGTTGCTCGTGGCATCGCGCACGGCGGGCCAGGCATAATGGATGCGCTGCGAGGCGGCCGAGGCTTGCAGCACCGTCGTTTCCGTGCCGGTGATCGCGCCAGGCTGAAGCTGATCCGTCGCGGGATTGTAATCATCTATCCGCACGCTGCCCAGCGCGGTGCTGTCCACCCGGTTCCAGCTATTCAGCACTCCTGAACCGGCTTTTGTCTCATCAAGATATATCTGCGGCTGGCCGATATCCGCGAATGCGGTGTTGGCGTCGGCCAGCACCATTGTGTGCGCGCCATCGGCATGGGTGAAAAAGTAGAATATGCCAGCGTCTTCCATCAGGCGCTGGATGAAATGCAGATAGGATTCGTTGAACTGCACCACGTAATCACGCACGGGGTAGGAGCCGGTTGTCTTGTCGCTGAGAACGACATTGAATTGGCCCAGGACATATTTCACGATATCGAGCGCGGATTGCTGCTGGTAGAATCGGCAATCCTTGGTCTGGCCCAGGAACCAGAGCTTCGGCACCACGGTGATCTCATATTGCCACAGCGCCGTGGATTGCGAGGGGATCTGCCTGACCACCGAAACGATTCCGCTGACATACCGCGCCGGCTCACCGCCGGAGACCGGCGTGGCGATCGCAACGGTCACGGGTTTGTCGAGAAGGCTGTTCGGGTCCAGCAGCGCACCGCCGGAATGAAGTTGCACATTATATTGAAACGGCCGGCTCAAACGTTCCGAGCCGTTAATGGCGGCGACCCCGAAACTCGTCTCCGGCAACGGCGTCGTAATCGTCAGTAAATCATGTTCGCCGCTCATGCCCTACCATCCGCCCGCGCATTTTCCTGAGTTGGCGCCACCATGTCCCAACCGGCAGGGCCGCGCAAGCAACGCTGGCGTAAAAATGCGTGCCTGCACCCCCCCGGGCAGCCCCACGGGCCCGCCGCGCCACACACCCGCCATCCCAGCCGCTTCAATTGGCCACTTAGCACAAAATCAAATCAAACCATGATTATTATTTACTCCACTTCGGCTGGGGTTAGGCGATTCCCGCTTTTTTCCGCTTGAATGTTATTTGTCCGTAAAATAAAAAAATTTGCCTTTAAGGAAATTTTTGTCGGTTTGCCCCCAGGAGAACAGGTCCGATGTCGGAGTTGCGGAAGGATAGTTTGTCGTTTCTTGAAGCGTTGGGACAATCCGTCGCCAACGTCTCGCCCACCCTCACTCCGGCCATCGCTGTCGCGGTAGTGGCGGGCATGGCCGGCACGGCCTCATGGCTGGTTTATGTGCTGGCAACAATCGCGCTTGTTATCATCGGCGTGAATATCGGCAAGCTCGCCTCCAAAATTTCCGCGGCCGGCTCGTTCTTCATCTATGTCTCGCGCGGGCTTGGGCCAAGCTGGGGCATTCTTTCCGGCTGGGCGATGCTGGCGGCGTATCTGTTCACCGCCATGGCGCTTACCGCCGCAACCGGGCTGTTCCTGCAAGACATCCTCTC
>JAGXAE010000150.1 GCA_018971725.1 Pseudomonadota bacterium | reverse complement strand
GGGGTTTCCGCATCTTCCCGCCTGAAGGACAGCCCGGCGATGCTGGTGGCCGCTGAAATGGGGCCGGACCTGGCCATGCAGCGCCTGCTGCGCCGCGCCGGGCGCCCGGTATTCGGCCTGCCGCCGAAGCTGGAGATCAACCCCGCCCACAAGCTGGTGGAAGCCCTGGCGGCGAAGGATGATGTGAAGGAGGCCGCGAGCCTGCTGCTCAACCTCGCCAAGCTGCAAGACGGCGATCTGCCGGAAAACCCGGCGGCGTTTGTCCGGCAGGTCTCCAACGCTTTGGCGAACAACAGCTGAACATTCTCAACGCAGGGGGGCCAAACAAGGGGTCCCCCTGCTCCCGGAACACCAAAACAGAATCCTGAACGCACTTGATCTGCATCAATGGTGAGCGGCTTTAAAGATGTATTTAATAAATATCTTTAACCGGGTATCAAGGGCAAATGCATGTTTTGTTTTCAATGTGAGCAGACCGCGCGGCAGGATGGGCAGGCGGGCTGCGCCAGCGCCAAAGGCGTTTGCGGCAAGGACGAAGTTACGGCGGATTTGCAGGATCTGCTGATCTACCAGCTGAAAGGACTCGGCGAGTTGAGCCAGCGCCTGCACCAGCACGGCACCCCGGACCAGGCCGCGGACAGCTTCATTCTCTATGCTCTGTTCACCACCCTCACCAACGTGAATTTCAACCGCGCGGTTTTCACCGGGCTGATCGCCGAGGCGGCGCGGCTGCGTGATAAGCTGCGGGCCACACTGGAAGCGGCGGGAGAAGCTTTGCAGGGTTTGAGCGCGGCGGCACATTTTGCCCCGGCGGCTGAGCTGACGGAGCTGCTGGCGCAGGCCAACATCGCCTCCGTGCGCGCCGGGCTGGAGCTTGTGGGCGAGGATGTAATCGGCCTGCGGGCGCTGATTCTGTATGGGCTGAAAGGTGTGGCCGCTTATGCCCATCACGCCGAGGTGCTGGGCGAAAAACGGGAGGAGATTTATGCCGGCATCGCCCGCGCGCTGGATTTTCTGGCGCATGACCCCGCCGATATTCCCACGCTGCTGGAGGAGGCGCTGGCGCTGGGCCGGTTGAACCTGATTGTGATGGAGGCGCTGGACGCCGCCAATACCGGCGCTTTTGGTATGCCCACCCCCACCCAGGTACGCACCACGCCGGTTGCTGGCAAGGCCATTCTGGTCTCGGGGCATGATCTGCGCGACCTGCACAATATCCTAGACGCCACCAAGGGCACGGGCATCAATGTTTATACCCATGGCGAGATGCTGCCCGCCCATGGCTACCCCCGGCTGCACGCTTATCCGCATCTAGCCGGCAATTATGGCAGTGCCTGGCAGAACCAGCAGCAGGAATTTGCCGATTTCCCAGGCCCGATCGTGATGACCTCAAACTGTCTGATCGAGCCCCGCGCGGCCTATCGCAACCGCATCTTCACCGCCGGGCCGGTAGGCTGGCCGGGGCTGCGCCATATCCAGCATGACGATTACGCCCAAGTGATCCAGGCCGCGCAGGCGATGCCAGGCTTCACCCAGACCGCGGCGGAAAAAACCATTCTGGTCGGCTTTGCCCGCGAAACCCTGCTGGGCGCGGCGGAGACCGTGATCGAGGCCGTAAAGAGCGGCGCGATCAAGCATTTCTTCCTGATTGGCGGCTGCGACGGTGCGGCACCCGGGCGCAATTATTACACCGATTTCGCCGACCACGCCCCGGAAGATACCGTGCTGCTGACATTGGGTTGCGGCAAATACCGGTTTAACAGCCATGAGTTCGGCAATATCGGCCCGCTGCCACGATTGCTGGATGTCGGCCAGTGCAACGACAGCTATTCCGCCATCCAGATCGCCAGCGCATTGGCGGGGGCTTTTGGTTGCGGCGTGAATGATCTGCCGTTGACGCTGGTGGTTTCGTGGTTCGAGCAGAAGGCGGCGGCGGTGCTGCTGACGCTGCTGGCGTTGGGCTTGCGCAATGTGCGGCTGGGGCCGAGCCTGCCCGCCTTCCTGACACCAACGCTGCTGAACGTACTGGTGGAGACATTCGGCGTGCAGCCCATCACCAATGCCGAGGCGGATATTGCCGCAGCGCTAGCCCGCGCGGCCTGAGCATTGTGGCTGACCGGGCGCGCCCGGCCAGCCCATTTCAAGGACAAATTAATGAATCTGACCTTACTGACCCGCGACGAGGTGCGGTTGGAAATTGATGCCACCGTCGGCCAGAGCGCTCTGGAAGCCGCCGAGGCGGCGGGGCTTTATCCCGCGGCCATGTGCCGGGATGGGCAATGCGGCCAATGCGCGGCGCATGTGGTTTCTGGCACCTATGAAATGGGACCGCATAGCCCGGCCGCCTTACCGCCGGAACCAGGTGGAGTGCTGCTCTGCCAGTGCTTGCCAACCAGCGACCTGACCGTGGCGCTGCCTTATGGCGATGCGCAACTGCCTCGCCATAGCGTGCCGGTGCGCCAGGCCGTGATCGAAACACTGCGCCCTGCCGGAGCGGCGGCGATGAGCCTGGTGCTGCGGCTGCAGCCGGACGCAGCCTTGGGCCAGACGGCAGATTTTCTGCCCGGCCAGTATATGGAGCTGCGTCCGCCGGGAATGGCGATTAGCCGGGCCTATTCGCTGGCCAATCTGCCAAACTGGGAGGGGACACTGGAATTCCTGATCCGTCTGGTGCCGGACGGCGCCTTTTCCGGCTGGCTTGCGCGAGAGGCAAAACCAGGCGACAGGCTGGAGCTGCGCGGCCCTCTCGGCCAGTTCACGCTCGATGAAGCCAGCCCCAGGGCGCGCTGGTTGGTAGGTGGCGGTTGCGGTTTTGCCCCGCTGCTATCCCTGCTGCGCCAGATGGCGGAATTTCAGGATACCACGCCAGTTCGGCTGATCTACGGCGTGAATCTTGCTGAGGAGCTACTGCCAAATGATATCTTCACGCCACTGCGAGAGGCTTTGCCGCAGTTACACGTAACCTTTGCGGTTTGGCATGGCGCCCCCGGTGCCAACGCCGTGCAGGGTAGCACGGCGGACATTTTAGAAAGTCAGCTCGCCAGCACCGGGTCAGCGGCGGATATTTACGTGTGCGGGCCGCCGAAAATGGTGGAAACCGTGCTTGCGGCCGCCCGCCAGGCCGGCGTGCCGGATGCCCAGCTTTTCTGCGAAAAGCTTTAACAGGCCGCGGCACGGCGAACGGCGCAGCGGCGTTTACTGATTCAAAATCACCAGCGCTTCCTCGTGCAGGGCACGGTTAGCGCTGGCCAGCACCGAGCCGTCGCAGCCCAGCTTCAAGCGCGCGCCGGACCAATCCGTGACCATCCCGCCGGCGGCTTCGATCACCGGCCCCAAAGCCGCCCAATCCCAGAGCTTCAGATCGTGCTCGGCAATAATGTCGATCTGCCCCAGCGCCAGCAACCCGTAGGAATAAGCATCCCCGCCCCAGTAGGTGCGCTTGGCCGCGGCCTTCAGCCGGTCAAAACGCTTCACCGCCTCCGGCCCCGCACCCGCGATCATCTCCGGCGAGGTGGCGGAAAACTCCGCATCCGCCAGCTTCACGGCTTGGCGCGTGCCAGGCTTGCCGCCCAGCCCGCCGGTGAACTGCGCCGGAACCCCGCGCCCGCCCGCCCAGCGCTCCCGGGTAATCGGCTGGTCGATAAACCCCAGCACCGGCACGCCATCTTCCAGCAGCCCCAAAAGCGTGGTGAAGCTGGTGCGGCCGGTGATGAAGGCGCGGGTGCCGTCGATCGGGTCGAGGACCCAGACATGGCGGGCATCCGGGTTATGGGGCGGAAACTCCTCGCCGATGATGCCAAAATCCGGCGTGGCTTTGGCCAAAACCTCCCGTAGCGCCTGCTCGGCCTTGCGGTCCGCCACGGTGACGGGGCTTTCGTCGGATTTGTCATCTGCGCTTAAGCCCACACGGAAATACGGGCGGATGACGGCACCGCTGGCATCCAGCGCCGCGTTGGCGGCCTCGGCAAGCTCACGCATCGATCAGGGAAGCTTCGCGGGGCTGGCGCTGTTCTGATTCAGATAAGCGATCATATCCGCCCTTGCCTGGTCGTTCTTGATCCCAGGATAAGCCATATGCGTGCCCGGCGCGTAGGTCATGGGAGATTTCAGCCAGGCATCCAGCGCCGCTGGCGTCCAGGGCTGGCCGGCCTTGGACTTCACCGCGTCCGAGAAGGCGAAGCCAGGGGCAGAGAAGGCCTTGGCGCCGACAATCCCATAGAGATTCGGGCCCATCCCGTTCGCCCCGCCCTTGGTGATGGTATGGCAGGCCGCGCATTGCTCCTGAAACAGCGCCTCGCCCTTGGCGGGGTCGGCCTTGGCCAGCAGCTCGTCAAGGTCTTCCTCGGGCGCGGCGGGTGCCGCAGCCGGAGCCGCAGCCGCCGGGGCCGCTTTCGCCTGCGCCGCCGTGATCTCGTCCGCCGTGGGCAAAGGCAGCGGCCGGATGGAAAGCGTGCGCAGATAGGCGATGACATCAGCGCGGGCTTGGGTGTTTTTGATGCCGGCGTAAGACATGCCGGTGCCGGGGGCGTAATCGTTGGGGGCGTAGAGCCACTGGTTCATCTTGTCGAAATCCCAGCTGCCCTTGGCTTTGGCCTTCACCGCGGCGGAGAAGCTGAACCCGCTATGAGCGAACATCGGCGCGCCCAGCACACCGTAAAGATTGGGGCCGACACCATTGCCGCCGCCATTGGTGACGGTATGGCACGCCGAGCATTGTTGCTGCACGAAGGCTGCGCCCTTGGCGATATCCGCCGAGGCCAGCAGCGGCAGCACGCTCTCCGGCCCGGTGGGCGCGGCGGCCACGGGAGCGGCGCTGGGCAGGGCGGCGATCTGGATGGCGGCTTTTTCAGGCACTTCGCTGGTCACCACGGAATCGGCGATCCGGTTCGCCGCCCATAGGACCAGCCCCGCCGTCAGCACCCCTGCGGCGATCTTGTTACCAAGCAGACTGTCTTTGCCCGGCTTGCTCATTTTTTCCCCCGGATTCGTATTCTCGA
>JAGXAE010000149.1 GCA_018971725.1 Pseudomonadota bacterium | reverse complement strand
TACCGTTGGCCGCATGATGCGTGCCGTGCCGGTGACGGCGAAACCGGAGACCAGCCTGGAAGTGTTCCGCCAGGAAGTGCCGCTGGGCGCGGTGCAGCGGGTGGTGGTGGTCGATTCGGACAGGCAATATGTTGGTATCGCCTATCCCGCCGAGGCCGCGATTGTGACCGGCGAGCACCGCAGCGTGCGGGATATCATGCATCACCAGGATCATTTCCTGCTGCCGGGCATGACGGTGAAAGAGGCATTGGGAATGTTCGAAAGCGCGGAAGCGGACGCTCTGCCGGTGCTGGATGGGCCGGATACGCGGCAGGTTTTGGGATTGCTGACGGAACAATATGCACTTCGCCGGTATAATGAAGAATTGGATCGGCGCCGGCGGGAAGTGTCTGGCGAATAAGGTTATGTAATGGTTAATAAAATGAAATGTACGGCGTGATAGCGCAATAAAAACCGCATAAAAACCGTGTACGATGTCTGGTTACCGTTTTGTGTAATTTACGCGTTTTCAAATTATTGCAAATGAGTTCAGAGGTTGTATTCTTATTTGGCTGAAATGAATAATTTTAGCTTATTCTTGCCTAAAGCCATCAAATTTGTAGTGACATCAATTCGACAGATAAGGCTATTTTATATAAAAAATGATATAAAATACGATTATTAAGTCAAATAACGAAAAGGTTACCGGCTCTACAGATGTTTTCAACTAAAATTCAAGAGTTCTGAGCGGCTTAATTCTTGATATTACTGCACTGCAACGGTAAGACTGAACTAATGGTGGAAAGTGGGGGTAGTTGATGAGCGGTACGTCATATTTAACAGTCGCCGGTGGCGGTTCAACGAATCTCCATTCTGGTGTGCTCAGTGTTCCTTCCACGCTCGGAACGACTGTAAACTCCCTCCTGCAGACCTATCTTGATGGGATTTCCGGCTCAGTTGCTGGTGGTAGCGCAGGGTTTGAAAACCTGAACGCTGACGGAACAGGTGGTAGCGTTACGGGTTCGGGCAGTAATTTCCTGGAAGAAATTACCAACACCGACAGCACGGGCGCTGCCGCCTCTGGTGCGTTTGCCAGTGTGGTAACGGTTAATTCTGCCGCCACTGCCCTTGTGGTCCAGGATCCCACCAGCCTTTCCATTTCTGGCAGCTCCGGCACAACTTTCGCGCTGTTCGGCGCGGACAGCAACGTGAACTACTCGGTCGTGGGCGGTGCGGCTTCTATTGTCGCGGCTGGTGGCAGTGACGCGATTTTTGTCAACAACGCCTCTGACTCGGTGGTTTCTTCCGGTAACGATACGGTGGTGTTCACCTCGGGCATCTCTGGTGCCGGTAACGAGACCGTGAATGCGGTTGGCAATGCCACGACGCGCGTTTATATCGGCGGTTCTGATGCCGCGACCGTTACGGCTTCGGACAGCGCCCAGGCCTCGGTTGTGTTCCTGCCGCGCGCGGGTGGTAATCTGGACTTCATTAATAATTCCAGTTCTGCACAGACCGTTTTCTCCGGCCTCTACACCGTGCCTGGTGGTGGCAATGAATATACCGCCAACTCCATTACCGTGTTCGGTGGTAGCGGCGGTGGTTTCTATGTCGGCGGCAGCGCCGGCTTTAACTCGCTTATTGGCGGCACCGGCAGCTCCACACTGATTGGCGGCGGCAACAACGACATTCTGAGCACCGGCGGTGCCAATAACGTCTTGTTCAATGGCAATGGTGCTGAGACTCTGATCGGCGGCGGTGTCACCAACGGCTTCTTCCTCGGCTTGGAAGATGTGGGTATTGGCACAATCCGCGCGGCGGCCGATCTGGCTTCTGCGTCCGGTTCTGGCGCGCAGACCTTCGTCCTTGGCCAGCTCAGCGCCACCACGCTGGCCGGCTCCACGGTGACCGGCGCCACCAACTTCTATGACGTACTGGGCGCCTACACCACCACAGGCGGCCAAGCCGTGACCATGGGCGGAAGCGACTTCACGATCACCGATTTCGGTGCGAACAGCACGATCAACCTCATGAACGGCTCTTACGTGACGGGTGGTGCGGGTGCGCCGAGCATCGAGAGTGTTGTGCCAGCTCTCACTGGTGGCGGTTCGCAGATCCTGCTCAACGATGGCACGGTGATCACGCTCAATGGCGTGTCCACCTCGCAGATCAATGCCCCGATTGGCGGGAGCAGCATCACCTTCGTGTAATTCCCTAAGGAATTCTGGAAAAAACCTGCCTTGCGAAAGCAAGGCAGGTTTTTTTATTGGCTGATGCAGTTCCAAACGTGGCCGGGCACCGCGCCCGAATGTTGGCCGGTATTCAGTCTGCTGGGTGAAAGTCCAGCACGAAGCCATTGATGCAATAGCGCAGGCCGGTCGGCGGCGGTCCATCCTCGAACACATGGCCAAGATGGCCACCGCAATTGCTGCAATGGGCTTCAATCCGGATCATGCCATGGCTGCGGTCCACTGTGGTGCCGATGGCGCCCTCAATCGGGTCGTTAAAGCTGGGCCAGCCCGTACCGCTTTCGAATTTCGTATTTGCCACGAACAAGGTCTGCCCGCAGCCTGCGCAGCTAAAACTGCCGGCCCGTTTCTCATAGTTTAGGGCGCAGCTGCCAGGCGCTTCCGTCGCGTGCCCGCGTAAAATGGCGTATTGGTCCGGCGTCAGGCGCTGGCGCCATTCGGCATCGCTTAAGGTAAAAGGAAATGTGGTTTCATTAACGGCACTCATTCGAGTTTATCCTCCAGCGCTATAAGCTGGGAGAAATATAGGGCATACCGCCCCTGGGCCAAGCCATAGTTTCAGGCAGCGCGGAAATAACCCCAATATTTAAGAATGCCGATAAGACGTAGTTCCAGGCGGATTAGCTGCAATTTGAAGCGTTTGCATCAGGGTGCCGCGTTCACACAGAGCGATTTTTTGTGGAATGGCATGCGGGGTTTTTAGGTCAAGATGGATGCTGCCGGGAGTAGCGCCAGCCACATGCAGGATAATGCATGAAGAGGCTGTATCAGGCGGCCTTGCCCTCATTGGCCGGCGCGGGTTTGGTATTCAACGAACGCCAGCGCTCCAGCGTTGCCTCACGGGCAGGCTTGCCATCGCTCAGAGAAGCGGCGATCAGCCGGTCAATCACGGCGATCCGAAGTTCAGCTTCAGTCTTCAGCATATTGGCAGGCATGTCGTTTACCCTTCCATCTTCGTCGTCGGACGCTTTGTCCATGTGCGCAGAGTGCATCGTAACAAAGGCATCATTAAGGCATCCTGTTGGAGCTTATGTGGCAATGCAATACGCATAATGGACAAAAAAATTTGTGGAAAAGCTGTTATCCCCCCTGTCAGCGCATTTTGAATTTGTTATGGGGGAATGGGCAAATTTCAATACTTGAGGCTTCATGGCAAAGTGGCCGGCTTTTTCTATCGCAGCAAGCGCCGCAGCGCTTGGCCTGCTTAGCGCCTGTGCCCCGCCGGACCTGCAAACCGATTCGCTTGAAACCTCCGCGCCAGTGTCGGAGCAAGCCTTGAGAGGGTCTTCCCCGCAGATGCTTGCCGCTGATTTTGGCGCCCCGATGCTGCGCCGGGTGGACGGACCCGCGCAGGTCTGGCTCTATCATTCGGCAAGCTGCGGGATGAATGTGTTTCTCTACCCGGACGCGCATGGCGTGCCGCGCGTGGCCGCGGTGGTGCCGGATGCCGGCGACAACCCGCAGAGCTGCATGCAAAGCTTTGAAAAGCCAACCACTGCCGCGGCACTGGAGCGCAACGCCTCCTCCTGATAGCCTGTTGCGGCTTGAAAAGAGGATGAAATGGCGTCTCTGAATATCGCTGTGCAGATGGACCCGCTGCACAGCATCGACATCACCGGCGATTCGACCTTTGCGCTGATGCTGGAAGCCCAGGCGCGCGGCCACAAGCTTTGGCATTACGAAGTGCCGCATATGTGGCTGGAGGGCGCGGTGCTGAAGGCGCGGTTAAAGCCAGTGACCGTGCAAGCCGTTGATGGCGCGCATTATCAGTTCGGGCCGGAGCATGTGGCCGATCTTGGCACCATGGATGTGGTGCTGATGCGCCAGGACCCGCCCTTCGACATGGCCTATATCACCGCCACCCATCTGCTGGAGCATATTCATCCGAAAACGCTGGTGGTGAACAACCCGGCTTCCGTGCGTAACGCGCCGGAGAAACTGCTGGTAACGCATTTTCCACAGCTGATGCCGCCCACCCTGATTTCCTGGGACCGCGGGGCGATCCGGGACTTCCGGTCGCGGCATAAGGACATCATCGTGAAGCCGCTTTTTGGCAATGGCGGTGTCGGCGTGTTCCGCATCAAGCCGGATGACGAGAATCTGGGCTCGTTGCTGGACATGTTCTTCACGGCCTCCCGCGAGCCCTTGATGGTGCAGCGCTATGAGCCCGCCGTGCGCAAAGGGGATAAGCGGATTATCCTGATCGACGGCGAGCCGCTGGGCGCGCTCAACCGTGTGCCGGCGGAGGGCGATTCGCGCTCCAACATGCATGCGGGCGGGGTCGCGGAGCCAACGAAGCTGACGGCGCGGGAGCAGGAGATTTGCGCCGCCATCGGCCCGACGCTGAAAGAACAGGGGCTGTTGTTCACCGGCATCGACGTGATCGGCGATTATCTGACCGAGATTAACGTGACCTCGCCAACCGGGTTGCAGCAGATCGCGCGGTTCGACGGGGTTAATCTCGCCGCCGCCATCTGGGACAAGATCGAGGCGATTCGGGCCGCCGGTTAATCCAGCTTGCGCTGGATTGGATGGTAGGCACGGCCCTGATAGACAAGGCCGGAGCTGGACTGGCCGAGATGGATGGCCTGCACCGCGCAAAAGAACACCGTATGCGTGCCGACATCCACGCTCTGGCTGACCTTGCAATCAAGGCTGGCGGCAGCGCTTTCCAGCACAGGGGCGCCGGTGGCGAGCCTGATCCAGTCGCCATGGGCGAAGCGCTCGGCCATTGGCAGGTTGCCCTTGCCGGCGAAAATCGGTGAAAGCTCCTCATGCACATGCGTGAGCACGTTC
>JAGXAE010000148.1 GCA_018971725.1 Pseudomonadota bacterium | reverse complement strand
TGATCCGATGGAACGCGCTCCTCAAGACGCACAAAACTGAAAAGCTCGTCACCAGAACCAGACCGACCACGCATCCTATCCTCCAGTCAGGAGAATGGAATCAGTCATATCAAAGAAATGCAAGCGTTTTGCAGCAGCCTGTTAAATAACCCGGGCCAGGCCCTTTCGCGCAAGATGGAAAAATCAATCTTTATTATATAAAATTCCGAGGTGGCCCGCCCGGCGGCTCAGCCGAGGCCACAATCGGCCATAATAAGCTGCGCCGCGCGCTCACCAATGATCACCGTCGGCGCCATCGTATTGCCCGTGGTGATCTCGGGCATGATCGAGGCATCCGCGATGCGCAGGTTCTGCATGCCATAAACACGCAGCCTCGCATCCACAACCGCCATCTCGTCGCGCCCCATCTTGCAGCTACAGCTTTGATGGAAATAGGTTCCCGAGGCATCGCGGATGAAATTCGTCAGGTCTTTTCCCTTCAGATTGCCCGGCATCACCTCGCGTTTGCGGTACGGCGCGCAGAAACGCGAATTGCCGATCTCCCGCAGCATCTCGATGCAACGCGCCAAAGCCCGCACATCCGTTTCCGCCGAGAGAAAATTCGCTTCTATCAGAGGCGCGTGGAACGGATCGGCGCTGGCCAGCAGCACCTGCCCGCGGCTATCTGGCCGCGCCAGGCCGGGGGCCAGCGTCCAGGCGGAGGCAGCGCCAACCGGCATCTCATATTGCGTGGCCGTCACCTCGCTTGCAAACGGCGTTTCCTCCAGCACCGGCATCAGGTCGGGTGTTTTCAACGCCGGATCGCTTTTGGCGTAAATCACGAATTCGGCGGCATTGTTGCGCGGCTTCTCCGGCGTAACATATTCCCACAAACAGCCGGCCAGCAGAATGTGGTCCTGAAAATTCTTGCCCACGCCGGGGAGTTTATTAACAACATCAATGCCATGGCGGCGCAGTTCCGCCTCCCCGCCAATACCCGAAAGCATCAGCAGTTTCGGCGTGTTGATGGCGCCGAGCGAAAGGATCACCTCTTTCACAGCACCAATTGTGTAGGTCCGCCCCCGGCGCACGAAGGTTACGCCCGTCACCCTCGTCCCCTCCAGATTCAGCTTCACGATCTCGGCGCAGAGCAATATGTCCAGATTCGGCCGGCCCATGAATGGATGAATATATGTCGCGGCCATCGAAACCCGCTGGTTGCCGTCCTGCACCAGCACATTGGGCAGGCCACACCCTCCATCGCCCTCCATGGTGGCGCCATTTATGTCGTCAGCGAAGGGAATGCCGATATCCTCCGCTCCTTCGATCAAGCCAGAAACCAGCGGAATCGGATCTTCAGGCTGCAAGATATTCAGCAGCCCGCCTTTGCCGCGGCGCGTCTCATCCGGCGTGCCCTGCCAATCCTCAATCCTGCGGTATATCCCCAACACGGATTCATAATTCCAACCGTCATCCCCCGCGGCCTCTGCCCAGTTGTCGAAATCATGCTTATGGCCCCGCGCCCAGATCGAGCCGTTTATGCTGGAGCCGCCGCCCAGCACCTTGCCCATTGGCAGCAGCGGCGTGCGGCCATTCACCGTGGCGCAAGGCTGCGCCTTGTAACCCCAGTCGCGCTCGCTGCCGATATTGCTCATCCACAGCGTGGAATCGACAACGGAAGGAACCCGGTCGCTCCCTCCTGCCTCTATCAGCAGAACCGTGGCGTTTTCCCGCTCCGCAAGGCGCCGCGCCACAACGCAACCCGCCGTGCCCCCGCCACAAACAATAAAGTCGTAGTGAGAGCGCAAATCATCGGCCGCAACCTCGCGGTCGGCGCGCAATCCAGGCATCAATGGTTCAACCACGCGCGTCTCCCGCTAAATGGCTTATTCTTCGCATCCCATTACGGCAGCAAACAATGTGCCAAGCACAGTCCGCCGCGCATCCGGCATGGCAGCCGCCGTCACGCTCGTTTTATAGCCAGTTCTCGATCCGCTTCAGCCACAACGCCCAGATTTCGCCCATGGCAGGTTTATTCATTGTTATTCCTAAATATTTTTTACCTTGTCCCCGTCCGCTCGAAAAGTTAAGCAGCAGGCCAAGACGTTCGTCACAGGCGTCATGGTTATTCCCCACCTCAATGCCCCGCGCGAATGGGTCGCGCGGCACCGGAGTCATCATTGGCCTTTCCTGAATCAACCTCGCTCAACTTACGGCTGGAGGCGATCACGCCCGCCGGCCCACGCATAAAAATGTTCCGGTTCGCCGCAACACAAGGCGAGGCTTTGCCACCCGCCACTCCCGGCGCGCATCTTGATATCGAAGTCGCGCCCGGCCTGGTGCGGCAATACAGCCTAGTGGAAATCGACCCCACCGGCACGTGCTACACAATCGCGGTGCTGCGCCAACAACAAGGGCGCGGCGGCTCAATGGCATTGCATGACCAGGCGAAAATCGGCGCCATTTATAAAACTTCCGCACCCCGCAACAATTTTCCGCTCAGCGCCACGCCGGGCGAAAGCGTGCTGTTCGGCGGCGGCATCGGCGTCACCCCCTTATTGCCCATGTATCGCGCGCTCAAGGCCCGGGGCGAAACGCCGCATCTCTTCTATTGGGCGCGCACGGTGGAGGATTTTCTCTACCAGGAGGAGCTGGCGCAAGACCCGGCTGTGCGTCTCCTTGTCACCACTTCCCCTTCCGTGCCCCGCCTCGCGGATCTCATCCCGCAATTTCCGGCTGGGGCGCATCTTTATTGCTGCGGCCCGGAGGCCATGCTGAACGCCTTCACTGATGCCACCACCGGCCGCCCAGCCGCGCTGCTGCATATCGAACGCTTTGCTCCCACCGCCCCCACCACGGCGGAAGTGAACACTCCCTTCACCGTGGTCCTGCGCCGTAGCGGGCGCACACTGGAAATCCCGGCGAACAAGAGCATTCTTGAGGTCTGCCTCGATGAAGGCATCGATGCCGAATATTCCTGCGAGGAAGGCGTCTGCGGTGCCTGCCAGGTCACCGTGCTGGAGGGCGAGGTCGCGCACCGGGATTCCGTCGCACCGGCCGCAGCGCATGATCGCGAGCATACGATGACCATCTGCTGTTCGCGCGCCGCGCGCAGCACTTTGGTCCTAGACCTCTAACCCGCCACGCCACAAAGTTCAGTGAATTCGCTGGCGGACCCGGCGCGATTCGAACGCGCGACCTTTGCCTTCGGAGGGCAACACTCTATCCAGCTGAGCTACGGGTCCGTGGTTGCCCTTCTAGCTGCATCGGCTGGCAGGGGCAACAGCCCGGCCAGCCCCATACCTTCATGCAACTCGCCTCGGCGCGCTGGGCGATATAAAGAGCGAGCCATGGTAAGCCCCGCGCAACGTCCGCAGCGCCACCACACTCCACAGCGCCAGAAAAACCCAGGTTAGCATGTGTCCGGCAATCGCAAATGCCGCCAGCCCGGTCTGCGCCCCCAACGCGTTGGTCGCCAGAATGAACACGCCCAGCGGGAAGGTGAACCCCCACCAACCCATGTTAAAGGGCAGTTGATGCGGCCGGTGCGTCAACACCATCGCCACCGCCATCGCCAGCCACCAGGCGCCATAAGCCCAAATCACCAGCCCGCCGATGAGACCCATGCCCGGCGCCACGCCGCCCAGGAAGGCGAGGTTACTGCCCGCGAAGGCCGCAGGCGCCGCATGGCCCAGCAGCAGCAACCCCAGCGCGCCCGTGCCCAGCGGCCCCAGCGCCAGCCAGGAAGACACCGCCATTTCCGGCGGCGGCAGGGAATGCAACACCAGCCGCAGGAACAAGATTGTGAGTATCCCCATCGCCAGCGGCACGGAAAGCGCCCACAGCCCATAGCCCGCCAGCACCAAATTCGCCGCCACGGCCGGCGGCAGATGCGGCGCCAGCAACGCCCCGCTGGCCGCCGCCACCTCACACGCCACAACCGGCAGCAACCACACGCCGGTCATGGATTCCAGCGCGTGCTTCTGCTTCACCACCATCGCCAGCGGCACCCCCAGCCCAGTGAGCACGGAAAGCACCGCATCCACCTCCCACAGCCGCAAGGCCAGCTGCGGGTCATGCCCGAACACCAGCGTGCCATTGGTGATGGTGGCCAGGCCCATGGGAATGGCGCCCAGAAACATCGGCACCACCGGATGGCTTAAACTGCTTATCGCCTGGCGCGGGTACAGCAGCCAATTCGCGGCGTATAACAAGGAAAAAACCGAAAACAGCACGATATTCGCGCGCCAAATCCCCGCCGCCAGCACCGGCAGCCAAGCCGGCCCCGGCAATTGGTTCAACAGCAGCGCCAGCACGCCGGTGCCCATGGTTACGGTGAACCAGTTGGGGGTGAATTGCCGCACAATCTCGGCGGGGTGTTCGTGATGAGAGAAGGGTCTGGATAACATGATCAACCTGCCTTTCGACACGGCTGAGATACGGCGGCAAAATATATTTTAAAAACTGATTATTCTTTTCAAATCAACAAATGCATATTATGTTTTTCCCATGACCCTTGAGCAATTG
The DNA here is from genome assembly GCA_018971725.1 of Pseudomonadota bacterium. GTDB lineage: Bacteria > Pseudomonadota > Alphaproteobacteria > Acetobacterales > Acetobacteraceae > Acidocella. Next base: position 544 of record JAGXAE010000148.1, on the reverse strand, counting down.
CGCATCTTCGCCGCCGTGTCGGAACGCCAGCACATCACCCGCGCCGCCGCGGCGCTCAATCTCACCCAGGCGGCGGTCTCAGCCTCCGTCGCGGCGCTTGAAGCACAGCACGACGTAAAATTGTTCGACCGTGTCGGCCGCAACATCGCCCTCACGGAAATCGGCCGGCTGTTTCTAGATGAAAGCCGTGCGGTTTTGGCCCGGGCGGGTGCCGCGGAAACGGCGCTGCGTGATTATGCCGGGCTCAAGCACGGGCGCTTGGTGGTGCATGCCAGCCAGACCATCGCCAGCTACTACCTGCCCCGGCTGGTGGTCGAGTTTCAACGCCTGCACCCGGGCTTCACCATTGAGCTTGCAATCAGCAACACCGCGCAGGTGGCCAAAGCGGTGGCGGAGGGCGCGGCGGAGCTTGGGTTCGTCGAAGGTCCGCTGGACTCGCCCATTTTGCATGTGGAACCGGTCACGGCGGAGCGCATGACGGTGGTGGTGGCCCCCAACCATCCCTGGGCCCGCGGCGGCGAACTGACCAACGCGGATCTTCGCC
>JAGXAE010000147.1 GCA_018971725.1 Pseudomonadota bacterium | reverse complement strand
GCGCCGATCCAGGCCACGGCAACGTTGGAGTAGAAGCCAAGGATGTGGCCGAGCACGGAGAACATGTTCAGCTCCATCATCGTCAGCGAAATGCCGACATTGAAGAAGATGTACACGACGCGGCCGGGATGCACATGCAAGAGGCGCGAGAAGAAGTTGGACCAGGAGAGCGAGCCGGAATAGGCGTTGGTGACGTTGATCTTGATCTGCGAGAGGATGACGAAGAAGGTGGCGATGGTGATGGCGGTGAAGCCGACGCCGAAGATGTAGGTGAAACCGGCATGGTACATCTGGATCGGCTCGTTGGCGCTGGCCAGCGGCGTGCCGTGAGAGACGGCGACGGAGGCGAAGAAGGAGCCCATGAGCTGCTTGGCTGCACCCAGGATGACCCAACCCGGGCCAGCGCCCAGCACGGCCAGCCACCAGCCGAAGGAAGACTTCTTGGTTTTATCTGGCATGAAGCGGAGATAATCCGCCTGCTCGCCGATCTGCGCGATGAGGGAAAGCGCGATGCCGGCGGCGGAACCGAAGAGCAGCGGGTTGAAGCCAGCGCCGCTGGCGGAGGAGCCAGCGAAGTGCGTCCAGTTGGAAACCGCGTTCGGATCTTCGATCAGCACGGCGACAGGCGGGGAGAACAGCAGCAGGAGCCAGAGCGGCTGTGTCCAGACCTGCAGCTTGGAAAGCAAGGTCATGCCGAAGGTGACCAACGGAATGATCATCAGCGAGCCGATGGCGTAGCCAATGGGCAGCGGAATCCCGAAATAGAGATTGAAGGCCTGCGCCATGATCGAGCCTTCAAGCGCGAAGAAGATGAAGGTGAACGAGGCGTAAATGACCGAGGTGATGGTGGAGCCGAGATAGCCGAAGCCCGCGCCGCGGGTGAGCAGGTCAACGTCCACATTATATTTGGCGCAGTAATAGGCGATGGGAATACCGGTGAGGAAAATAATCACCGCCGCGGCGATGATTCCCCAGAAGGCATTGGCGAAGCCGAACTGCACCGCGAGCGAGCCGCCTATGGCTTGGTCCGCCAGATAGGCGATGCCACCCAGGGCCGCCGAGAACACGGCATATTGCGACCAGGTGCGGAAGCTTTTTGGCGCGTAGCGGAGCGAATAATCCTCGAAAACGGGGTTGGCGACGAGCTTGTTAAACTTCCGTTTTGGAAGTTTGACGCTCGGGTCTTGTGATGTTGCTGACATGAGCTTCTCCTGCGGCGGGATCGTGAATGCCGGAACTGGTTTCCCTGATTCCGGGTATTTCAGACGATTGCGGCGCGGAGTTGAATGAGGCGGTTGCCGGGAGGGGTACGGTAAACTGCGTATATGAGGTAAGGCTTGTGTAGGGGGTAGCTGTTACGCGCGATAGCGCATGGCCTCCACAAACGCCGCAAATGCGGGCGAGTGTTGTTTTCGGCTGGGGTAGTAAAGGTGATAGCCCTCATATTCAGGGCACCATTCGGAGAGAACCTCTATCAGCCTCCCATCGTCTATGTAGGGTTGGGCAAGGCCATACGGTACATATCCCAGACCCAGCCCATCAACAGCACCTTGCAATACCAGCACGGTATTGCTGAACGTGGCTTGCCCCGCCACACGCAAGGCGAAGTCTTGCCCATCGGGCTTGCGAAATTCCCATCTCAAATTTCCGCCAGCGGTTGTCATGCGCATGTTGATACAGTTGTGATTCCCAAGCTCGTAAGGCGAGCCGGGTGCTGAACGGCGTTCAAAATATGCGGGAGATCCCACCACGCAAAACCGCCAATCCAGGCCTATGCGCGTCGCGATCATGTCTTTCTCGATGGCCTCGCCAATGCGAACGCCCGCATCAAACCGCTCGGCGACGATATCGACGAAGGCGTAATCCATGCTGAGTTCGACGGTAATGTCAGGATATTTTTGCAGAAAAGCCGCCAGTTTAGGCCGGAAAATAAGCTCGATCGCCGCATCGACGCATGTGATGCGAACAGCGCCCGCAGGTTTATCGCGAAGTGCGGTGATCGAATCGAGTTCAGCCGAGACCTGCTCAAATAGCGGCCCCACCCGCCGCATCAGGCGTTCTCCGGCATCGGTGGTTGCCACGTTTCTCGTTGTGCGAGAGAGCAGGCGAAGCCCTAAACGCTCCTCCAGCCCCCGGATGGTGTGGCTCAAGGCCGATGGCGTTACGCCCAGTTCGGCGGCCGCTCGTGTAAAGCTCCGTTCCCTTGCAACGGCAAGAAATGCAGTCATTTCGTTGATGTGGTCGCGCGGCATTGCTGAGCTTATTTCAATGATGCATGAACTTTATGCGCCCTAATCAGGGGCCGCAAGCGGGATTATCTCCCTCTCACGCGATGGCCAATGGGCCATGCAACAGACACAGGAGAACATCATGGAAATCTTCCGCGCAGGTCACAAACCCTCCTTTAAAGGCCCCACCGACTGGTTCACCGGTACGGTCCGGGTTGATGCGCTCTTCAACCCGGCTGCCCCAGACCGGGTGCAGGGTGCCAACGTTACCTTCGAGCCCGCCGCGCGCACCGCATGGCACACACATCCACTCGGCCAGACCATCATCGTGACGTCAGGTGTCGGCCGCGTACAGCGCTGGGGCGGCGCCATCGAGGAAATTCGCCCCGGCGATGTGGTTTTTTTCGAGCCCGGTGAAAAGCACTGGCACGGCGCGGCGCCTGAAACGGCCATGACACATATCGCCATTCAGGAAGTTGAAAACGGCAAGGTTGTGGATTGGATGGAACAGGTTTCCGACCAGCAATACGGCGCCCGCTAAGGCGGTTTTTTCAGGAATTTAGAGATGATTAAAGACAAAGTCGTTGTGATTACAGGCGCGTCATCGGGCATTGGCGCGGCAACCGCCCAGCTATTGGCGCGCCAAGGGGCCAAAATTGTGCTTGGCGCCCGCAGAGAGGACCGGCTCAAGGACGTTATCAAGGCCATCGAATTCGAAAACGGCACAGCCGCCTATGCGGTAACGGACGTGACCAAGGCGGCCGATAATGAGGCCCTGCTCCGTCTTGCCAAAGAGCGGTTTGGCCGCGTTGACGTTATTTTCTTGAATGCAGGCTTAATGCCGACCTCCCCGGTTTCCGCATTGAAGACGGATGAATGGAACGCAGCCGTCGATATCAACATCAAAGGGGTATTGAACGGCGTTGCGGCGGCCTTTCCATATTTTCTGGAACAAAAATCAGGGCAGGTCATTGCCGTTTCCTCTGTCGCCGGGCTGAAAGCCTATCCGGGCAGCGCCATCTATGGCGGCACAAAATGGTTCGTTCGTGACTTCATGGAAGTTCTGCGCATGGAATCAGCCATGGAGGGAACCAATATCCGCACGTCAACGATCTACCCGGCAGCGGTCAGCACTGAGCTGCTTGGCGGTATATCCGATCCAGGTGCTGCGGCGGCGATGAAGAGCCTTTACGATCAGCACGCCATCTCGCCGGAGCGCATTGCGAATGTGGTCTCGTTCGCGATCGATGCGCCAGAAGATACCGCCATTAACGAATTCACGGTTGGCCCGGCCAGCCAAGCTTGGTGAGGAGTGGTCCATGCCGCATGTCATTGTGAAGCTCTGGCCCGGGAGGTCCGAGCAGCAGAAGCAACGTCTGGCGGAGGCCATAACCAAAAGCGTTACTGACATTTTTGGTTATGGGGATGAGTCCGTATCGGTCGGATTTGAAGAGGTCGGCCCATCTGATTGGCGGGATCAGGTTTATCAGCCTGATATCGTTGAGAAACGCGATAAGCTCTACAAGAAACCCGGCTACTCTATGTAGCCGGGCCTTCAGCTTGGGTGAGGATTTGATGCCCGGCCGAGCTGCCCTAACCCTGCGGCTGTAACAGCGCCTGCAGTGCGCCGGGGGGCAGATTGAGCGGCGCGAAATTCTGGGGCGGAGCGAATTCATAAGAGGGTTGGGGCGCAAAGCTGACAGAGGTGGCGGTGACGACGGCATTGCCATGGCCGTTCTGCCCGGTGAGATGCAGGATAACGCCGTCACGGGTGATGCAGGCGCGGGCGGTGCCGTGCTGGTCTGTCACCAGATAGCGCTGGCAGGGCAGGCCGGCATAAAAGCCGGAGCCGAGCGGGCTGAAGCGGGCATTGTCGGCGTGGTAGATTTCCGAGGTGAGGGCTGAGAAATCCGGCGCCTGGACGATGGCGTGCAGGGCCGGCACCACGATTTCGGCCTGGTCGGCAGGCAGATTGGCCAAAACGTAGAAGCCCGAGGGGCTATCCACCCGGGCGAGCTGGTCAGCAGCGTCGTAGCTGAGCTGATAGCTGGCAGGGGGCTGGCCGGTGCCGGAGAGGGTGTATTGCACCACCACATCGCGGCTGGGCAGATAAGTTGGGGTTGCGGTGGCAACCGCCGGGATGAAGGCCGCCAAAGCAGCGATGAGCAGATATTTCATGGAACCTCTTTCCGCATGGCCTCAAACTCGCGCAGCAATGCGGCAGCATCGGGGCGGAGAGGAAAGCGTGCCTGAACCTCCACGGCTTCAGCCAGCATGGTGTGGTAGGTGCCGCGCGGCACCTCGATGGCGCCAAAGCGGGCGAGATGGGTGGTGATGAATTGAGTGTCCAGCAGTTTGTAGCCGCCGAGGCGCAGGCGGGCGACGAGATGCGCTAGGGCAATTTTCGAAGCGTCTGTGGCGGTGGAGAACATGCTTTCACCGAAAAACACCCCACCCAGGGCCGCGCCGTACAACCCGCCGACAAGCTTGCCATCCTCCCAGCTTTCCACGCTATGCGCGAAGCCAAGGCGGTAGAGCTCGACGAACAGGGTCTCGATCTCGTGGTTTATCCAGGTTTCCGGGCGGTTGCTGCGCTGGGCGGCGCAGGCGGCTATGGTGCCGGGAAAATCTTCGTCCGCGGTGACGGTGAAGCGGGAGCTGCGCAGGGTTTTCATCAGGCTGCGGGGGATGTGAAAGCCGTTCAGTGGCAGCACGCCGCGCGAATCCGGGTCCAGCCAGTGCAGGGTCCGGCTTTCCCGCGACTCCGCCATGGGAAACAGCCCCAGCCGGTAGGCGCGAAGCAGCAGATCCGGTGTGAGAACAAATGGCCGCGCG
>JAGXAE010000146.1 GCA_018971725.1 Pseudomonadota bacterium | reverse complement strand
GCGGGAGAGGAAGATCTGCGGGCCGCGCGGCTCCTCGCGCACATCATAGATGTAAGCGCGCACGCGGTCGCCATTTTTCAGGTTCTCGCGGGGGATGCATTCATCCCGGCGCAGCAGCGCCTCGGCCCGGCCGAGATCGACCATCAGGTTGCCGTACTCGGTGCGCTTGACCACGCCGTTGATGATTTCGCCCACACGGTCCTTGAACTCGTTGAACTGCTTGGAGCGTTCATATTCGCGCACGCGCTGTACGATCACCTGCTTGGCGGTTTGCGCGGCGATACGGCCGAAATCGATCGGCGGCAGTGGGTCAACCAGGAAGTCCCCGATCTCTTTCTCGGGCGCGAATTTCTTGGCGATGGCGACGGGAATCTGGGTTTCCTCGTTCTCCACAGTCTCGACGATCTCGGTCCAGCGGGAGAGGCGCACATCGCCGCTCTTGCGGTCGATGACGGCGCGGATGTCTTTCTCGTGCCCGTATTTGGCGCGGCCGGCCTTCTGGATGGCTTGTTCCATCGCCTCCAGCACGTCCTCGCGTTCGATTTGCTTTTCCCGGGCCACGGCGTCGGCGACGAGCAGCAATTCCGGGCGGTTAACGGAGGTGTCCATGCGATCCTCTAGTTTGTCACTTTGGGTTGGGTGGTGAAGGCAATCAGCGCGTCGGTCAGCAGAAGCTTGGCTTTTTTGATGTTCTGCCGCGCCAGTTCAATGGTTTCGCCATTGTCCAGCAACAGCTTTACGGTTTCCGCATCGGCACCCGCCAGCTTGCCGGTGTAGCGCTTGCGGTTGGCGGTATCGGGGAAATTCAGCTCGATCCGCGCATCGAACCCGGCATAGGTGTTGAAATCCTTGGTGCGGGTGAGCGGCCGGTCGATGCCTGCGGAGGAAACCTCCAGCGTCCAGGCGCTCTCGATCGGGTCTTCCACGTCCAGCACGGCGGAGAGCAGGCGGGAGATTTTCTCGCAATCTTCCAGCGTGAAGCCGGTGCCATCGGCCCGGTCGGCCATGATCTGCACGGTCGGCGTCTCGGTGCCCATCACCTGCACGCGCACAAGCTCGTAGCCCTGGGCTTCCAGGGGCTCCACGATCAGCTCCGCGATGCGGCCTTCAAGGCCGGTATGGATCGGGCGGTTCTCTGACAAGGCAAAAAATCCAATAAAAAAGGCGGCCCGTTAAGGCCACCCTGTGAAACAGCGGGTATTTGTGGCGCTTGTGTACGCCGGGAGGCGAAAAAGGGCAAGGGAAGAATTCCTGAGTGACCTATGCCAAAACCGGGGCCTGACGCCGGTGCTTCTGCATTTGCTGCAAGGCTGATGGTAATGACAAGTTATTGTGCGTTGCAGCAGGCGGCGCCATAACCAGCCGATCGGTGCCCGCAGCGCCGCCTGGTTTGCTCATACGGACGCTTTCAAAATGACTTTCCCCGCCTGCCCCGGTGTCTTCACCGCGGCCTTTTATCCTTCGGGATGTTCCAAACCCGTCTCCGGTGCAACCGCAACGCCGCCGCTTCTGGCGGCGCATCCGCTCACCTGGCACATGGTGCCGCTCTCGCTCTCTCCGTCCAGTTCGGCACTTGTGCTGGTGCTGCTAAGCGTGTTGTTCACCACGCTGCTTATTAGCAAGCCGCAAAAATAAGCTCTCGCTTAACCCGCCGTGAAGGCCGCCCAGCCTTGCGCGCGTAATTCGCAAGCTGGGCAGGTGCCGCAGCCGTAGCCCCATTGGTGCAGCGTCTCCCGCTCGCCTTTATAGCAGCTATGCGAGCCAGTGCGGATCAGCTCCACCAGCGCCGCGCTGCCGAGATCCTGCGCCAGCGCCCAGGTCTGCGCCTTATCGATCCACATCAGCGGCGTGTGCAGCACGAAGCGGCTTTCCATGCCCAGGTTAAGCGCCACTTGCATCGCCTTCACCGTATCGTCCCGGCAATCCGGGTAGCCGGAATAATCCGTCTCGCACACGCCGGCAACGATGTGCTTGATCCCGCGCCGGTAGGCGACGGCGGCGGCGAAGGTGAAAAACAGCAGGTTCCGCCCTGGCACGAAGGTATTGGGCAACCCGTTCGCCTGCATGGCGATCTCGGCACCCTGCGTCAGTGCCGTATCGCTGATCTGCCCCAGCACGGAGAGGTCGATCACATGATCCTCACCCAGCTTTTCGCTCCAGGCCGGAAAGCTTTCGGTAAGCGCGCGGCGCAGCGGGGCGCGCACGTCCAGTTCAACCCGGTGCCGTTGGCCGTAATCGAAGCCGATGGTTTCCACACGCCCAAATCGCGAGAGCGCCCAGGCGAGGCAGGTGGCGGAATCCTGCCCGCCGGAAAACAGCACAAGGGCGGCATTTTCATCCATGCTTAAGCCTCCGGGCCGAAATAGGCGCAATGGTCGTGGTTGGAAGCGCGGGACACGCTCACCCGGTATAAAGAGGAGCAGGTAGGGGCAATTTGCCGCCAGATCCACGCGCAGAGATTTTCCAGCGTGGCGGGGCCGAGATCCGGCACCTCGTCCAGAAAGCGGTGGTCCAGCGCGTCGCGGATGGTTTCCAGCAACTGCCCCAGTAGCCCCACATCCATCACCATGCCGGTGGCCGGGTCGGCTTTGCCGCGTATCGTCACCTCCGCCAGATAGGTATGGCCATGGATGCGGCGGCTGGATTCAATTTCGATCTTTCGGTCCAGCGTGTGCGCGGCATCGAAGACGAAGCGCTTGCTAAGTTCATACATTAGCGGATTCCAAGAAATTTATGCGTTTGCAGGCAGAGCCGCCAGAGCGGGTTCGCCATGCAATAGGCCACCGCCGCTTGCGTATTGGCGGCTTGGTCTGGCCCGTCCATCGGTTGCAGCAGGAAGTGGGTGAAGCCAAGCCCCGCGAAACGCTCCGGCATGGCGTCGGTTTGCGGATAAACCAGTTTCAGCTCGTCGCCTTTGTCCACCGCCAGTGCCGCATTGGCCTTGGGGCTGACGCAAAGCCAGTCGATCCCCTTCGGCGGGGCGATGGTGCCGTTGGTTTCCACCGCAATCTCGAACCCGGCCTCATGCAGAGCCGCCACCAGCGCATCATCCACCTGCAAAAGCGGCTCGCCGCCCGTGAGCACCACGAGTTTGTTGGCCACCCCGCCGCTCCAGGCGGTATCCACCGCGCGGGCTAGATCCGCCGCCGCGGCAAACCGCCCGCCGCCGGTGCCGTCCATGCCCACAAAATCCGTATCGCAGAATTTACACACGGCGGTTGCGCGGTCTTCTTCCCGCCCGGTCCACAAATTGCACCCAGCAAAGCGGCAGAATACTGCCGCGCGGCCGGCATTCCGGCCCTCGCCCTGAAGGGTGTAGAAGATCTCTTTAACGCTATATGCCATGGCTGAGGGGGCGGCTTATAGGCCGTGCTCCGTCCTGGCAATGGCGGCGTTGCCAAGGCTGGCCCGCGTTCAGGCTTGGTCCAGCGCCAGCTCGTCGCAATGCGCCTGCATCAATGCGTCGATTTGCGCCTGTGTGTCCGGTTCGTTTGGCGTAGCGGCGGGCGGGAGGGGAGTCGTGCCGATCCCGGCGAAAGAACTGGCAAAGACGCGCATCACATGCGCCACGCCTGCATCGGTGATGCTGCGCTTGTCTGGCGCGAAGTAGCTGCCCGCATCGAAGGCGCGGCTCATGATGATCTCATAGGAGGGAAAATAAGCAACATCCGGCAGGTTTTGCGCCACCGTCTCCGCCGCCACGCGCAGCGCGGATTTTGAATAAACTGTCGCTGCCGCCACATGCGTTTCAGCCCGCGCCGTGGCCACCAGCGGTACGGGTGAAACGGTGAGGACGACCCTGGCCTTGGGGTTGCGCGCGCGCAGAAAGGCGATGCAAGCGGCAAGATCCGCCGCGACCTCCTGAACGGTGAAATTATAAAAAACATGCCGGGCCGGGTTGAACACGCCGCCCGCCGTGCCGGGGCAGATGGTGAAGGCCGCGCCATCCTCGCGGCTGAGCCAAGCCTCGGTGAGGCCCAGGGTGAACACCAGCACATCCAGTTCCTCCACCAGGCGCCGTACGGCGGTGAAATGCCGGGTACGGTCCAGCGTGAATTCCTGGCGGGAGGTGAAGCCGCCGGGCTGGATTTGCGGACGGAATGGGTCGATGCACGTGCCATCCTGCTCCCAGCAATCCTCTGCTGGGTGGAATTCGCCATAGGCGCGGCGCAACAACTGCAAAAGCTGCCGTGCGGTGTAGATATTGCCGTAGCGCGCTGAAAATTGTCCGTACCCGAAGGCCCGCGAATCCTCCGGCCTGAAAAGCGGGTGCGCGGGCTCGGCAACAAAATGAGTGAAGCCTATAACCTCCAACATGCCGCCAATATGCTGGGCAAAGCAGCTTCCCGCCGTGACCACCTTGTCCTGTGGGGCGATGCAGAAAGGGGTTGCAATGGCGGGGTCCAGGGCTTCGGCCGGGGTGCCGGACATCGCGTGGCGCCAAAATGCATGGTCGGGCTGGGTTTTGTAGGGGTGGGTCATGCCAACGCCTGCAGCTGCGCCAGTACATGCCGGCCATAGATGTGGTTGCCGTGGGTGGGGTCTGGATTCCAGGCCGGCTGAACCATCATGCCTTGCTCATCTTGCATTTCCGGCGGTGCGGCCAGAAATTCCACACCCAGCCGGGCGCAGCTCTGCTGGTAGAGCGCCGCATGCAACCGCCAGAGTTTGTAGCGCAATAGAGCCGGGGAAACGCCTCGTTCCGTGATCAGATCCTTGAACACGCCGGGATGCGCCTCGATATGCGCGGCGGCGGGGATGGGCGGCGGGGATTCGACGTGCACGAACCGCCCCGGCACAGCGGCACGGCAGGCAGCCAGAACCTCCAGATGCGGCGCGATCCGCCGCGCCAGTTCCGCCCGCAACAGCCCGGCGGGTAGCAGCTCGGCGGTTTCATCCACGGGCAGGCCGGGCGCCTCGGGCAAAACGAAATCGAAACGGCGCGGATGGTTGAGTATCCCGATCATCGAATGGTCATTGCCGCCCAGCAGCGACACATGCAGCGCGGCCTTGCCAAGTTGTTCCAGAATGGCCGGGTGGAGCTGCCTTTCATGCAAAGCGGGCTGGTATTGCGGCTCGTTCAGCAACAGAAACACGGCGTC
>JAGXAE010000145.1 GCA_018971725.1 Pseudomonadota bacterium | reverse complement strand
TCGATGAAGTGCTGGCCGATTATGGCGACACAATCGACATCAGCCGGGACGATCTCGAAGCCCTGTTTCAAGAGCTTCTCGGCCGCGCGCAAAGCTGGCAATTCAAGGCGCATACTGAATGATATGGTCTCGCCGCAATTGCCTGCTGATCGAGAGAATGGCGCCTGCGCCCGCCGTGGGTGCGACGGACGGAGGAAGCAGGTTTTCGAGAACGGCGATGGGCCGGGAGCGGAAGGGCCGCTTCGCATTAAAACAGCGGAGTTAGCGGACATTAGGCTTAAAATCCGCATTGACCGTACGAAATCATTGAATTCGTAGACCGAACATGGTCAGGACAAGTGTTTTCAGTGTTTCGGTCACATCTTTTCCAATTCGTAAATAATTGATATTACCGATATTTTCTGAGTTTGTATAATTTTGACCGATGAATGCTCCTCATTTAGCGGAAGACTAGTCCGCCTCGATGCTCAGCGGTACGAATGCCGCCATGCCATGGAGCTAAGGCGTTCTCCCTGGGGCGAAGCCGGGCAGCGAGACAACACCGGAAGCAGCGGGGCTGAGGCTTGAAATCCACCCTGGCGGAAGCGCGGCTGGGTCAGGTCGCTTGTTATTCGCACTCGGCGGGTTGAATGTTGCCTTGTTCACATTCCCCCATGCATCGCTCACGATCGCATGGAGTTTGCCGACGCGGATAAGAATTGGCGCGCCCGTGGTGTCGAACTCGAACGGCAGCCCCATTGCATCCGGCTCCAGATGGACACCTAGGGCCATCGTGCCGGTATGAGCAAGCAAGTGCCGATACCAGTTCTTGACATTCCGCGCTTGATCAGAGGTCAATGCTGGACCGAAAAACGGCTCGGCAAGCACGTCCAATCGGGTAAACTCTCCGTTGTCCGCTAGCACTCCATGGCCTATAGCGTCCGTTGCGCACAGTAGCAGCAGAACGGCAGGGTATCCCAAAATGCCGTCACCCGGCTTCGTGGTCTTGATGCAGATTTCGGCGGCCTTCAGGTATTCATCGATGACGCCAATCGCCTGCTCTCGGAGTGATTTCTCTGCCGCCATTGTCCGGCTCCATCCCGCATCGTGAGGTCCTCACCTTATCTCACTTTCGGCCGCCTGCAATACCAGTTCCGGAAAGCCTTGGGGTTTGGATAGCATTTCGAACTCGACTGGCTTTATTGGGGCAATTAGGACGAGGCGGGAAAGGAGTGACGGGTAATGACTGCAACGGGGATTGAGGCTTATTGCAAAGCCCATCAATATACGATCAGCGCACTTGGAGCAGTAAGCACTTTTGCGGCTGTGGTGGTGTCTCTGTGGCTGGCTTATCGTGCCACTGTAGCCAACCGGACTCGGTTGATGGCAAGTTTTGAGGTCGCGGCCTTGCTGCATGCATCTCTTCCGGAACGGCCAACATTTGTGACCGTCAGCATTGTCAATGTTGGAAACTTGCCCCTGGAAGTGTCGGTTGGCTTTTTGAGGTGGAAGCTACGCTTTTTTCCCGACGATAGATTGATATTGCCGATCGACCTATCGGGCATACAAGGTGTTCTTCCTCCAAAACATTACCCTGTTAAAATTGAGCCCCGCAGCAGCGAGACGTTCTATCTGAGCGAGGCCTCAGAATTTGTGAAACAGATGCATGGCATCAAGAAGGAATTTCGGTTCCTCAACCGGCCGCTTTTCTATTTTCGTAAAGCAGTTGTGACCACTCGGGACGGCGCTAAATTCCGCGTGAAGGGAGATCGCACAATAATCAACTTAGCTTCCCAACAGAATGGGATTGCTAAGTAGCGCCAGACACACTGAATTATTGGGTGCTAGCGGTCTGTATCCTAAGCCTCACCTTTGCGAAAATCTTGAGTTATGCACGACTATGTTAGCTTCTGGTGGTGAGCACACATAGGTGCGATTGAAATTGGCGACTATCTCGATGTTCGAGCATTCCCCTAACTCGACATGTGTCGGGCCATCTCAGGCAACATGATTTGGGAACGGGTTCTGGGAAAGCGGCACCTGCTGCCGACGTGCCGCTCAGCTAGGCGGCAGCCTTCCCACCAGTCCTTCGTTTGTGGGAAGGATTCCGCCGGCCGAAAATCACGAAGGAATATATATACCGCATAGCTTGTTGCCGTCAGGGTCGCGAACATACGTCAAATGTATCGTCCCCATCGCTGACTCGCGTGGCCCCGGTCCGTCTTCGATCGAGGTGCCGCCGTTGGCGACCGCTACGTCGTGGAACCGGCGAACCTGTTCAGGTGAGTTGCATGAGAAAGCGACGGTGCTGCCGTTAGCTGATGTCGCAGGCTCATTATTGATCGGTTCTGTCACGATGAAATTTGTGCCCCGGTCATTGCGGTAGAAAAGTCGAGTATGACCGCTGCCCGCCATGTTGATCGCCGCCTCGCCTACACCCAGCATACCGAGCAGCGCATTGTAGAACTGCTTAGACCGCTCGATGTCGTTTGATCCTACCATCGTATGAAACAGCAAAATATCTCTCCTTAAACCCGCTGGGACTGACTGCGAGGGCGCATCTCGATCATTATAGCTTGATTTCTGATACCGCCACAGAGAAAATTATATAGGAGCATTATGCAATAAAAATGCCACCCTATACGGATTTCAAGAAAATATCCTTAAGAGGTGTTTCCCGTTGAATTAGCCTTTCCGGGTCGAAAGCGGCCACACCGCACGGTGCATAATTCTTGAGTTATGCGAACCTGCGGGCATCTTGAAAGTCGCGTTGCCCCTCCCCATATCCATGCCTCCTTGTGGAGGGGTGGCTGAGAGGCCGAAGGCAGCCGCCTGATAAGCGGTAATACCGCAAGGTATCGCGGGTTCGAATCCCGCTCCCTATACGAAGCGCCCGCTCCGGCATCGCCGTAGAGCGGGCGTTTTGCTTTCGGCCTCATTCCCGAAAATCTCTTGAGTTTCAGAAAAATCATTTCCTCAGGAATGACGGCTCTCGAGAAATGAGCCCAGCCGTGGGAACGGCAACCATGGGCGCTGATTGGCGGTCGGGTAGTGATGCGACCAACCCGGTGATGGGTACCAGTAGTGGTTCGGGGGACCGTTTCCTGCCTCTGAGTTCGACCGTGTTAACGTCACGGCTGCAGTGGATGATCCAGGAGGTACTATGGGTCTGACTACGTAGGATATGGCAATGTAGGCATTTAAATTGATTGATCGGGTCCCATCGGGCAGATTGGTACCGGCGGTACCGATTTCACCTTGGGCAAGGGTGGCGTTGGTGGCACTGGGTATGGAACCGGTGTGCTGATGGCGGCAATTTCCAAGTCGGAACACTTGGCGGACCCGGTGCACCTAGCGTGATTTCGTGAATGGTAGAGGTGGTGTGCAATGCGCAACCCGGATCGCAAGCTGGCTTTTGTGCTCGCAGCCACCGAACAGGGCAGCCTGATCGTCAATCGATTAGACTTCCATAGCACGGAGCAGAATGCGACTTATGGCGTCGGCCATCAACTGCTTGAGAAGGCATCATTCGATGTCGAGGAAGTCGAACTCGCGCTGCAACTCCTGGAGCTCAGGCGACGGTATTTCGGTGATGGAGTCGTTGCGGTTGATTGCGGCGCGAACATCGGCGTACACGCGTTATCCTGGGCGCGGCTCATGACGGGATGGGGTTCGGTGTTTGCAATTGAGGCACAGGAGCGCATTTTCTATGCGCTAGCCGGCAACATCGCGCTCAGCAACTGTTTCAACATTAGCGCCAGACACGCGGCCGTGACGGCGGAAGAAGGAGAAATCCGCATCCCCATGCCGGATTATCGGGTGCCGGCCAGCTTCGGCAGCCTTGAGCTGCGTAAGCACGCGCGGACCGAGTTCATCGGCCAGGACGTCGACTACGCCGAGGGGAGCCTGACACCGGTGCGAGCGATGACGATAGACGGGCTGTGCTTGGGACGGCTCGATTTTCTGAAAATTGACGTGGAAGGGATGGAGATCGAGGCCCTGAAGGGCGGGCGGGCGACGATCGCGGCGCAACGCCCAGTGATCCTCGCAGAACATATCAAGGCCGATAAGGAGCGTCTCGCTGCCGAATTGTCAGGTCATGGATATGCAGTTCATTTGCAAGGAATGAACCTGCTGGCAATTCATCCCACCGACAAGGTAACTAGTCACATCAGAGCGCCCGCGACATAGGCGGTTGGTAAAGGGGGAGTTGCCAAACGGGTTGAGGCTCTCCCGTTCGATCTCACGTAAGCTCGTGTCCGCTATCGAGACGCCGTCCAATACAGGGCAACGACTGCAATGGGCGCTTCGTTCCGTCTAGTATTTTGGACAATTTGGGCCGATAGCTGACTGGCAGCTCTCTGGCGTTCGATGGCGCAAACCGGACATCGGCACAAGCTGGTCCTGCCTCATAATTTTCTCTTAGGATGTTCTTGGGTGAAATCCTTTTTAGGGTGCTGACAAAGCACCCTGTCGACACGGCTTTGCAGTCCAAGCTGATGTGTCCGAGTTAAATCGGCGTGGTCTTATATATGCTGTCGTCCGTAGCTATTTTCTGATAGGTAGCCCTTCATACCGTCCAAATGGCCGGGCAATAGCGCATATTCGGGACAGCAGAGCACAGATAATGATGACGGAGAGAGGATTGGCACCAGACGCTGCGGGCGGTGTTTTCATTGGCGCGGACCTGACACCGGCAGTACCGGCTACCTCAACGGCCCTTCTGGGAACGAATTCTACTTGGCGGGAAATGGTGGCGCCCTATCTTAAGGCTGATGGGCGGCGGGCGATCATTCAGTTGCTGACGACTTGCCCGCCTTTCTTCGCCGTGATGGCGGCCATGTTCTTCCTGCTTGAATACGGGATCTGGCTGGGGATGCTGCTTTTCCCTGTAGGCGCGATATTGCTGGTAAGGCTGTTCATGTTTCAGCATGACTGCGGCCATGGCTCGTTCTTTGAACAGAGATGGGCGAACGAGATGCTCGGTTGGGGTTTGGGGGTTCTTACACTGACACCCTATGCCTCCTGGCGCGCGGATCATGCGGCCCACCATGCAAGCATGGGCAATCTCGATCGGCGTGGGATAGGCGATATCACGACACTTACCTTGTCCGAGTATAGGGCTCTGCCGAAGTG
>JAGXAE010000144.1 GCA_018971725.1 Pseudomonadota bacterium | reverse complement strand
GAGCAAAGGGGCAATTTTCAGCCACTGCGCCTCGCTCAACTCATACCGCTTAACCGCCATTCCCGACTCCGTACCAATGCACAGAACCATATGAATCAGCGTTTAAGCCGTTTGGGAATCCTGAATGTCGATAGTGCCTAACCCCGCGAGCATCGGCACAGCCAGCATGGCGCCCATGAACATGCGGGAAACTGAACGCCGGTTCGGCATTGACCACTCCATTGGTTGTTATGCGCCTGAAGCTAAGGGGCAAAAAATGGCGAAGGCGGGGCGGACTCAGTAAAAAATGTTAACGAGATTTTGAATCCGTCAACCGCCGCCGGTTGGCTCGCACCTTCTTGCGGTAAAGCCGCACAATCTGCGGCGCGTTCATGTTCTGCTTGCCGCCCAGCGCGGCATCCAACAGCAAGGCACCGCTTTCCTGCAAGGCTTGCAGCTTCTCGGTGACCATCAACACCGCCTCGCGTGGCATATCCGGGCCACCCTGGGCAAGGCGGGTCAGGCGCAGCGCCGCCACCTGCTGCGCTTCCATCGTCAGCATCGCGGATTGCACGGCCAGGTTCGCCAGCGTCCAATCTGGCCAGGGCAGCGGAAATTTCTTGGTCATCCGGGGGGCCTCAACAGTTATGGCCCTTTATATGGCTCTTGCTGCGCCGCAGCAAAACCAAACCTGCCATGCGCCGTCAGCCTGCCGCCAGCTCAGCCTGCCGGGCCAGCCGCGCCAGATCCTCTGCCCCCGGCCCCGCGGGCAGCTCCGGCCATGGCGGGGTTGCGCCATCCCGCAGCGCCCCGCCGATCCAGCCCGGCCATTCCCGCCAGACCGCCACCTCATGCGGCGCCACTTGCGGGCGCTCCACCGCCAGCAGGGAAAGCCGCCCGGCCAGCCGCCGCAGCGCCGCATCCACCGCCGCCGCCCTCACCATCGCGTGCTCATGGCCCTTATGCGGCTCGGCCAAGGCGCGGGCCATTGCCGCTTCCAGGTTGTTGCTGGCCAGACCCGCCGCCCGCCGCGCCGCATCGGCCGCCGGCCAACCGCCCTGCCCCAGCACGGCGGCAATTACCGCCTCCGCATAACCGGCATGGGCACGCCGCGCCGCGCGCATGCCCGCCTCCAGCTTCGGCGCCTCGAAGCCCGGCCAGAGAACCGCCGTGGCCACCACCGCCAGCGCCCCGCCCAGCAACGACCAGACGACGCGGGACATCGCCACATACAGCTCGCTTTCGCCAGGGCGCAGCTGCTCCACCAGCAGCACCACCATCGGCGTCAGCACCGCCACATACAGGCTGTAATTCACCGCCCTCAGCGCGAAGGCGCACAGGGTGAGCGGCAGCATGGCGGTGGCAAGCTGCAAATCCGTATGCACCAGCAGGCCGATAATGGCGGCCAACACCCCGCCCAGAACAGTGCCGGCGCAGCGTTCCACCGCGCGCGCCATGGTGGTGGCGAAATAAGGCTGCAAGCAGAACACCAGCGTGATCGTGGCCCAATGCGAATAGATGCCGCCATAGCGGGTGGTGAGGGCGAGCACTGGCAGCGCCACAACCCCGGCCCGCAACGCATGCCGGAAGGCGAGCGAGGACATCGTGAGATTTTGCCGGATTGGCGATATCACCTGGCTGCGCAGCCCAGCGGGGCTGGGCATCGGCGCCGGCGCGCCGGCCGGCGGCGCCACCGCGATAAGCACCGCGAATTGTTCGGCAATGGCGGCCAACGCATGCAGCTCCGCCGTGTCCGGCAGGGCTTTCAGGCTGGCGCGCAAACGCCCCAGGCTGGCGTGCTTGCGCGGCGTGTCCAGGGGTTTGTCCGCCTCTATTTCCGGCGCCATCGCCGCCAGCCAGCCGGAAATAAGGCGCAGCGGCTTCACGCAGTCCGCCCGGGCGGCTTGGTCGCTCTCCAATTGTTCCGAAAGCGCGATCAGCCCGCCGAAAATCCGCTCGAAACTCTCCAGCCGCAGCGAAAGCTGCGCGCCGCGCGGTGAAACCAGCCCGCGCCGGCGGAAGGTCTCATAAGCCACACTACGCGCCGTCTCTATGGCCTCGCGCACCGTGCCCCGGAACTCCAGCGCATGGTCTGAGAACGTGGCTTCCGCCCCGGCAGTTGCGGCGAATACCGCCAAGCTCTGGCTGAATTGCGAGAGACGGCGTGCGGCCTCAGCCAAGGCCCGGCGGGAGGCGGCGTAAGGGTGGGTTTGCCAGATGATTAGCGTTAAGAACGCCGCCCAGGCCGCGCCGGCCCAAAAATTGGCACCCCGCAACGCGGCTTGCAGCATATGCGGGTCGGGCGAGCCCAAGGCCAGCACGGTTGTCACGCTCACCAGATTTCCCACCTGCATGGCGCTCTGGCCGAAGATCCGCACAAAGCTGGTGCAGAATATCACCAAAGCCGCCAGCGCCGCGGCCAAGCCGACGCTTTGCGCCGACAACCAGCCAAAACCGCCATAGACCGCGCCGCCGATCAGCGCGAAGGCGATCACCGCCGGAGCACGCCGCGCCGCCGGGCCGCCAGGGTCCGCGTAACAGGTGAGCAACGCGCCCAGGGCGGCAAGGCCAAGCTGCGGCACGTCGAGAATCTGCCCCAGCAGCAGCGGCAACGCCACGGCGCAGAAGGCGCGCAGCCCTTCCGAAAGCGAAACCGCCCGCAGGTTCACAGCCCAATTGGGAAGAACCGGCCTCATGAGTCCCGCGTTCTAGCTGAACCTGTTCGACTTCGGAAAGCCGCTGGGCGGCAGGCGCCCGGCGGAAGCCCGCGCCCCCAGCCAATCCGTCAGCTTCTGCTCGGTGCGCACGCGCTCGCCAATCGCCCAACTCAGCCCTTCGGCCAGCACGAATACCTTGGCATCGGCCATGCCGCCATCCTTGTATTTCTGCAACTGCACGCCAGTGCCGCGCGGCATCTCTGGCAACTGCGCCAGCGGAAACACCAGCAGCTTGCGGTTTTGCCCCACGACGGCGACATGGTCACCATTGGCCGGTACACAAACAACCCATTCCTCGCCCGGCTTTAAAACCAGGATCGTCTTGCCCGCCCGCCGTTCGGAGGCCAGCTCCGCGCCCGGCAGCACAAAGCCGCGCCCGGCGGAGGAAGCGACAAGATATTTCTGCGCCGGGTTCGGCACAAACAGCATCAGCACGCCATCCTCGTTGGCCAGCTCCACCATCAGCCGGATCGCCTGGCCATCGCCGCGCCCGCGCGGCACATCCGCCGCCCTCACCGTGTAAACGCGCCCGTTGGTGCCCAAGAGCGCGATCCTGTCGGTGGACTGACAAGGCAGCATGGCAAACAGCTTGTCGCCTTCTTTGAACTTCAGTTCCGCGCCGTCGGTCAGGTGGCCTTTCTGCGCGCGAATCCAGCCCTTCTCGGAGAGAATAATGGTGATCGGCTCGCGCTCCACCAGCGCCTCGGCGATGATTTCAACCACAGGCGCAGCGGCGGAGATTTTCGTCCGGCGCGCACCCAGCGGGCCAGCGCCGAATTTTTCGCGTACCTCGGCAATCTCCTCGCTGATTTTTGCCCAGCGTTTGCCTTCATCCTTCAAAAGCGCCTGCAAGCCCTTCTGCTCCGCGGCAAGCTTCTTATGCTCGTTGCGGATCTCCATTTCTTCGAGTTTCCGCAAAGCGCGCAGCCGCATATTCAAAATCGCCTCGGCCTGCACATCGCTCAGGGTAAAGGTGGCGATCAACTGCTCCTTCGGCTTGTCTTCAAAGCGGATGATCCGGATCACTTCATCAAGGTTCAAGAAAACCTTGATATAACCATCGAGAATCTCAAGACGGCGCGCAATCGCCTCCAGCCGGTGGCCGGAGCGGCGCACCAGCACCTCATGCCTGTGGTCCGCCCAGGCGCGCAAAATCGCCTTCAGCCCCATCACCTTCGGCGTGCGGCCGCCATCCAGCACATTCATGTTGAGTGCGAAACGGGCCTCCAGTTGCGTGGCGCGGAACAGCGAGGCCATCAGCATGTCCGCGTCCACCGTTCGGCTTTTCGGTTCCAGCACCAGGCGAATATGCTCGGCACTCTCATCGCGGATATCGCCTAACAACGGCAGCTTTTTCTCCGTCAGCAGCAGTGCGATCTGCTCGACAAGGCGCGATTTCTGCACCTGATACGGAATTTCGGTGATGACAATATTCCAGGTGCCGTGCTTGCCTTCCTCTTTCCGCCACACGGCACGGGTGCGCAAACTGCCGCGCCCGGTTTCATAGGCGTTCAGGATCGTCTCCGCGTCCTCCACCAGCTCGCCGCCCGTGGGAAAATCCGGCCCCTTCAGATGTTTCAGCAAATCCGCTGTACTGGCCTCGGGGTTTTCGATAAGGTGCAGCGCCGCCGCGCAAACCTCCCCGGCATTATGCGGCGGGATAGAGGTCGCCATGCCCACCGCGATGCCCGCCGCGCCATTGGCCAGCAGGTTGGGGAACGCGCCAGGCAGCACCACCGGCTCCTGTTCCTCGCCGTCATAGGTAGGGCGGAAATCCACCGCGTTCTCGTCGATGCCGCGCAGCAGATATTCCGCGATCTCGGTAAGGCGCGATTCGGTGTAGCGCATCGCCGCGGCGTTATCGCCATCCACATTGCCGAAATTCCCCTGCCCCTCGATGAGCGGATAACGGGAGGAGAAATCCTGCGCGAGGCGCACCAGCGCCTCGTAAATGGAGCTGTCGCCATGCGGGTGGAATTTACCCATCACGTCGCCCACCACGCGGGCGCATTTCTTGAAGCCCGAGCGCGGGTCCAGCTTCAACTGGTGCATGGCGTAGATCAGCCGCCGGTGCACCGGCTTCAGGCCGTCTCGCACATCCGGCAGCGAGCGCGACATGATGGTGGAGAGCGCATAGGCGAGATACCGCTCGGAAAGCGCCGGGCCCAGCGCCAGATCTTCCACCCGCCCGAAATCATCCGGCATCGCCGCGTTCCTCATCCTCTAGTCTTGGGAAAAACGCTCATAAAGAGCCTGCCGCGCTTCTGGAAGGGGGCGGTGGCGCGCGCCGAACACATCACGGGCCAGAAAATGCCCGGTCAGGCGCAGGGCCGCCGCGCAATCCCCTGGCTCGGCCTCACGCTCGCCCAACAGAAATTCAGGCAGCGGCAACAGCCTGTCCACCCATTCCCCGGCTTGCGAGAGCGTTAC
>JAGXAE010000143.1 GCA_018971725.1 Pseudomonadota bacterium | reverse complement strand
TTTCCCCCACAAGCACCTCAAGCTTGCGCGTCTACCATTCCGCCACGACCGCATCGAGGCCGGGAGCCTATAGACTATGAATTCGGAGCCTGCAACTGGTGAAGAAATGACGGAAACCCTAGCCGCCTGGGAGATTTCGGCGGGGCTTACCGCGTATGATGCGGCGGTGGCCCGGATGCAGGAGCGCGTTGCCGCCATAAGCCAGGGCAAAGCGGAGGAACTGGTGTGGCTGGTTGAACACCCGCCACTTTATACGGAGGGCACATCCGCCAAGCTGGAGGATTTGCAAGACCCCTCGCGCTTTCCCACCTTCAAGGCCGGGCGCGGCGGGCAATGGACCTATCATGGCCCCGGCCAGCGGGTGGCCTATGTAATGCTGGACTTAACGCGCCCCCATGGCAGCGTGGGGGCACGGGACGTGCGCTGCTATGTGGCCGGGCTGGAGCGCTGGGTGATTGAGACGCTGAAGGAATTCGGCGTGCGGGGCGAAATCCGCGAGGGGCGGGTTGGCATCTGGGTCGCCCAGCCGGATGGGCGGGAGGAGAAGATCGGCGCCATTGGCGTGCGTGTCTCACGCTGGGTAACGTGGCACGGGCTGGCCCTGAACGTCGCCCCCGACCTTTCCCATTTCACTGGCATTGTGCCTTGCGGCATAGCCGAGCATGGGGTGACCAGCCTTGCGGCCCTGGGCGTGCAGGCCGGCATGGTGGATGTGGACGCGGCGCTGAAGCGGAACTGGAGCAAGATTTTCGGATGAAGATTTTTGTCTACGGCACCCTTACAGATAAGGACGCTTTTGGCCGCTGCGCGGGCAAGCCGGTGATGTATGCGCCTGTTCCGGCAAAGCTGCACGGCTATGCACGGGTGAAGCTGCGCGGGGCGCGCTACCCCACTTTGCGCCGCGCCCCCGGCAGCCAGGTGCAGGGCGTGGTGATGCGCGTGAACGCGGATATGCTGGCGCGGCTGTGCAATTACGAATCCGTGCGCTACCGGCTGGTGCATGTGCGGCTGCACAGCGAGACCGGGCCGCAGCGGGCGAAAGTGTTTGTCGGCGATGCCGCCACCCGCATTACCTGGGCGCCGGATATACGGCTGATGACGTTGCGGTCCCGGAGCTTCTAACGCCACCCCAATGCCGGTGCCACATGCTGCAAAATCGCCTCCAGCACATGGGCGTTGTAGGCCACACCTAGCTGGTTGGGCACGGTGAGCAGCAGCGTATCCGCCTCGGCAATCGCCTCGTCCTGACGCAGTTCCTCGATAAGCGCCTCTGGCTCGGCAGCGTAGGAGCGGCCAAAAATCGCGCGGGTGTTCTCGTCGATGAAGCCGATGCTGTCCTGCTCCTTCCCGCTGCGGCCGAAATACATCCGGTCCTGGTCGTTCATCAGCGCAAAGATACTGCGGCTGACGGAG
This sequence comes from Pseudomonadota bacterium, assembly GCA_018971725.1. Lineage (GTDB taxonomy): Bacteria > Pseudomonadota > Alphaproteobacteria > Acetobacterales > Acetobacteraceae > Acidocella. The sequence goes on along the minus strand of JAGXAE010000143.1, from coordinate 3,736 downwards.
ACACGCGGGTTGCGCGTATGCCCCGCCTCTTTCCAGGCTGCCCGGTAGGCGCGGATTTGCTTGGCCTGCTGGATATGAAACGGTTCGCCGGTTTCGTCGTCCTTCAAGGTGGAGCTTTGCAGGTTTAGCCCCAGCTTGGCGGCCCAGACCGCCGTGGCATTGGAGCCAGCACCCCACCAGATACGCTCGCGCAGGCCGTCCGCATGCGGCTCCACCCGCAACAGCCCCGGGGGATTGGGAAACATCGGGCGCGGATTCGGCTGGGCGAAGCCCTCGCCGCGCAGCACATCCAGCAGCACCTGGGTATGGCGGCGGCCCATATCGGCGTCGGTCTCGCCCTCGCCGGGCCTGAAGCCGAAATAGCGCCAGCCATCGACCACCTGCTCCGGCGAGCCGCGGCTTAAGCCCAGCTGCAACCGCCCACGGGAGATCAAGTCCGCAGCGCCGGCATCCTCGGCCATATAAAGCGGGTTCTCGTAGCGCATGTCGATCACCGCCGTGCCGATCTCGATGCGCGTGGTCCGCGCCCCCACTGCCGCCAGCAGCGGAAAGGGCGAGGCCAGTTGCCGGGCGAAATGGTGCACGCGGAAATAGGCGCCATCCGCGCCCAGCGCCTCGGCGGCCTCCGCGAGCTCGATGGATTGCAGCAGCACGTCCGCGGCGGAGCGTGCGCCAGATTGCGGCGAAGGGGACCAGTGGCCGAAGGAGAGAAAGCCAATTTTCTTCATGCACCGGAGCATCTTCCCAACATGAAATTCGCGCAAGCACACCATATGAACGGCATGAAACTTTCCGTGCTCGATCAATCCCCCATCCGCACCAATGCCTCGCCGGCTGTCTCCATCCGCGAATCCATCGCGCTCGCCAAAGCATGCGAGGGGTTTGGCTATCACCGCTACTGGCTTTCGGAGCATCACAGCTCCGGCTCCGTCGCGGGCTCCGCGCCCGAAGTACTGGCCGCCGCCATCGCCGCCAGCACCAGTACCATCCGCGTGGGCGCGGCAGGTATCATGCTGCCGCATTATTCGGCACTGAAGGTGGCGGAAAATTTCCGGGTGCTGGAAGCCATCGCGCCCGGGCGGATCGATCTTGGCCTTGGCCGCGCCCCGGGGTCGGATGGACGCACCGCCCTTGCCCTTAACCCCAATGCGCGAGAGGCGGCGGAACGGTTCCCAACCCAAGTGCGGGACGTAATGGCCTGGGTGGCGGGGGAGCCGTTGCCGGTGGACCATCCGTTCCGCACCATCGTTGCCGAACCGCGCGGGCCGCATGCGCCGGAAATCTGGATTCTCGGCAGCTCTAATTATGGCGCGCAGCTCGCCGCCTGGTTCGGCCTGCCCTATGCCTTCGCTTATTTCTTCTCAGACGGCGCGGGAGCCGCCGAGGCGCTGCATATATATCAGACGCAATTCCGGCAGCCCCAGCCAGCCGAGGTGAAGCCCCACTCCGCCGTAACCGTATTCGCCCTGGCGGCGGAGACGGAGGAGGAGGCAAGGTACTGGGCGAAGTCTCGCGGCGCTTTCACGGGCATGCGCAACCGGGGGACCTATATTCCCCTGCCCTCGCCCGAGGAAGCGGATGAATTCGATTTCTCTGAGGATGAGAAACAGCGGATTGAGCGGTCCCAACAGCGCAATTTTATCGGTGCGGCACCGCAGGTGGCAGAGCGGCTGCGTGCACTGGCGCAAGAGCAGCAATTAGATGAGATCGCGGTGACCACGGCGATCTACGACCCGGCGGCAAGAGTACGTTCCTACGAATTGCTGGCGAAAGAATTCGGCATGATCTGATGGCGCGCTTTATACGGGCACGGGCGGCGGGAGACCCCCGCCGCCCTTTTTATGTCTTCGCCTGAAAACGGTTTCTTGCGCTTTTTTGCTTAATCCGGCTGATCCTGTGCATTTCGCCCGCCAATGATTTGTGCGGGCTGCGCATAGCCAAAACCGCCCTTGCCCGGCCAGGCGCGTCCGTCAGGAAAGCGTAGTTCTATTCCAGCCAGATCCGTTTCATCCGCCAGGCGCATATTCACACCCATTTGCACGTTTCCGAATTTCGCAACCGCGCTCTCTGTTAAAACAAAATGCGTCGTTGAACCGCAATTCGCGCAGAAATGGATTTCCGCCGCAGGGTTCTCCTTGTCGCCCCGCTGATACCCTTTCGTTGTGCCTTCAATGGCAACGTCCGATGGATGGAAATAGGCCCAGCGCGCACCAGCTTTGCTGCATAATGTGCAGTTGCACGCGTTGATGAAATCCGGCCGCTTTGAAGTTTGGATGCGGATTTGGCCGCAGAGGCAATGAAGATTCAGCATTGCCACATGGTAGCAGGGGAGCTGTTTTCCCTAAAGCCGCCGCATCGCGTCCAGCGCGCGTTGTAGAATTTCCGCCGCCGCCAGCTTGTCGACAATCTCGGCGCGGCGCGCCCGGCTCATCCCGGCTGCAATCAGCCTCTCATGCGTCTCGGCGGTGGAATAGCTCTCATCCACCATCGCAACCGGCAGGCCGGTCGCCTCGCTGATGCCATGCGCCCAATCCCGCGCCGCCTGGGCGCGCGGCCCGAGCTTCTGCCCCTCATCCAGCGGCAGGCCGACAATCAGCCCCCCTACCCCTTCGCGCGCGATGATCCCCGCCAGTTCGGCGGCGTTCTGCTTCATCTTGGTTCGCGCCAAGGTGGCGTAGGGGCTGGCCACGCTCCGGTTTACGTCGGAAAGCGCCACTCCGATGCGTTTGGAGCCGGGATCCAGCCCCAGGAGCCGTGCACTGGGGGCAATATGGGTCAAAAATTCGGGCAGGTTGTAGAGCGCCATGCCCGCCTGTATGGTCCGGCCGGATTTTTTAGCCAAGGGAATTAGGCATGTCGCTGGACGCCGCAACGGTACGCCGGATTGCGAAACTGGCCCGTATACGGGTGAATGACGAGGAGGTTTCCACCCTCCAGAACGAGCTGAACGCGATTCTGGGCTATGTGGAGCAACTGGGCGAGGTGAACGTGGAGGGCGTGGAACCGCTTTCAGGCGGTGCGCAAATGGCGCTGCGCCAACGCGAGGACAAGCTCACCGACGGGGATATGCCAGAGAAAATCCTGGCCAACGCGCCGGACCGCATTGGAAACTTCTTTGCCGTGCCGAAAGTGGTGGAATGAGCATTTTTGACCTAAGCGTAGCCGGTGCCACCAAGGCACTGAAAGCGAAAGAGATTTCGGCTGTGGAACTGACCACGGCCTATAACAAGGCGGTGGCGGAACTCAACTCGCGCCTGAACGCCTATATCACCACCACGCCGGAACTGGCGCTGGAGCAGGCCAAGGCGGCGGATGCGCGAATCGCGGATGGCAGCGCCACGCCGCTCACCGGCATTCCCATCGCCATGAAGGATCTGTTCTGCACGGAAGGTGTCCGCACCACCGCCGCCAGCAGGATCCTGGAGCCCTTCATCCCGCCTTATGAGAGCACCGTCTCCGCTAAGCTCAAAGCCGCCGGGGCCGTGATGCTCGGCAAGGCCAATCTGGACGAGTTCGCCATGGGCTCCTCCAACATCACCTCAGGCTACGGCGCGGTGGAAAACCCCTGGAAGCGCCAGGGGTCGGATGCCAAGCTGGTGCCCGGCGGCTCCTCCGGTGGCTCCGCCTCTGCCGTGGCCGCGCGCATCGCTTTGGCCGCCACCGGCACGGATACCGGCGGCTCCATCCGCCAGCCCGCCGCCTTCACGGGCCTGGCCGGCATCAAGCCCACCTATGG
>JAGXAE010000142.1 GCA_018971725.1 Pseudomonadota bacterium | reverse complement strand
AAACTGTTCATGGCGCCCGTTTAGGGCATGCTTGAAAGACGATCCACTCTTGAAATTTTTCCGCTCTGCCGCCACGCTGCAATTCAGGGGAGAGTCTATCTTCCAGGGAGCGAAACATGGCTGAATCAACAGCGAAGCCGGATGCCGCGCCGGCGGAGTTCGACCGGCGGGACTTCTTGAGAATTCTCGCCATGGCGGGCGGTGCCGTTGGTATAGCATCGGTTGCCTGGCCGCTGGTTGACGCGCTGAACCCTGGCGCGACCGGCGAGGCGCAGGCGCGGCCTGTCATCACTGTGTCCGACATTGCTGAAAACACCGCCAAGACCGTGCAATGGGCGGGCTTGCCGATCCTGATCCGGCGGTTGACGGACAAACAGATTGCCGATGCCACGGTGGTGGCGATGACCGATCTGCCGGACCCCGCGGAAATTTCCTCCCGCGTTGCGCCAGGCAATGGGCATTTCGTGGTGGTGGTGGGGCTGAATACCGGCACGCCTTGCCAGTTGGAAGGCAACACCCCCTCCGACCCGCGTGGCCATTATGACGGTTGGGTGTGCCCTTGCGATGGCAGCGAATACGATGTGCTGGGACGCGTGCGCTCAGGCCCGGCCAAGCGCAACCTCGCGATACCGCGCTTCACCTTCATCAACAAAGATCAGATCCAGCTTGGCTAAGGGAACCGACATGCAAATGGAAGCGAAGCAAGGTTGGCTGGCGTCGCGGGTGCCTGGCCTGGGCTGTGCCTGCGGCTTGATGCGAGAGGCGCGCCCCCCCGGCCAGCCCTGGTTTAATGCGCTGCCCGTGCTACTGGGCGTGTTGCTGGCGGTGTTGCTGGCCTCGGGCGCGGTGGTCACCGTTTATTATAACCCTTGGCATGCTTATGATTCGTTGCAAGGCATCGCGCGTGAGGTGCGCGGCGGCTGGGTGGTGCTGGGGTATCACCAGATTGGCGCCAGCCTGGCCTTCGCGCTGCTCTATCTGCATCTGTTCCGCACGTTGCTGACGGGGGGCTATCGCGCCCCGGCGGAGTTCGCCTGGATGCTCTGGGTGAAGCTGCTGGCTGTATTGCTGCTCACCGGCTGGCTGGGTTTCGTGCTGAATGGCGGTGCCGGGGGATACTGGTCGCTGATGAATGCCGGCAATGCCGCCGTCAGGTTGAACGGCTTTCCCGGCGCAGTGGCGATGTGGTTCCTCGGCGGGCCGCCGGGCGGCTCCACCTTCGCGCGGCTGCTGGTGTTGCATGTGCTGCTGGCGCTTTGCGCTGTGTTGGTTATCTGGATGGCCTGCGCAGCGGCCAAAAAGGCGCGGCCAATGCCGCAAGGGCGGGCGGTGCCGTTCTGGCCGGTTTATGCCTCGCAATATTTCGCGGCGCTGGCGGCACTGGCGTTGGTTTTCGCGTTGTTGCTCGGCTTCGCGCCGCATTGGGGGCTGGGCGGGCAGAACGCCATTCCCGCCGGCGACATGGCGGTGCCGGTGGCCATCTCCTACCCTTGGTATCTCACCCCCGCCGCTGGGCTGGCTGGGGCGTTCCATGGTGTGGCGGGGCATATCTGGGCGGTGATCGCGGCGGCGCTGCTGCTTTACGCGCTGCCCTGGCTGGACCGTTCCCGCAGGCATCGGCCAGGCCGGCTCTACCGGGCGTTCATCTGGCTCCTGGGGCTGGATGTGCTGGCGCTGGGCGTGGTCACGGCCTTTCCCATGGGGTCTTTGCTGCCGGCGCTGTTCACGTTCTGGTTCTTCTTTCACTTCCTGGTGCTCACGCCGCTGGTAACAATGTTGGAGGCCGTATGATGCGCCGTTTCTTTGCACCCTTGCTTGCCGCAGGGCTGCTGGCGGGCGTTGCCGCACATGCAGAGGACACGCTCTCTCCTTTGCGATTTCAGTCCTCCGGCGCTTTCGGCAGCATAGATCTTGCGGCGGCGCAACGAGGCTTTGCCGTGTATCAGGGCGCATGCGCGAGCTGCCATGGCATGAACGGGTTGCATTACCGGGATTTGGAAGCCTTGGGGCTGACGCCGGAGCAGGTCGCGGGCATTGCCGGCAGCGTGAAACTGGCCGATGGCAGTGCCGCGACGCCGGATTCCCGCTTCAAGCAGCCGGCGCTGGTGAACATGGGGGGGGCGGTGCCGCCTGATCTTTCCACCATCGTCGCGCAGCGCCCCGGGGGCACACGCTACATCTATGATTTCCTCACCGGCTTCGGCCCGGCCCCGGCGGGCATGAAGCTGCTGCCTGGCCATAATTACAACGCCGCCTTCCCGGGCGGGCAGGTTTCCATGCCCGCCGTGCTGCGCGATAATGCTGTGACCTATGCCGATGGCACGAAAGCCACCACGGCGCAGGAAGCGGCGGATGTGGCGGAGTTTCTGACGTGGGCTTCGGAGCCAAATCTTTCGGCCCGGCATGCGGTGGGCCTGCGGGCGGTGATCTTCTTCGCCTTCCTCACGATCGTGGCGGTGCTGACGAAACGGCGGATCTGGCGGCAGGAAGGCTGAACGCCGCCGCGGCTGAAGCCCGCGCCTGCCGCCTTTGCCACGACCTGCTGCCGCTGGGGGCGCGGCCGGTTTTTCAGCTTTCCACTACCGCACGGCTGCTGATTATCTCGCAGGCGCCGGGAACGAAAGTACATCTCAGCGGCTTGCCGTTTGACGATGCCTCCGGCGACAGGCTGCGCGGCTGGATGGGTATTGGCCGCGATGTTTTCTACAACGCCACGAAACTGAACATCATGGGGATGGGGTTCTGCTATCCTGGCCGCCTGCCCAATGGCGGCGACGCCCCGCCCAGGCCGGAATGCGCGCCTTTATGGCATGACAAGCTGCTGGCGCTGATGCCGCAAATCGAGCTGATTCTGCTTGTCGGCGGTTATGCGCAGCGGCGCTATCTGGGCAAAGGCAGCATGACGGAGATGGTGCGCGCCCAGGAACAAGGCGGGCGTTTCATGCCGTTGCCGCATCCTTCCTGGCGCACCACCGCCTGGGAGCGGAAAAACCCCTGGTTCGCGGAAGAGGTGTTACCGCGCCTGCAAGCCGAGGTGGCGCGGCTGACGGCGTGAGGACGGCCTTGGTGTAAATTGTGGGACTTTCCCGGGGTTTTCTGCTATATATGGCACATTACGCTAGCGCGGGCGCATAACCGCGCGGATATAAGGACAACGGCCATGCATATTCGCAATCCCATAGAATGGGTGGTGGAACAGCTTGAAGCCCCCGGCAAAACCATCGGCAGTGCCCCGCCCGAAACCTATTGGTCTCTATTATCTCAGACCAGCGAGCCGGAAATCCGGCGCATCACCATGGCGGATTTGAAGGCGGCGCTGCTGCAAGGGCTGGACGATTTCACGGCTTGCCGGACCGATGTGATGTTTCTCTGCGTGATTTATCCGGTCATCGGGTTTTTCATCGCCGGGGCCGAGGCAAAAGGCGGGCTGCTGCATCTACTGTTTCCAACAGCTTTTGGCTTCGCGTTGGTCGGGCCGTTTTTCGCCCTTGGGTTGTATGAAATGAGCCGACGGCGCGAAATGACCGGCAAGATGAGATGGCTCGATATGTTCAATGTGCTGCTCTCACCCTCGGTCGGACCGGTGGCGCTGCTGGGCTTGCTGCTTATCGTGCTGTTCCTGGCCTGGCTGGCTGTGGCGCAGGGGATTTATGACATAACGCTGGGGCCGGCGCCGCCGGTTTCTGTGGGCGCGTTCCTGCAAGAGATTTTCACCACATCCGCCGGCTGGACGATGGTCCTTCTGGGCTGGGGCGCGGGCGCGGTGTTTGCGGCGTGCGTTCTGGCGATCAGCGTGGTGTCGTTCCCGCTGATGCTGGACAGGCCGGTGACATTGCGCACCGCGATTATCACCTCACTGATGGCGATGCGGCACAACCCGGTGCAGTTAGGAGCGTGGGGGCTGCTGGTGGGAGCCTTGCTGTTCGTTGGCGCGTTGCCGTGTTTTATCGGACTGATTCTGGTGCTGCCGATTCTGGGCCATTCGACCTGGCATCTTTACCGCAAGGTGGTGGTGCCGCCGACAAAGGGTGCTTGAGCTAAAGCCTTCTGAATTCCGCCAGAGGTTTTACCGCATTGCCTTCCGCGTCGAAATTCCCCTCGTCAAGCCATGCTAGAATTGCGGCGCGGCAAGCGGGCCATTCACTTCCGAGGATTGAATACATTGCCGTGTCGCGCTCGCGCCCCTTCACGACCATATGCGCCCGCAGCGTGCCTTCATAAGAAAACCCAAGGCGCAGGGCGGCGCGTCTGGAAGGCTCGTTCAGGGCGTTGCATTTCCACACCAGCCGACGGTAACCGAGATCATCCGCAGCGTGGCGCAAGAGCAGAAACATCGCCTCTGTTGCCGCGCGGGTGCGGCGTAGCTCCGGGCCGAACCAGATGTTGCCAAGCTCAGTGGCGGCGTTTTTCGGTTCGATGTTCATGAGCGAGAGAAAGCCGGTCACTCGCCCGGTGGTTACAGGCCGCACGGCCCAGAAGGCGGCGTGCGCGTCTGAACAATGAGCGGCGAGCAGCGCTTCCACCTCCGCCACGCTCTTCCAGGGGCCGAAGGACATATAGGTGAAGCTGTCATCGGCGAATTGCGCGGCCTCGAACAATTCCTGCGCGTGGCGGCGGGAGAGTGGCTCCAGCGTTACGCGGTTGCCCTGAAATTTCTGGCGGGAGGGCAGAGGCCGGGGCCAGGTGTCAACCTCCGGGCCGATGGGCAGCACCATCAGCCGCGCAGCCGCGCCAGCGTGGCGGTGGTGGAGTGGCCGGGCAGCAATTGCGCCAAGGCCACGCTGCCGCCCCAGCTTTCCACAAGGTCCGCGCCCACCACTGTCTCGCGGGTGTAGTCCGCGCCTTTGATCAGCAGGTCCGGCTTGATCTGTTTGATCAGTTCAATCGGCGTATCCTCCTCGAACAGGCAAACGAGATCGACCGAGGAGAGTGAGGCCAGCACGGCGGCCCGCGCGGCCTCGCCCTGGGCCGGGCGGGTTGGGCCTTTCAGCCGCTTCACCGAGGCATCGGCATTGATGCCCACGATCAGCCGGTCGCACATCGCCCGGCATTGTTCCAGCAGATGCACATGGCCTGGGTGCAGCAGGTCGAAACAGCCATTGGTGAAGCCGACCTTATAGCCCCGCAGGCGCCAGCGCTCGGCGGCCTCG
>JAGXAE010000141.1 GCA_018971725.1 Pseudomonadota bacterium | reverse complement strand
TGCAGGAGCAAATTTCCGGCTCTAGAGCAGGCTCACCATGAGCGAAAACACCAATACCTCCCAGCTGAGCTGGCCCTTCCGTGAAGCCGAACGCATTGCCGAGCGGCTGAAACAGAAAGGCAAGACCGAGGCGCTGTTCGAGACCGGCTATGGCCCCTCCGGCCTGCCGCATATCGGCACGTTCGGCGAGGTGGCGCGTACCAGTTGGGTGCGCAAGGCGTTCACGGAACTGACCGGGCTGAAGTCCCGCCTGCTGGCGTTTTCGGACGATATGGACGGCCTGCGCAAGGTGCCGGACAATGTGCCGAACAAGGAGATGCTGCGCGAATTTTTGGGTAAGCCGCTGACGCGCATCCCGGACCCGTTCGGCAAGTTCGAGAGCTTCGGCGCCCATAACAATAACATGCTGCAGGACTTTCTGCATGCCTTCGGGTTTGAGTTCGAGTTCGCCTCCGCCAGCGATTATTATGCCTCCGGCCGGTTCGACGCGGCCTTGCTGCATGTGCTGAAGCATCATGACGAGATCGTGCAGATCATCCTCCCGACGCTGGGGGCGGAGCGTAAGGCGACCTATTCGCCGATCCTGCCCATTCATCCGCGCACCGGCGTGGTGATGCAGGTGCCTATCGACAAGGTGGATGCTGGCCACGGCACCGTGTTCTGGACTGACACTGAAAGCGGCATCAGGTTCGAGACTTCCGTGCTGGGCGGCAATGCCAAGCTGCAATGGAAGGCGGATTGGGCGATGCGCTGGTACGCGCTGGACGTGGATTACGAGATGTCCGGCAAGGATCTGATTGATTCCGTGAAGCTCTCCTCCACCATTTGCCGGGCGCTGGGCAAGGAGCCGCCGCTGAACCTGACCTACGAGCTGTTCCTGGACGATAAGGGCCAGAAGATCAGCAAGTCCAAGGGCAACGGGCTCTCCATCGAGCAATGGCTGACCTATGCGCCCAAGGAAAGCTTGGCGCAGTTCATGTATCACGCGCCGCAACGGGCCAAGAAGCTGTTCTTTGATGTGATCCCCCGCTCGACGGATGACTACATCAACTATGTCGCGGCGCTGCCCACGGCGGAAAAGCCGCATGACAATCCGGCCTGGCATATTCATGGCGGGGAGCTGCCTAACCATGCGGGTTCGCCGATCAGCTTCACCATGCTGCTGAACCTGGCCTCGGTGAGCAATGCGGACAGCGCCGAAATGCTTTGGGGCTTCATCCGCGCCTATATGCCGGAGATCAACGCCGAGAGCTTCCCGTTCCTGGCGGAGCTGGTGCATTACGCCGTGGCCTATAACCGCGATTTCGTGGCGCCCAAGCGCCAGTACCGCGCGCCCAGTGCCGCCGAACGCGCGGCGCTGGAGGATTTGCGGGACCGGCTGGCCAGCGGCAAGGAGGCTGAATACCCCGGCGACACCCAGGCCGAGCGGTTGCAGAACCTGGTTTATGCCGTGGGCAAGGAGCAGGACTTCAAACCCCTGAAGGCGTGGTTCGACTGCCTTTACCAAGTGCTGCTGGGCACCCAGGAAGGACCGCGCTTTGGCGGGTTCATTGCACTTTATGGCGTGGAGCGGACGATTGCGCTGATAGAGATGTGCCTGGCTCGCCAGGAGGCGGCGGCCTGAACCCTTGCGCAGGCTGCTAAAGTTTCTGCCGCCCGTTTTCGGACTTCTGCTGCTCGTCGCCATTGTCTTCGGGCTGCACAGGGTCTTGGAGAAGGTTGGCTTGGCCGCGATATTCGCGGCCTTTTTGGCGACGCCGTTCTGGGATGTGGTGCGCGCCGTGGGGTTGCTGGCGGCGTCCATCTGCATCATGGCGGCGTATGATCTGCCGGGGGTATTCTTCGCCCGGCGTTGCGGGGGCAGTCCGCATCTGCCCTATCCGAGCATTGGGCTGGCCTCTTTCTGCGCCTATGCGCTGAGCCATGTGCTGGGCGCCACGGCGCTGACGGCCGCTGCCATACGCTTGCGGTTTTATGCGCATTGGGATGTGCCGCCCGGCGGCATTGCACGGATTGTGGCCCTTTCCGGCAGCAGCTTCACCTTGGGCGTGCTGAGCCTGTTGGGCACGCTGTTGCTGGCGGACCCTTCCTCGGTGCCGTTGCCGGGAGCACTGGAGTCTGGCCTGCTGCGCGCGCTTGGCCTGGCGCTGCTGGCGGTGCCGGTGTTTTACGTGCTGGCGGCGCGCAAGCGGGACGCGGTGGTGGTGCTCGGCAAGCGCATCGCCTTACCGGGGGCGCGGATCGCCCTGGCGCAGATCGTCACGTCTTGCCTCGATATCTGCTGCGCTTGCGCCATTCTGCATGCCGTGCTGCCGGCCGCGCCGGGGCCTACTTACACAACCACCCTAAGCCTGTATCTGGGCGCGTTCGCCGCCGGCGTGCTCTCGGGCCTGCCCGGCGGGGTGGGCGTGTTTGATTCGGTGCTGCTGCTGGGGTTTTCAGACTATTTGCCCGCCGCCCAGGCGCTGGGGGCCATTTTGTTGTTCCGCGTCATGTACTTTCTTACACCGGCATGCTTGGCCGGGTTATGTTACGCAGGGCACGAGCTCTGGATTTATGCTGCAAGGAACCGCAAACCATGACCATGCAACAGACCATCTCCCCGGTTGATGGCAGCGTGTATGTAAAGCGTGCTTACGCCACGCCAGCCGAGATCTCCGCCACCCTGGACCATGCCGTGAAGGCGCAAGCGCAATGGAAGCACACCAGCATCGCTGAGCGCGCCGCCATATGCCACAGATTCTGTGACGCTCTGCTGGCGCATGCGAATGAGATCGGGCTGGAAATCTGCTGGCAGATGGGCCGCCCCATTTCCCAGGCGCCGAACGAGGCGCGCAGCGGGGTTGAGCGCGCGCGCTTCATGATTGAGGAAGCCGAGGCGGGCTTGGCAGTCTATGATCCGGGGCCGAAGGAGGGTTTCAAACGCTATATCAAGCGCGACCCGCTGGGTGTGGTGTATGTGATCGCGCCCTGGAACTACCCGATTTTGACCACGGTGAACTCGGTGGTTCCCGCTATCATGGCCGGCAATGCCGTTATCCTGAAACACTCGCCGCAAACGCCGCTGGTGGCGGAGCGTTTCGCCCAATGTTTCGCCGAGGCCGGGCTGCCCGAAGGCGTGTTCCAGGTGTTGCACCTTTCCCATGAGGATGCCGAGGCCACGATCCGGGATTCACGGGTGAACCATGTGGCTTTCACGGGCTCGGTGGCGACCGGCCATAAAGTGCAGCGCGCCGCCGCCGACCGCTTTATTTCCGTGGGTCTGGAGCTGGGCGGCAAGGACCCTGGCTATGTGCGTGCGGATGCGGATGTGGCCTTCGCGGTGGAAAACCTGATCGACGGCGCGTTCTTCAATTCCGGCCAATGCTGCTGTGGCATCGAGCGGCTTTATCTGCACGAGAAAGTGTATGACGAGTTTATCGAGCGTGCGGTGGCGATGGCGAATGGATACCGTCTGGGCGACCCGACGCGGCAGGACACGAATCTTGGCCCTGTGGTGAATACCCGCGCCGCCGAATTTATTCGCGGCCAGGTGGCGGAAGCGGTTTCGCAGGGCGCGAAAGCGCTGGTTGATACCTCCCGCTTCGAGGCGGACAAGCCCGGCAGTACCTATGTGGCGCCTCAGATTCTGGTGGATGTGAACCATTCCATGCGGGTGATGACGGAGGAAACCTTCGGGCCAATTGTCGGCGTGATGAAGGTGAAGTCCGACGAGGAAGCGCTGGCGCTGATGAACGACACGCCGTTCGGTCTTACCGCCGCCATTTTCACCCGCGACGCACAGGCCGCCGAGGCTCTGGGCGACAGGATCGAGACCGGCACGGTATTTTTGAACCGCTGCGACGCGCTGGACCCGGCTCTGCCTTGGGTGGGCGTGAAGGATAGCGGGCGCGGCTATACCCTCTCCCGCTGGGGCTATGAGACGCTGACGCGGCCCAAGGCATATCATCTGCGGTTGCCCGCATAAGAGTGGGTCAGGCCGCGTGTTCCTCCCGCGCGGCCTCCCAAACCTCTTTCGCGGCGTCCAGATTCATCGCGCCGATGCCAAGCCCGGCGATCAGGTCCGGCCAAAGGCTGTGCCAGAGATAGGCCGTGACCGCCCCGGCCAGGACGATGGCGGCATTGGCCAGCACATCGTTGCGGGCGGAGAGAAAGGCGGCGCGGGTGATGCTGCCGCCAGTGTGGCGGTGGCGGGCGAGGATTGTCGCGGCGCAGAGATTCACCGCCATGGCGGCCAGGCCGGTTAAGGAAAGCCAGGCGGCGTTGGGCGCTTCCGGGTGCCAGAATTTGGCAATGGCCTGCCAGAGTGTCGCGAGGCTGGGCACGATAATGAACGACGCCATCGCCATGCCCGCCTTGGCCCGCGCCTTTGGCCCCCAGCCAAGCACGGCCAGCAGCAAGAAATTCACCGCCGAATCTTCCAGGAAATCCACGCTGTCCGCGAACAGGGAGACGGAGCCGATGGCCCGCGCCATGGCGAATTCAAAGAAGAAGAACCCGAAATTCAGGATCAGCGCCGCTAGGGCGGCCTGGCGCAGCGAGGTTTTGAGCATGGCGTCCTCCTGAAATGAAAACGGGGCCTTGCGGCCCCGTTTTGGATCAGCGGCGCAGGTTAAGGCGGCCGATCAGATCCTGGTAGCGCTTCACGTTCTTGCGCTTTAGATAGTCCAGCAGCGAGCGGCGCTGGCCGACGAGCACCAGCAGGCCACGGCGGGAATGGTAATCCTTCGCGTGGGTCTTCAGATGCTCGGTCAGGTTGGAAATGCGCTCGGACAGCAGGGCCACCTGGACTTCCGGGGAGCCGGTGTCGTTGGCGGCGGTGGCGTATTCGGCGATCAGCGCGGTACGGCGCTCAGGCGTAATCGACATCGTGATATCCTTATAAAAGACGGTTAAAACAGGCGCTCGGGCTTCAGCCACCCGTCAGAGAGTCGGGCCATGGCCTTCACGCGCCCCGCTGCCGTCACGCGCACCAGCCCCTCATTGGGGTTGGCGGCATCTGGAATGCGCCCCATCAGGTCCACCAGGCTGATCGCCTGGCCTTGTGATAAGGCGAAAAACTCTGCTTGGTTCAGGGCCAGGGCCGGGATGTCGTCCAGCGCGGTCTCGAGCGGCAGCAAAGTTTCAGCAAGAGTGGCGGGGTTCTGCTCCGGATTGAGGAAAAAGTCCAGCGGAACC
>JAGXAE010000016.1 GCA_018971725.1 Pseudomonadota bacterium | reverse complement strand
GCGCCCCGGGCGGCGTGGCAACGAGAACCCCCGGTGCGTTAAGGAGTCAGCGTCGTTGAGTGATCTGTTCGAGAATATCCCGGCCAAGGACAGCTACGGCGCCAAGGATATCGAGGTTCTGGAAGGGCTGGAGCCCGTCCGCCGACGGCCTGGCATGTATATCGGCGGCACGGATGAGAATGCGCTGCACCACCTCGCCGCCGAAATTCTGGACAATTCCATGGACGAGGCGGTGGCCGGCCATGCCAGCACCATCGATGTGGCGCTGGGTGCTGGCAACCAGCTCACTGTCCGCGACAATGGCCGCGGCATCCCGGTGGACCCGCACCCGAAATTCAAGAACAAATCAGCGCTGGAGGTGATTCTCACCACGCTGCATTCCGGCGGCAAGTTTTCGGGCAAGGCCTATGCCACCTCGGGCGGGTTGCATGGCGTGGGCTCATCCGTGGTGAATGCGCTCTCCTCCAGCCTCATCGTCGAGGTTGCGCGCGAGAAGAAGCTTTACCGGCAGAGTTTCGAACGCGGACACCCCGTGAGCAAGCTGGTCGAGGTGGGTGCCACCCCCAACCGGCGCGGCACTTCCATCAGCTTCATACCCGATTCCGAGATTTTCGGGGCGCTGAAATTCTCGCCCGCGCGGCTGTTCAAGCTTTGCCGCAGTAAAGCCTATCTGTTCCGGGGCGTGAAAATCCGCTGGAGCTGCGATACCAGCTTGTTGAAAGCGGATTCGGACATTCCCGCCGAGGCGGAGCTGCACTTCCCCGGCGGGCTGCGCGACTCGCTGACGGCGGAGCTGGGCGATGCGGCCCTGGTGCTGCCGGAAATCTGGTCTGGCGAAGCGAAATTCGCCCCCGCGAACGGCCAGGAACAAGGCAAGCTGGAATGGGCCCTGGCCTGGGCGGAGCAAGGCGATTCCACCATCGACACCTACTGCAACACCGTGCCGACGCCCTTGGGCGGCACGCATGAGGCTGGCATGCGCAGCGCCTTGCTGAAAGGCCTGCGCGCCTGGGCGGAAACGCGCGGCAACAAGCGTGGTGCGGCCATCATCGCGGAGGACGTATTCGGCGGCCTGCGCGCCAAGCTCTCGCTGTTCATCCGCGACCCGCATTTCCAAGGCCAAACCAAGGAAAAACTCACGACGCAGGAGGCCGCGCGCCTCACCGAGACCTCGCTGCGCGACCGGTTCGACCATTTCCTGGCGGGCGACCCCGCCAATGCGGATAATCTGCTGGCCTATGTGGTGGACCGCGCCGAGGAACGCATCCGCCGCAAGGAACAGAAGGACACACCACGCAAATCCGCCACACGCCGGCTGCGCCTGCCCGGCAAACTGGCTGATTGCGCCACGGAAAGCGCTGAAGGCACCGAGATCTTTCTGGTTGAGGGCGATTCGGCCGGCGGCTCCGCCAAGCAGGCGCGCAACCGCAACACCCAGGCGATTCTGCCGCTGAAGGGAAAGATTCTGAATGTCGCATCCGCCTCCGGCGAGAAGCTGCGGCAAAACCAGGAGTTGAAGGATCTCATCGAGGCCCTGGGTTGTGGCACCGGCAACAGCTTCAACCGTGCCAATCTGCGCTATGAACGCATCATCATCATGACCGACGCTGACGTGGACGGCGCGCATATCGCCTCTCTGCTGATGACCTTTTTCTACCGGGAATTACCGGAACTGATTCGCCACGGGCATGTCTATCTGGCGCAGCCGCCACTCTACCGGCTGACGCAGGGTGCCAAGAGCATCTACGCGATGGACGATGCCGCGCGCGAGAAGATTATGAAAACTTTCAAGCAGGGCGCGAAGGTTGAGATAAGCCGCTTCAAAGGGCTAGGTGAAATGCCACCCGCGGTGCTGAAGGAAACCACGATGGACCCGGCCAAGCGCACGCTGCTGCGGATTATGGCAGAACCTGAAACGCGGGCGGAAACCTCCAACCTCGTGGACAGCCTGATGGGCAAGCGCCCGGAATTGCGGTTTCAGTTCATCCAGGAAAATGCAAGCAAGGTTGAGGAGTTGGACATCTGAAATGCGCCAACCTGTTTGACGCAGCGCACAAAATTCGAAACTTTGCTGTCCGCACCGTCACTCCCGGAAATTTACCTCGTAAATAACCGTGTCGGTTTCAAAACGCGCTTCGTGCCATGTGAACGGGGCAAAATGAATCACAACGCCAGGATGAAGCTGAATCTCGCCCTTTTCGCATAGCAAAACGCCAAGCCCTTCCGCGACCATGAAGAATTGCTCGAAAGCGTGGTCGTGCCGCGGCGCAATTGTTCCAGCCTTCACCATCACCCGCTTCAAATCGCCCGCACCACCGGGGATCAATCGCCGGTCCGCCTTGGCATCGCCATAGGTGGCGATATCGTCCCAGACATATTGCAAGGTTTCGGGCATCTTCATCCCTGCTTCAGGGTTTAAAAACAAGAAAAGGCCCTGACGCGGGTCAGAGCCTTTTCTCTAGCGGTTTTACAGTAGCTCAGACCATCTTCTTCAAGGACGGAGACGCCTTGAAGCGGACGGTTTTACCAGCCTTCACTTTAATTTCCTCGCCCGTGCGCGGGTTCACACCCTTGCGGGCCTTGGTCTTGCGGACGGTAAAGGTGCCAAAGCTCGGCAAGGTGAACTTGCCGTTCTTCTTCATTTCCTTAACGATCGCCTCGATGAGATCGCTCGCGGCGCGATTGGCCGCAACACCGGTAATTTCCGCGGAATTCTGGATAACCTCAGCAATAAACGCTTTTGACATTAGTAAAGCCTCTTCCTGTTAGCTCGGCCTAGCCTGATTTACCCGTGTGGCCGAAGATTTCCTCTGACCAAACCTCTGGATTCTCTTATTTCCGCAGGCTGGATGCCAAATGTCTAGCCTTGGCCTGTGGAAAAGGCCAGCCTTCATCTGGCGAAACGAAAAGGTTTTTGGGAAAAAGCAGTTTTTGCCATTGGCGGTGCGGCGAAAACAAGCCCACAGAGAGGAGCCAACACTTTTTTGAGACGGAAGGAGGGGTGGTGCCCAGAGCCGGAATCGAACCAGCGACACTGCGATTTTCAGTCGCATGCTCTACCAACTGAGCTATCTGGGCCCTTGGTCCAGGCTGCCTAACGGATCAGGCAACCCTTTGCAAGCTCGCTGGTGCTGTCACTGGGAATTGAACCCAGGACCTCTTCATTACCAATGAAGTGCTCTACCCCTGAGCTATGACAGCGAAACCCGCGAATGTGGCGCGCTAGGTAGCCTGTTGTCGCCGCCCCCGCAAGAGCCTGACGCAGAAAACATGACACCCGCCCCGGGGGGCTTTTCGCGCATGCAAAAGGCGGCCCCGGATGAGGCCGCCTTCATGTTAAAGCCTCGGAAACTACGCCGCCACGTCTGGCTGCGCGTGGGCCGCCTGGGCCTGCAACCTGTGCCGCAGGGCCACGGGCAGCTGGCGGGTGGATTTAACGCGCGGCAGGCTCATCTCCACGATGGCCTCCACCTCCTCGCGCTCCTCCCAGTTGTCGAACGCCATACGGCTGACATTGTCCACAAAGGTTTCCGCCGGCACGCCTTCCGCGAGGATGAAGGAATGGTCCGCCACCTCCACATGGTAATAGATGAAGGTTTCGGGCATGGCGGCTTCCCGTGTGATCGACAGGTCGTTGACCATGGCGCCCGCCTGCACGAGCAGCCCACCGAACAGAACCGCATGGTCGGGGGAGATCAGCAGGTCGCGCTTGGGCAGGCCGCCACCTAGCGCACCGGCGGCGATGCGCACGGGCATAACCCGCAGCGGGTCGGCAAAACGGGTGGAGATGGTCTGCACGCCAAGCCAGTTGATAGGCGCCACGCGGCCATCGCTCAGCACCACCATGTCGCCAGTTTTCAGTGTTTCCACCGCAACCTCGCCATTGGGCGTCATCACCGCCGTGCCGGCCAGGAAGCAATAACAAACCGGCTGGCCGGTTTTCAGATTCCAGTTCACGTCGTTCGGGTCGTTCGGTCCGGTCGAAAGGTTGAGGTTAAGCTGCGTGCCGGGCCAGAGATGCGGATGTTTGGAGAACAGGAAATATTCACCCGTGGTCGAGTCCTCGAAAATGAAGCCCACAATCTTCCCTGTCGTCACATCCGTGGCGGTGCCGATATAAGTCTGCACATCCGTCTGCCCGACGATCGTGAAATGCTCGCCGCCCGAGAGAATCGGAGAGCTGTTGGGCGACACCACGGTTTGCGGCAAGATGGGAAACGACGGGTCGCTGAGCACGAAGCTATCCTGGCCCGGCGCGGGCGCGCCGTTCAACGGATCGATGCTGTAGGCGAAGAGGGTTTCATGCGGCTTGCCGGAATGGAGGGCAGCGCCCTGATCGCTGCCGGGAAACAAGTTGAGATTGATTTGATCGCTCATATACACCTCACTCACAACAGCGAGACGTGTATCTTTTTTTAAAAAGTGAAGTATTAATTAAAAAGAAGCAATATATACTTTTTGCCAATGGCGGACTAATCAAAAAGGATGATCCACAAATACAACGTGTTGTTTTTAAACGGTTTTCAATTTTAATTGATCTGCGAAAAACAGCAAATATAAAGACTTATGCCAGGCTCTGTATAAACTTTTCCAACTTCAAATTGTTTGGCGCGGCGCTCTTTTGGATCAGGCGAGCACCTCTAAAGCGCGATGATTTCAGCTCCACCACTTACGAGCGCGCTTAAAATCTGAATCATCATCTAAATAATTGAGGAGAGGCGGGCGAATTGCGCTCCGCTTTCTTGCAGCGCCGCCAGCCCGGCGGCGATACCAGCACCGCTGGAACGGAGAGGTTGGTTAATATGCCCTTCGATAACATCGCCGTCTTGCGCGGCTTTTATCCGCGCCGCCACCATCTCCGCGGGAAGAGAGGCGCCCGCATCCGCAATCAAAGAATATCCCGCAACGCGCACGCCCAACGCCTCGACTTGCGGCACGACTGACGGGGTATAGAGCCCCGCGGCACCCCGGTACCAAACCGGATGGCGGCCCGTAACCTTGTAAATCGCCGCCGCCCCGCCCGCGATTTCCGCTTCAATGCCCTGCCAGCTTCCCGCCACTTCCAGCCCGTAAACGCGCTGCTTGCCCAGCACCGGCGGCAAATGCCGCGCGCCGTGGTTTTCCAGGGTGAACACGTCCGGGTACTTCAGGAAAAAGGCCAAGCCTTCCGGGTTCATCCGCATCCACACGGCGGTGATGAAGATGGTGGCGGGAATGTTCCGCTCCACCAGCAGATTGGCGATGCGCGGGTCGAAATGCCCCGGGCAGGCATCCAGCGTCACCGCCACGCGGCGCGGGCCAGATTGCGGCTCCAGCCGCAACACCGGCTCCACCAGCCCATCCTTGCGCGCCGGCCCTAATGCCAAAGGCGCCGCCAGCAGCCCGTTCAGCAACTGGCGGCGGTTAAGGCCAACTCCACAAGCCCAGCACATTATTTAGCGCTTGGGTAAAATCCGGCCGGCCACGGCACCCAGCTTGTGGAGCAGATCGCGGTCGCGCGCGTCGGGCTCGGTAATCACAGCGTTGTCCAGCGCCGTATCGCAGCCATGTGGGCAGACAGGCCGCGGGGCGGCGATGCGCGGCAGCAAGTCCTTCACCAGGTTTCGCGCCTTGTCGGCATTGGCCTTCAGCACTTTCACCACTTGCTCCACGCTCACCGCGTCATGCCCCTCGTGCCAACAATCGTAATCAGTCACCATGGCCAAGGTGGCATAGTCAATCTCCGCCTCGCGGGCGAGCTTGGCTTCCGGCATGTTGGTCATGCCGATCACCGAGCAGCCCCAGGAGCGGTAGAGATGGCTCTCCGCCAGGGTGGAGAATTGCGGGCCCTCCATCACCAGATAAGTGCCGCCGCGCGTATAGGGCAGGTTGAGCGCCTTCAGGCTCTCCTCCAGCGCATCGCCAAGCCGTGCGCAAACCGGATGCGCCATCGAAACATGTGCGACAAAGCCGGAGCCGAAGAAGCTATTCTTGCGCGCGAAGGAACGGTCGATGAACTGGTCCACGATGACGAAATGCCCCGGCGGCAGTTCCTCTTTCAGCGAGCCGACGGCAGAGAGGGAGATAATATCCGTGACGCCCAGCCGCTTCATTGCGTCGATATTGGCGCGGTAGTTCAACGTGGTGGGGGTGGCTTTGTGCCCCCGCCCATGGCGCGGCAGAAACGCAACCCGCAGGCCCTGATATTCGCCAATCAAGAACTCGTCGGAGGGGTCGCCCCAAGGGGTTTCGATTTTTGCCCATTGAGCGCCTTTCAGGCCCTCGATGTCGTACAGGCCTGAACCGCCGATAATGCCGATGACAGGTTGTTTTGTTTCGCTCATCCCCATACTCCCAGAATAAAAGTGCCGCCTTTTTATTAGGAAGCGGTACTTTGGAATTCTATGATTGAAGTCAAGCCTTACGCAACCTTGCGCCTCTCCTGATATTGCGGGCGCTTGGGTTTGATCTTGCGCACCTGCATGTCCGGATGGCGGGCCGGCTTCTTCACCGGCATGGCCTGGCGCGGCCGTTCCCCGCCCGCAACCGCCATTTTAATGCCGGTCAGCTTTTCGATCTGGTTGAGGTAAGGCAGCTCCGTCGCATCGCAGAACGCCACCGCCACGCCTTCCGCGCCATTGCGGGCGGTGCGGCCGATGCGGTGCACATAGCTTTCCGGTTCGTTCGGCAGCTCGAAATTGATGACATGGGAGACTGCGTTCACGTCGATGCCGCGGGCCGCGATGTCGGTCGCCACCAGGGCACGGACCTCACCGGCCTTGAACGCATCCAAGGCCCGCTGGCGCTGGTTCTGGCTGAGATTGCCGTGCAACGCCGCGGACGGGATTTTGGAATTGTTCAGCATCATCGCCACACGGTCAGCGCCACGCTTGGTGCGGGTGAACACGATCGTGCGGGCGAATTCCGGCTGGTGCAGCAGCTTAATCAGAAGGTTACGCTTCTCGGGTCCTTCGGCGAAATACACGCTCTGCTCGATCTTCCGGGGCGTGGAGGCAACCGCCTCGATCTCCACGCGCACCGGCTCGCGCAGCAGCCCGTTGGCGAGTTTGGCGATTTCCGGCGGCATGGTGGCGGAGAATAAGGCCGACTGGCGGCGGCCCGGAAGTGCCGCCACAACCTTGCGGATATCTGGCATGAAGCCGAGATCCAGCATGCGGTCAGCCTCGTCCAGCACGAAGAACTGGCACTGGTCGATGATCAGCTCGCGGGTGTTCATCAAATCCACCACGCGGCCGGGGCAGCCAACCACGATATCCGCGCCGCGCATCATGCGCTGCACCTGGCCGAAACGGCTGACACCGCCAACGATAAGCACCGTACGCAGGCCAAGCCCCGCGCCGAATTTCTTGATCTCTTGTTCAATCTGCACCGCCAGCTCGCGCGTGGGGGCCAGCACCAAAGCCCGGGTGGAAAAGCGGCGGCTATGCAGCTTCTCGGTCGCGAAGGCTTGCAGCATGGGCAGAGAGAACGCGGCGGTTTTGCCCGTGCCCGTCTGGGCAATGCCCAGCACATCCTTGCCCTGAAGGCCATGCGGAATCGCCTGGGCCTGAATGGGGGTGGGCTTTACAAACCCCGCCGCCCTCAGCGCGCCCACAATGGCGGAGGCAAAGCCGAAATTCTCAAACGTCAAATCAGTCACAACAAACATCTCCGCCGCCAGAAGCATACCCTCTGGCGGTCAATGTCCGGTATCCCATGCGCGAATCTGGAAAAGGACGGTGCAAGTCAGCCCGTTAAGGGCGTCCCCGCCCCGTGAAGCATGCTCCGCCATGTCTGGTTCGCGCCATGGCGGAAGCGCAGTCTCCTTACGCTGCCGCCACGTGATTGTGCAAGGCTTATGATGCAATGCAGAAACCCGCTGAACAGCCAATAAAAAACCCCCTCCCGGCTGCCCAGGAGGGGGTTTTTCCAAAGCTTTGCCGCTTAGTCGCCCGCCGCCGGATGAAAAACCACCGCAGTCACCTTCTTCGGCGCGGGCAGCGCCACCGGCTTCACCACCTTGGCCGGCATGGCCGCCAGGATGGAAACACCCACCGAGGCCAGATACGGCATGGACTGGGTGAACAGAACCGCCACCCACAGCCTAGTCTCCAGCGTCGCCCAGTGGTGGCCGAAGCCAACCCCCAGAGCCGCACCCCAGGTAAGCGCCAGGATCACCAACTCCTCGCGGGCCATCACCAGCCCCTGCACCAAGGCCGGGGCGTTCTCCATCTTCGGCGTCCGCAGGAACGGAAGCTTGTTGGTGAACAGGCCCTTCCACACCGCCTTGCCGATGGAGTGGGACAGAGCCAGCCCCGCCACAGCGGCACCCAGACGATCCATGAAGCCGCAGGGCACGCGGTTCTTATAGAGAGCGAGGATCTGCACGATTTTGAAGAAGAACAGACCGATGGAAGGCAGCATGAACAGCGCGATCGGGAATTCAAACCGCACCGGGTCAAAGATCAACCCCAGCGACCAAGCCAGACCCATGGCCAGAAACACCAGCCCCAGCGCATCGCCGAACCAGGGCAGCCAGCCGGTGACGAAGTGCCAGCGCTGGCCCGCCGTAAGTTCCTTGTTGAAGGGGTTGAACAGGGCGGCGGCATTGGCGCGCACGATGCGCATGGCGCCATAAGCCCAGCGGTAACGCTGCTTGCGGAAAGCCGTATAATCGTCCGGCATCACGCCCTTGCCGAAGCTCTTCTTGGAGTACACCGCCTCATACCCGGCGCGGAACAGCCGCAGGCCAAGCTGGGAGTCCTCGGTGATGCACCATTCGGCCCAGCCATTCTCGTTCAGCAGCGCTTCCTTGCGCACCAGTGTCATGGTGCCGTGCTGGATAATGGCGTTACGCTCGTTGCGGGTGACCATGCCGGCATGGAAAAAGCCCGCATATTCCCAGAACATCATGCGCTTGAAGATGGAACCATCATTGTCCCGGTAATCTTGCGGAGACTGGGTGAAGCCCACCGCCGGGTCGTTGAAAGCCGGCGCCATGGAGCGCAGCCAGTCCGGCTCGACCAGATAATCGGAGTCGATCACGCCGATCACTTCGGCATCCGGCGCCGTTTCGCGCAGGGCGAAGTTCAAGGCACCCGCCTTGTAGCCCTTATACTTGCCAAGGGTGAAGAAGCGGAACTTGGGCCCAAGCCGCGCGCAATGCTCGGCCACCGGCTCCCACACTGCGGGGTCCATGGTGTTGTTGTCGATCACCAGCACCTCGAACCGGTCGTAATCCAGGGCGGCCAGGCTATCGAGCGTCTGCTTCACCATGTGCGGCGGCTCATTGCAGATCGGCAGATGCAGCGAGACCTTGGGCAGATACGTGCCCGCCGAAGCCGGGATCGGCTCGTAATGGCGCTTCACCACGCGGCCGAAGATGGTCTCGACCAGATCGAAGCTATCCGCGATGAGCAGGAAGAGCAGCATGCCCTGCCCCAGCGCCAGCCCAGCCCAAACGGCGGCGGCGCTGTAGGAAAGATAGGTCTGCCCCATATTCATCAGCAGCATCGCCAGCGTGGAAGTGAACCCCTCCACCAGCGCGGCGAAAACCAGCTTGCCGGGCAGGCGGATATCCGGGCGGCGGGAGAGCAGCGCCATGGTGGCCAGCAGGCTCGTCAGCGCCGCGCCCAGCGCGTACCAGATCCACTCAGCATGGTTCCAAACCGGCCCGGTGAGCGACCATTTCTGGTGGCGGGCCAGCGTGAACATGCCCCAATAGCCGGCGGCGCGGCCCTCGAAGCTGGTCTTCCAGGGCTGGTCGAACGCTTCCATCACGAAGTAATTCAGGTGTTCCTTTTGCGCGAGATTGAAGAAATCACGCAGGAAGCGGGCCTGATTGATGTTGTTGGCGCGCGCCGCGCCGATGTCGATACCGTCAGACGGCCAGCCGATTTCGCCGATCACGATCCGTTTGTTCGGGAAGCGGTCATGCACTTCCTGGAAACGGTGCATCGCGTCCTGCACGGCGATGTTCTCCGGCACGCCTTCCCAATAGGGCAGCAAGTGCACGGTGATGAAATCAACCGAGTTCGCGAGTTCAGGGTGCTTCAGCCACACATGCCAGGGCTCGGCGGTGGAAACCGGCACATGCACCTGCTTTTCAACCTGATGAATATCCGCGATCAATTCCGGCACCGGCATGTCACCACGCAGGATGGTCTCGTTACCCACCATCACCTGCTTCACATCGGGGTTGGCATTGGCGATCTGCACCACCTTCGCCAGTTCCTTGGCGTTAGCCTCCGGGTGCCGGTCCAGCCAGGCGCCCAGCGTCACGTTCAGATTCATCCCTTGCGCCAGCGCCGGGATCTGCCCGAGATCGCCCTCAACCGTGTAGGTGCGGATGTTGTGGGTATATTTCGCGGCCAGTTGCAGGTCGGATTTGATCTGCGCTGTCGTCGGGTAATCCCCGGTCTGCGGGCTTTCCCCCTTATGGAAGGGCGAGAACGCGAAACCGCCAATTTCCCCGGTATAGGGGGCAATGTTGGTCGCCGGCCGGTTGACCCCGGCCCACAGGCCAAACGCCACCATGCCCGCGCCGATGGCGGCCGCCCAGGAACTGGGGCTGGCCCAGCCCTTGCGGGCCTTGCGGGTGGAAATCATCGCCTCTTGGCGGCGGATCTGCGACTGGTAGGTCATGCGGAATATCCGAGCTTCTACCCGGGAGAAGCCCCGGATCAGCGGGAACATCGCAATTCAGTGCGGCACCGGATGGGCGCGAATGTGTCCCAAGTAAGGCAAACAAAAATTAATCTTTTCGGCAGGCATGACGAAATGTAGCAAGAAATACATTTCTTTTCAGTTGGTTGAAAAGAAGCCCTCAACCCAGCCTTCAGCCGCGCACGGTGTCAGCGTAACAATCGCGCACGCCGCCAAACCGGGCTACAAGAAATCTATGCCTCTGATTTTGCAGCTCGCCATCCTGGCGCTTCTGGTTCTGTTGAACGGCGCCTTCGCGCTGGCGGAACTGGCTCTGGTGTCCTCTCGCCGCGCCATGCTCACCCTCATGGAACGCCAGGGCCTGCGCGGCGCCACAAGGGCCCGCATGCTGGCGGACGACCCGCAAAGTTTTCTGCCCACAACCCAATTCGGCATCACGCTCATCGGCATTCTCACCGGTGTGTTCGGCGGCGACCAGCTGGGCGAGCGTATGCAGGGCCCGCTGCGCCATATCCCCTATCTCGCGCCATATGCGGGGCCCCTCGGCGTGATTCTCACCGTGCTGGCCATTACCTATCTCACCCTGGTATTTGGCGAACTGGTGCCCAAGCAGCTTGGCCTGCGCCACCCGGAGCGCTTGGCCCTGGTCGTCGCTGGTCCCATCGCGGTGCTGGCCAAAATCGCCGGCCCCGCCATCTGGCTGCTGGCCAGAACCACCGACCTCGTGCTGCGTCTTTTCGGCCCCACCCGGGATGACCGGCGCGGCGTTTCCGAAGAAGAATTGAAGGCGATGCTGGTGGAAGGCGCTGAAACCGGCGTGCTGGAAAATGAGGAGCGCGACATTATCGAGCGCGTGCTGCGCCTGGCGGATAAGCCCGTGCGCGCGATCATGACGCCGCGCACGGAAATCGTCTGGATCGACCGCTCCGCCCCGCGCGAGGACATCATTGCCCGGCTGCGCTCCGCCTCGCATTCGCGCTTCGTGGTTTGCGATGGCTCGGTGGATAATGTCGCCGGCATCATCCTGGCCAAGGACGTGCTGGACCGGATGCTGGACAAGCGCGAAGGCCCGATCATCTCGCCCGTGCTGCGCCAGCCCATGGCGATTCCCGATTCCGTCTCAGCCCTTGATGCGCTTGACCGGCTGAAAGCCGACGAACTCGGCATGGCGCTAGTGTTCGATGAATATGGCAGCTTCGAGGGCGTGGTGACCGCCGCCGACGTGCTGGAGGCGATTGTGGGCGACGCGGAAGATACCGGGCCTTCTTCCTACATCGAACCGCCGGCGGATTCGGTTTACGAGTTGGACGGGCTAACGCCAGTCGATGAAATAAAAGCCAGGCTGCATCTGCCGAATCTGCCGAATGAAGGCAGTTATCACACGCTTGGCGGGCTTATTCTGGCGCTGCTGCTGCGCCCCGCCGCGAAAGGCGACGCCATTATGTTCGGCGGCTGGAAATTCGAGGTCGTGGAAATGGATGGCAGGCGGATCGAGCGGGTGAAGGTGGCCAAGGCCACTGGGGATTAGCCGGCGCCTGCCACCTGCAAGGCCTGCTCAGAGGCCATTTCATCCAATTTTGCCTGCCTGCGCGCCTGCCGTGCCTTCATCCGCTCAATTTCCTTGGCCGCCTGCGCCAGCCCGATGAGCATCTGCGCGCTCACCTCCATTTTGCGCGCGGCGCGTTCATCCTCTGAAAGTTTCAGCAACGCCCTGGCTTGTTTCGGTAGGTCCGCCGGAAGATGCGTCACCGCCGCCTCCACACCCGCGAAAACCTTTTCCACGGTTTTGCGCGAGGGGCGGGGCACACGGGGTGCTGCCTTGGTCAGGCGCAGCCGCCCTTCCTGCCGCGCTTCATCCAGCTTTCTGCTCAGCGCCTCCGCCGCCACATCGCCATGCTCAATCAGCGCCTCAATCGCGGCATCGGGCGACACATGGTTGCCGCGTACCAGCGCCTGCACCTGCGGGTCCGCCTGGGCCAGCAGCAGCATTTGCTGCACCCGCGCCACGCTCTTGCTTTGGGAGGCCGCAATGTCCGCCGCGCTGAAACCCATTTCACGCAACCGCTGATAGCCGCGCGCCACATCCAGCGTCTCCAGCTTCAACCCTTGGGCTGAACGCAGCATCACCTCCACCCGCTCAGCATCATTGCCACGGAAGGGAATCACGCTCACCAGCGGAATCCGCGCGCCCCGGGCGATCGCCATGCGCAGGCCTCGGCGGCGGCAATGGCCCTCGATCACCACGATCCGCCCATCATCCAGCGCCCGCACCACCATCGGCGGCACGTACCGCTCCTCCATGAAGGATTCGCAAAAAGCCTCGATATGCGCGATGACTTTTGGATCGTCGTAATAACGCAGGTTAAACCCGTCCTCTTCCTCAACCAGAAGCGGGTCTATCTGATACAAATATAGTTTTCTGTTATCCTGCGCCTGCGCCTCGGCCGTGAAGCTCTTTAGCGGCTTGACCACGAATGCCATGCAATCCCACCATCAAACATTTTGTCCGATTACGCGGCGGGCGCCGCGCAAGGTCGTGCCTGGCTTTATGCGGCCTCCGGGTTGCTTCTTTATTAATGGCTTTATTCCATCCAGGGCGGCGGCGGCAGGTTTTTGGAACGCAGAAATTCCGGGTTGAACAGCTTGCTCTGGTACCGCGCGCCGCTGTCACACAGCATGGTCACGATGGTATGGCCCGGCCCCATCTCCCGCGCCACGCGGATGGCCGCGGCGACATTGATGCCCGCCGACCCGCCCACGGAAAGCCCTTCATGGATCATCAGGTCGAAAATTTGCTCCAGCGCCTCGGGATCACCGATTTTCAGCGCATCGTCGATGGCCACGCCATTTAAATTCTCCGGCACGCGGGACTGGCCGATGCCCTCGGTGATGGAGGAGCCTGTCACGGTCAAGTCGCCGCTTTTCACCCAGCCATAAAGCCCGCTGCCTTCCGGGTCCGCCAGCACGATCTTCACCTCCGGCTTGCGCGCCTTCAGCGCGAGGGAAACCCCGGCCAGCGTGCCGCCGGTGCCGCAGGCGCAGGTGAAGGCGTCCACCTTGCCGCTGGTCTGTTTCCAAATCTCCGGCCCGGTGGTGGCGCGGTGGCCCTCCCGGTTGGCCAGATTGTCGAACTGGTTGGCCCAAACCGCTCCTAGTTCCTCCGCCAGCCGGCGGGAGACATGCACGTAATTGCCGGGGTCTTTGAACGGTTTAGCCGGCACCAACCGCAAATCCGCGCCGATCATGCGCAAGGTATCTATCTTCTCCTTGCTCTGGGTCTCCGGCATTACAATCACGCTTTTATACCCCAGCGCATTGGCCACCAGCGTGATGCCGATGCCGGTATTGCCCGCCGTGCCCTCCACAATGGTGCCGCCAGGCTGCAAAAGCCCCCGCGCCTCGGCATCGCGGATGATCGCCAGCCCTGCCCTGTCCTTCACCGAACCGCCGGGCGAGCAGAACTCCGCCTTGCCCAGAATCTCGCAGCCCGTCGCGGCGGAGGCGCGCTTCAGCCTGATGAGGGGTGTATTGCCGATCGCCCCGATCAACCCGTCCGCCACTGTTTCCATCCGTTACCGTCCTCGCT
Source organism: Pseudomonadota bacterium (assembly GCA_018971725.1). Lineage (GTDB taxonomy): Bacteria > Pseudomonadota > Alphaproteobacteria > Acetobacterales > Acetobacteraceae > Acidocella. The sequence continues at coordinate 13,812 of JAGXAE010000016.1, read as the reverse complement.
ATGCTGCGCGCAAAAGATACGTTGCCGGAGGGTATTATGATAGAAGATGTGCCACCGCGACAGGTCTGGGAAGCGCTTATGAGCAATCCCGACGCTGTTCTGTGCGACGTGAGGACCAATGCAGAGTGGAATTTCGTCGGCCTGCCGGATTTGAGCCAGACCGGAAAGCAGCCCGTGCTGAACCAGTGGCAGGTGTTTCCCACCATGCAGCCTAACCCGAAATTCCTGGAAACACTGGCTGCGGCGCATGTGGAACATACGGCCTCGATTTATTTCATCTGCCGCTCCGGCACGCGCAGCATGGCCGCCGCCCAGGCCGCCAAGGCGGCTGGGTACAAGCATGTTTACAATGTGAAGGACGGGTTTGAGGGCCCGCCGGACGCCCGCGCCCACCGGGGCACCGTGGCGGGATGGAAAGCCGACGGCCTGCCCTGGCGGCAGGGGTAAACGAGACAAAATGGCAAGGGCGGACAAAACGTCCGCCCTTTTCTCTCAAGCCACTTTTTTCTCTCCTGCAACCTCCAATGGGTTGGCGAAGGTCAACGTCCGGTTCGGGAACGGTATTTCAATTCCCGCCTCATCCAGAGATAATTTGATCTGCTCGGTGATTTCGCATTTCGTCAGCCACCAGTCCGAGCCTTTTGTCCACACGCGGAACACGAAATCCACGGAGCTTTCGCCAAGGTCCTTCACCTTGATGAACGGCGCGGGGTCCGCCAGCACGCGCGGATCACTGGCCGCCACCTGCGCCAGAACGGCGGAGGCGTGTTTGAGATCGCAGCCATAGGAAACGCCAATGGTCAGGTCGATCAGGCGGTTCTGGACATTGGAGTAATTGATGATGGAGGCCGCCCATACATCCTTGTTCGGCACCAGAATCTGCAACCCGTCATAGGTTTTCAGCTCCGTGTAGAACAAATTCACATCCAGCACCGTCCCCGCCTGGGAGGCAACCTGCACGTAATTTCCAACGCGGAACGGGCGAAACAGAATCAACATGATTCCAGCAGCAAGATTGCTAAGCGTACCCTGCACCGCCAGACCGACGGCCAAGCCCGCGGCACCCAGCACGGCGATGAGCGAGGCGGTTTGGATGCCAAATCTGTTGAGCACGAATATAATGGCGAAGGCCAGCACCAAATATCTTGCGATGGTGCCGAAGAAACGGAAAAGCGTCGCGTCCAGATGCGGACTCTTGACCGAATACGAAACAATATAGCGATGAACCCACCGCGCCCCGAAATGCGCCACCAGCAGAATCAGCAGCGCATAAACAACATTCAGGAAAAATGCCGCCAGCGAATGAATTGTTCCAGCAGTGACCAGGGCCGATACTGAATGATTCAAGGCCATTCGGATCTCCTTTCCAAAAATAAAATGCGCACTTTCTACCAACCTGCGGGCGCAGGGGCAAGAAATCGGGGCCGCAAACAAAAGTCTGAGGTCTTAGTTAAGAAAAATCAGCGTTTCGCGGCGCTGAAAATCACCACGCTCTCGACATTCTCCGAATACGGAAACTGGTCGATCGGCGTTGCCGCAATCACCTTGTATCCCGCATGGCGCAAGGCTCCCGCATCCTGCGCCAGCGCGTCCGGGTTGCAGCTTATGTAGATGATGCGCGGAACCCCCGCCCCCGCCAAGAATTTCAGCTGCGCCGCCGCCCCGGCAAAGGGCGGGTCCAGCACCACGGCATCGGCGCCTTTAAAATCCTGAAGCAGCAGCGGCCGCCGGTGCAAGTCCCGTTTCGTCACAACCAACCGCCCGGCGAGGCCAGCGGCCCGCGCGGCTTTGTCCGCCGCGTAAACGGCTTGTTCGTCGCCTTCATAAGCTTCCACCCGCGCCTTGGCGGCCAGGGCGAAGCTCAACGTGCCGCAACCCGCGTAAAGCTCGATGATCCGGCTCTTGTTCCGCAGCTTCGGCAGCCCCGCCAGCATGGCCTCGCTAATCACCGCCTCGCCTTCCGCGCTGGGCTGTAAAAATCCGCCCGGCGGAGGCGTTACCTCAACGCCCGCGAAACGCAGCACGGGATTCGTCAGAACAATCACCGGCTCCGGCAAACTTTTTGGCTCCGCCACGCATATTCGCGGCGCGCCATGCTCGCGCGCAAAGGCGATCAACCGCGTCCTGTCCGGCTGAGTAAGTTCCGCATCGGCGCGGATCAGAATATCCGGCCCGTTATCCAGCCAGTTTATCACCACCGACGCCTCACGCCGGAAGGCTTGCAGGCTGCGCAGCAGCACCCGCAAAGGCGGCAGCAATGGTAAAAATTCAGGCCGTAGCAGGGCGCATTCCTGCATGTCCACCACATCGGCGGATCGCGCGCGATGCAGCCCCAGCGCAATCTCAGCCCCCGTGCGCGTTGCCGCCAAATCCACCCGGCGGCGTGTGTGCAAAGGCGCCGCCGCCAAGGGCGCTACCGGCGCATCCGCATAACCCGCGCGGCCCAGGGCGTTTATCAGCAGGGCGCGCTTGTCAGGCTGGTTGCGATCGTCGCTGGCGCAGCCGCCGCAAACGCCAAAATGGACGCAGTGAGACATGAACGGCTCTATGCCGCGATGTCGGACCCGTTATCCTCGGGGCCGGACTCTTCGTCCATCACCGCCGCTGCGGCGCCACGGCGGCGGATGAGCATGAAAGCCGGAACATTCTCGCCAAATCCGCGCACATGCGCGCCATGGTCGCGCTCGCCACGGTCTCCGCGGTCGCCGCGATCCCGATCCCTGTCACGGTCACGGTCGCGCCGCTCCGGCTTGCGGGCCTGGTCACGTTCGGGGCGCGGGGCCTGGTCGCGCTCAGGGCGTGGGGCCTGCTCGGCCTTGCGCTCCGGCTCCCGCTCCTTGCTCCGTCCCCGCTCGCGGCTATCACGGCCATCCTTCTTGGGCCCACGGCCACGCTTGCGGCCATCCTCGTCAGACCATTCCGCCGGGTCCAGCCCGTCAATCGCGATGCGCGGAATGGTGCCACCGGTCAGTTTCTCTACCGCCTCAACGGCCAGCTTGTCGGCCGGTGCCGCCAGCGTATAGGCATGGCCCTCACGCCCGGCGCGGCCGGTGCGGCCAATGCGGTGCACGTAATCCTCGGCATGGTGCGGCACGTCGAAATTGAACACATGGCTGAGCCCGCCAATATCGATGCCGCGCGCCGCGACATCCGAGCACACCAGGATTTTCAGCTCATTCGCCTTGAACTTCTCCAGCGTCGCAAAGCGCACGCTCTGCGGCAGGTCACCATGCAAAGCCCCGGCGGCAAAGCCGTGCTTGAGCAGAGATTTCAGCAAAATATCCACGTCGCGTTTGCGGTTGCAGAATACGATCGCGTTCTGCACGGTCTCCGCCCGCAGCAGGCGGCGCAGCGCCTCGCGCTTGTCGTGCTCGTTCACCAGCACCAGGCCGGATGTGATGGTGGTGGCAACCGTCGCCGGGCGGGAGACGCTGATCTGCTTCGGGTCGGTCAGGAACGCATCCGCGAGGCGGCGGATTTCCGGCGCCATGGTGGCGGAGAAGAACATCGTCTGGCGTGTAGTGGGCAGCAGCGAAACAATCCGCTCGATATCCGGGATGAACCCCATATCCAGCATGCGGTCGGCCTCGTCGATCACCAACACCCGCACGTCGCGCAGCAGCAGCCCGCCGCGCTCGAACAGATCAAGCAGCCGCCCCGGCGTCGCGATCAGCACGTCCACGCCCTTGGTCAGCACCGCTTTCTGGTCGGCCATGCTCTCGCCGCCAATCAGCAGCGCATGGTTCAGCTTCAGGTTCTTGCCGTATTGAACGAAATTTTCCGCCACTTGCAGGGCCAGTTCGCGCGTCGGCTCCAGAATCAGCGAGCGCGGCATCCGCGCCCGGGCGCGGGAACCCGCCAGAATATCCAGCATCGGCAGGGTAAAGCCCGCGGTTTTGCCGGTGCCGGTCTGCGCCACGCCCAAAACGTCGCGCCCCATCAGCACCACAGGAATGGCCTGCGCCTGAATCGGCGTGGGCTTGGAATATCCCTTCTCGGCCAGCGCGCTCAAAATCGGCTCGGAAAGACCAAGCGACGCGAAATCCGCGGCTTCCACCAAGGCAGCCTCCACCTCTGGCGAATTGGCTGGGGTTTCGGGCTGTTCGGCGTGGTTCGGTTCGGACAAAAATTGAATCTCTCGTGGTCGGTGGCGCAGCAGCGCGCCGAGCGCGGATCGCGCCCAGGTCAATGCGCCCCGTATCGGCAATGAACGCCGTAAAGTCAAGGATCGCTATGAGAAATCGCCTCGGCGGGCGGGTCCAGCGCGTCCAGAATCGGGCAATCGGGGCGGTCATCGCCATGGCAGGTGGCGGCAAGGCGCTTCAGCGTGCGACTCATCGCCTCCAGCGCCGCGGCCTTCTGGTCCAGATCCTGAACATGCCGCAAGGCGATTGCCTTCACCTCGGCGGAGCTGCGCGCCTTGTCCCGCCAAAGGGAAAGCAACTGGCGGATATCCTCGAAGGAAAACCCCAGATCCCGCGAACGGCGGATGAAGCCCAGCTCGTGCAGCTCCGCCTCGCAGTAATGGCGGTAGCGGTTTTCCGTGCGCATAGGCGCTTTGATGAGGCCAATGCTCTCGTAATGCCGGATCATCTTCGCGGAAACGCCTGTAATGGCCGAAGCCTGGGCGATCGTTACCAAATTCATGCCACCCTCCAGCGCCGCAGGCGCAGCGCATTACCAAGCACGCAGAGCGAGGACGCCGCCATCGCCCCGCCCGCGATGGCGGGGCTGAGCAGCCCAAAAGCTGCCGCCGGAATGCCGAAAACATTATAGATGAGCGCCCAGAACAGCCCCTGTTTCAAAATCCGCCAAGTGCGGCGGGCCAGGTCCAATGCCGCCGGGGCCAGTATGGGGTCCGCCCGCAACAGCGAAATGGACGCGGCCTCGATGGCCACATCCGCCCCCTGCCCCATGGCCATGCCAGCATCGGCGGCAGCCAAGGCCGCGGCGTCGTTTATGCCATCGCCCAGCATCGCCACGCGTTTACCCTCGCGCCGCCATGTCTCGATAACGTCACGCTTATGTTCCGGTGTGGCCTCAGCCACGATTTGGGCGATGCCCAGTTTTTCCGCCAAAGCCTGCCCGGCCGCCTGGCGGTCTCCGGTCAGCAGCAATGTTTTTATGCCCGCCGCCTCCAAACGATGCACGGCCTCCGCAGCATTCGGGCGGATGGTGTCGGTAAACCCGAAAGCACCCAGCGCCTCGCCATCTGCCGTGGCCAGATAGGACCAGGTTTTCGCATCGTCCTGAACCGGCGCGCCAGCCACCAGACGGGTGGAGCCGAACAGATAGGTCACGCCATCCACTTCGCCCTGCACGCCTTTGCCGGGCAAGGACTTGAAATTCATGGCGGGCGCCACGCCTTCCTGACGCAGAGGAATGGAAAGAGGGTGCGTATCCTGTGCCGCCAGCGCGGCCGCAATGTGGCGCAAGCCCGCCTCATCCACCCCGCCTATCGCCTTCACCTCGGCCAGTTGCGGCTGGCCTGTGGTCAGCGTGCCGGTCTTATCGAAGGCCAGCACGTCGATTTTCGCCGCCGCCTCCAACGCATCCGCGTCACGGAACAATATCCCGGCCTTCGCCGCCGCGCCCGTGCCGGCCATGATCGCCGCGGGAGTCGCCAGCCCCAGCGCGCAAGGGCAGGCGATCACCAGCACCGAAACCGCGCAGATGAGCGCATGGGCGAAGCTTGCCCCATGCAGCAACCACCCGGCGAAGGTAATGGCGGCGATGCCCAGCACCACCGGCACGAACCAGGCGGAAACCCTGTCCGCCAAACGCTGCACGCGCGGCTTGGCGGATTGCGCCTGGTCGATCAGCCGGGCCATCCGGTCCAGGAAGCTCTCGCCGGGCGAGGCTGTCACGCGCAGGCGCAAAACCCCATCCAGATTCAGCGTGCCCGCCAGCAGCTTCGCCCCCGGCCCGCGCGGTTGCGGCAAAGCCTCGCCGGTGACGGGGCTTTCATCCACACTGCCCTCACCCTCCAGCACCTCGCCATCCACCGGCACGCGTTCGCCAGGGCGGACGAGGATTTCTTCACCCGGCCGCAACGCCGCCACCGGCACATCGCCGCCCGCGGCCAGATGCGCCTGCTCGGGCCGCAATTTTTGCAGGCCGGAGATGGATTTCGCCGCATCCCGCTTGGCCCGGCCTTCCAGATATTTGCCTAGCCGCACCAGACCGATTACCGCCACCGCGCTTTCGAAATAAAGTGGGCCGCCGGCGAAGAAATCCCAAAGCGAGAGGCCGTAAGCCGCCGTGGTACCCAGCGCCACCAGCAAATCCATATTGCCCGTGCCCGCCTGCGCCGCGAGGTAACCTGCCCGGTAGAAACGCGCCCCCAGCCAGAATTGCACCAGCGTGGCGCAGATGATCTGCAACCAGCCCGGCACCGGCACCGCCATATCCAGCACCACCGGAAGGGCCAGAACAAACGCCGCCAGCAGCTCCAGCAATTCCCGCCGTGCATGGTCCGGCTGCGGCGCCTCGGCAGGGCTGGCGGTGTAGCCGGCCTTGGCCACAGCTTCCTGCAAAAGGGAAAGCGGCACGGTGCCATCGGCCCACACATGCGCGCGCTCGGTGGCCAGATTAACCGACACATCCTGCACGCCTGGCACGCGCTTCAGCACTTTCTCAACCCGCGCCACGCAGCTGGCACAGGTCATGCCGCCAATGGCGAGTTCGGTCTGCTGCGGGGATAAAATCGTCTGATCCATGCGCCAGCATATGGGTATCCCATCATGGGAAGGTCAAGCTCTTGACGTTGCCATGATGGGAACCCTTATAGTGGAAAGAAGTATTGAAGGAGTTACACCATGACCACGTCTTCCTTGCAGTTTACCGTGCCGGATATGGATTGCGGCGGCTGCGTCCGCTCCATCACCGACGCCATCCATAAAGTTGATCCCGTCGCGAAAGTGGAAGCCGACCTGGGCACCAAGCTGGTTAAGATCGGCGGCGCGGCGGATGCGGCCACTTACGCAAACGCCATCGAAGGCGCTGGCTTCGACGTTGAGAACCCGGCTTAATAATTATCGTAAAGCGTCTGCAGCCTTGCATCCCGTGAAAGGCTGACAGGCGTGATGATCAGCCGGCGCTTGATAATGGCATAGCAGGCTTTGAAATCCGTCGCCTTTGCCTGGCAATCCGGGTCCAGCCGCCAGCGGGATTTAATGATCCGCCGCACAGCGAAATTATCGATCCCCAGCGACCCGATGGGCTGCAATTTGCCAAGGCTGATCCCCGCGCCGTTCTGGAAGGCGTGGTAGATGAGCTCCGAGCAATAGACATTATCCGGCGCCAGGCGGAAGAAAAAATCGTAAGGCGTACCTTCGAATTTTTCCGCCGCTTGCACGATGCGCGATGCGGTGGCGGCGTTTAGCCCGCGAAAGCGCGTGATCGTCAGCCGCTCGCCATAGCTCTGCTTTATCCATGCCGCGAGAGGGGTTTTCACCACCACATTCGCCGCCTGGATCACGTAGATCTTCCCGTCCGGATCTTTCTCGACAATGCCGACATGCGTGTACAGGCTGCGCGTTGCCAGAAATATCGCCAACGCCTGGTCCGACCGCGCGGATTGAAACAACACATCGCCATTATGCAGCGGCGGCAGATCGGCCAAACGCGGCTCAGTCAGCTTCACCCAAGCGGCACCCGTACCTACCGCCACCAGCAGCAGCACAAAAAACCCCAGCAAAATACGCCGGATTCTCACTCCTCGATCCTGTAACCCAATCGCTCAATTGCCGGACGGAGGGTTTCTAAGACCGGTTCAAGATGTTTCAGATATGGGCGGTAGCGGTAGCGCGAACGGTCATAGAGTTTCTCCGTCACCTGCGCGTAGGAGGCCGTGCGGGCATAGCGCGTGTTCTCCTCGAAGGAGAGGCAGCGCGGATCGAATTCCACCCCGATAAATTCAAGCAGGTTCCGAAGCTGCGCCTCCTGGTCCGTTACCATGTCCTCGTAACTTATGGGTAAATAGCGCATCTGCAAATTCTGCCGGTAATGCTGGATCAAATCCCCCACAAGATTATAATGCGCCGCGATGCTCTCAAGCTGCGCCGCGCAAAAATAACCATGCGTCAAATGGTTTGAATAAACCGAGAGCACCACGTCCAGCGGGTGGCGCAGCACGTGGATGACGGGCGATTGCGGAAATAATAGTGAGATGAGGCCAAGATGCATCTCGTTCAGCGGCATCTTATCCGTGAAAAACCCCGCTCCATCCTTAAAGAAACCCGCCTTGCGCGCACGGTTCAAATAATAGTCGCGCAATTCCTCCAACCCGTCGCGTTGGTCGCCCATCCATAATTCCGCCAGCGCCTCCGGGTAGGCCAGCGGGCTGGCCAGCAAGCGCGGCATGATCTGCGTGATGTCGCTGATGAAGGGCAGCTCATCGCCCGCCGAAATTCGCGCATGCACGCTCAGCATTTGTTCAATCAGCGTGGTGCCCGACCGCGGAAAACCAAGAATGAAGATGGGCTGCGGCATGTCCGCGCGCGGGGCCGCCACCGGCAGCGTCGCCAGCCGGCGCTGGGTGAAAAACCCTTGCAGGCGCGTGGCCATATCCGAAGCCGCCTCAGCCATGTAGGCGCGGCCGCCGCGTTCCAGCGCGGTTTTCTTGCCCTGATCGAAACAGGCGAAGGCTTCGTCGTAGCGACCCATCTGGTCCAGCAGGCGGCCTTTTTCCGAAAGTTCGGAAGGGCCAAGTTGCCGCCCGTCCTTCTCTGGCTGGTCGAGGAGCGCCAGCGCGTCCTCGTTGCGCTTCAGGCGGGAGAGCACGGTGGCGCGGGCAAGCTGCATAGACGGCGCGCCGGGCATCAGCCGGTCCGCCTCGTCCAAAAGTTCCAGGGCGCGGCTGAATTTCCGGTCCGCCTCCTCCATCTTCGCATAACCCAGAATAGTTTGGGCCACGCCCGGCTTCAGCGCCATGGATTGCTGGTAGAGCGCCCGCGACTCCTCAATCCGCCCCTGAGTTTTCAGGTTCCAAGCGAGATTGGCGAGGGTGATCGGCTCCTCGCCCTGCGCCAGTTCCAGCACGCGGCGGTAATGATATTCGCCCACAAGTGGGCGGTTGGCCTCGGTGAGCACAAGGCCCATCAGATTATGCGCTTGGGCGCTTTGCGGCGCGATGCGGATGGCGTTGCGCGCATGCAGCTCCGCCTCGGCCAGCGCACCCCTGGAGAGCAGCAGCAATGCCAGCTCGTTGGTGGCGGTGAAGTTATTGGGATTCAGCGCCACCACGCGCTTCACCAGCGCCTCAGCGGCCTGCGGACGGTTCTGCTGCCGGCAAAGCCGGTACAGCAGCATCAGCGCCTCCTCATGCCCAGGCGCGAGTTCCAGCAGCTGGCGCGTCGCTGTCTCCGCACCCGCCAAATCGCCAGCCTGATATGCGGCCTCCGCCTGGGCCATCAGGGGCGCCAGCAGCCCCGTCGCCTCCTGGGGCGAGAGCGCGGAGACATCAAGCGAACAACAACGCTGCCGCCGCAGGCCGGAACCGCAAGCACAAGGGGTCAAATCAACCATGGCCGGACTGTAACGGTGCCGGCCTCGCCCGGCTAGGAGGCAAAAAACTCGATATTAACCTGTCCAGGCCGGCGGATCACTGGCGGGAAACGATTCCTCTGCGGCCTCGTCCACCACGCTTTTGCCGCCCTCCGCCTTGCCAGTGGTCACCGCCTGGCGAAACTGCACCAGGCATGTCCCGCCCTCGGCATCTATAATCTGCACGCTGCGCACCGCGCCATCTTCGCTCTCGGCATAGGCCTGTTTCGGGCCATGAATGATATGCTCAAGCCCGGTGAGCGCCACGACGAAAATATCATCCTTTTTGTCGTAGGTGATGCCGTTCAGGCGCAGCCACTCGGCCTCCACCTGGCTGCCGAGTTGCAGGGAAGAGACCCTCACCTGCGCGTCGGTATTAGACAATGCCCTGGAAAAGCGGTCAAAATACAAAGCCCAGCCTGACTTGTCTAATTGTTCCGTGCCCATTTCCTTTTCCCTCTCCGTGACTGAGGTGGAGATGGAAGATAACACACCCCGCGGCACTTTTCAGGAAAATTCAGGCTGCCTCGCCGCCCGCTGCCATGCGCCGGGGCAGCAGCACCGGGCCAATCTGTGCCAGCACCAGCGCGCCGAACAGCAACGCACAGCCCAACCAGCCGGTATGGCTCAGGCGCTCATGCAGAATAATCGCGGCAAACAAGGCCGCGAACAACGCTTCCGCCATCAGGATCACGGCCGTATCCGTTGCCCCGGTGTGGCGCTGGCAAATGGCCTGAAGCAGAAACGCCAGCCCGCCGGAAATAACGCCGCCATAAAATAGCTGCGGCAAACAGCTTGCCAGGGCGTGCCAATGCGGAACCGCACCGCCCACGGCACAGCCCAGCGCCACGCAGGCCAAGGACTGTCCAAGTGCCGCCGCCACTGGCCGGCCCGTGCCCCGCACCACATGCTGCATCAGCAATATCTGAACCGCGAAGCCAAAGGCGGAGAGGATCACCAGCAGATCCCCGCGCGAGAGCGAATAAAACCCGCCGCCCAGAAACCAGGTTCCGGCCAAGGCCAGCAGCGCCGCCAGCCATACCAACGGGTGCGGCGCCCGGCGGAAGAAAGCCACCTCCAGCACCGGCACGAAAATCACATATAGCCCGGTGAGGAACCCGGCATGGGTCACGCTCGTCAGCTCAAGCGCCCATTGCTGCAACAGGGAGGAAATCGCGAACACCAGCCCCAGCGGCACAATACCCCCCAGCCCGGCAAACACAGACCCTGCCCGCCGTGCCTCCGCCACGCCCAGTGGCAGCACCGCCAGAAAACCCAGCAGGAAGCGTAAGCCCGTGTACCAGCCCGCACTTAAATACGCCGCGCCTTCCGCCTGCGCGACAAATCCCCCGCCCCAAAGGGCAGCGGCCAGAAGCAGCAGAAAATTGGCTGTAAAACGAGACATAAAGCGGCTGCTTCTCTCAGGAAAACCATCCAATCACAAGCTCTCCCGCCAGGCTGGACGCTTACGGCAGCCATGTTTAAATGCCGTATATGAGCATTACAGCCCCCGCCTGCCCCCAATGCAGCCTGAAAGAGACGCATCTTTCCGATGAGACTTATATCTGCGCGATCTGCGGTTATGAGTGGGCTGCCGAATTGGGTGAGGCCGAAAACATCATAAAGGACGCGAACGGCACCGTGCTCGCCAATGGCGACACCGTTATCCTGATCAAGGATTTGAAGGTGAAAGGGTCTTCAACCGGCCTCAAAGTCGGCACCAAGCTGAAAAACATCCGCCTGCGCGGCGGCGACCACGCCATTGAAGCCGGTGATTATTTCATCAAGCAGGAATTCGTGAAGAAGGCCTGAACGCCCCCGCTTCCGCCCCAACAAAAACGGCGCCCGAAGGCGCCGTTTTCAGTTTCAATGCGCCTCTTCCGGGGCCTTCTCATCATCGCCATCGCCCTCGGCTTCCGGCTTGGGCAGCGCCAAGGCCGGTGCTTCGGAGATGTCGAAGGCCAGCTTGCCGTCCTTCACGCTCACCTTCACCGCACCGCCCTTCACCAGCTTGCCGAATAGCAGTTCCTCGGCCAGCGGCTTCTTGATCTGCTCCTGGATCACCCGGCCCAGCGGCCTTGCACCATAAAGCGGCTCGTAACCGCGCTCGGCCAGGAACTCCTTGGCGGCGGAGGACAGCTCGATGGTCACGTTGCGGTCGGCCAGCTGCGCTTCCAGCTGCATGACGAACTTCTCCACCACGCGGCCGACAATTTCCGGCGTCAGCGCCGCGAAGGGGATGATCGCATCCAGCCGGTTGCGGAATTCCGGCGTGAACAGCTTCTTCACCGCATCCTCATCCTCACCCGTGCGCGCCGTGCGGCCGAAACCAATCGCCGGCTTCTGCATATCCGCAGCACCCGCATTGGTGGTCATAATCAGGATAACGTTGCGGAAATCCACCTGCTTGCCGTTATGGTCGGTGAGTTTCCCGTGGTCCATGATCTGCAACAGGATGTTGAACAGGTCCGGATGCGCCTTCTCGATCTCGTCCAGAAGCAGCACGCAATGCGGGTGCTGGTCGATTGCGTCGGTCAGCATGCCGCCCTGGTCGAACCCGACATAGCCCGGCGGCGCACCGATGAGGCGGGAAACCGAATGCCGCTCCATGTACTCGGACATGTCGAACCGCGTCAGCTCAATGCCGAGCGTGCTCGCCAATTGCCGCGCCACCTCGGTTTTGCCCACGCCGGTGGGGCCAGAGAACAGATAGTTGCCGATCGGCTTTTCCGGGTCGCGCAAGCCAGCACGGGAGAGCTTCATGGCGGCGGAAAGCGCCTCAATGGCCGCATCCTGCCCAAACACCATCGCCTTCAAATCGCGCTCCAGGTGGCGCAGCACCTCCTTGTCGTCCGCCGAGACCGATTTGGGCGGAATGCGGGCGATCTTGGAGACCATGTCCTCCACATCCTTCAAGGTCACGGTCTTGCGGCGCTTGTTCTCCGGCAGCAGCATCCGCGCGGCACCTGCCTCGTCGATCACGTCGATCGCCTTGTCCGGCAGCTTGCGGTCGTTGATGTATTTGGCCGAAAGCTCCACAGCGGCGCGGATCGCGTCATCCGTGTAGCGCACCTTGTGGTGCTTCTCGTAGGAGAGCTTCAGCCCGCGAAGAATCTTCACCGCATCCTCAATGGAAGGCTCGTTCACGTCGATCTTCTGGAAGCGCCGCACCAAGGCGCGGTCTTTCTCGAAATAGTTGCGGAACTCCTTATACGTGGTGGAGCCGATGCAGCGCAGCGTGCCCTGGGCCAAAGCGGGCTTCAGCAGGTTGGAAGCATCCATCGCCCCGCCGGAGGTGGCGCCCGCGCCGATCACGGTGTGAATCTCGTCGATGAACAGGATGGCGCCGGGGTTGGCTTCCATTTCGGTCACCACCGCCTTCAGCCGCTCCTCGAAATCACCGCGATAGCGCGTCCCGGCCAGCAGCGCGCCCATATCCAGCGCGAAGATGGTGGCGTTCAGCAGCACCTCCGGCACATCGCCGTCGATGATGCGCTTGGCCAGCCCCTCGGCGATGGCGGTTTTGCCCACACCGGGGTCGCCCACATAAAGCGGGTTGTTCTTCGTGCGGCGGCAAAGGATCTGGATCGTGCGCTCAATCTCGTACTCGCGCCCGATCAGCGGGTCGATCTTGCCGTCCTTCGCCTTCTTATTGAGGTTAATGCAATAGGTGCCCAGCGCATCCTGTCCGCGCTTCGCGCTCCCCTTTTCCTCGCGCTCGTTCGATTCGTTCGGCTCGGCCGAGCCCGTGGGCGGGCGCGGTGCGGACTTGCCCGGACTCTTGGCGATGCCGTGGGAGATGAAGTTCACCGCGTCCAGCCGCGTCATGTCCTGCAATTGCAGGAAATACACGGCATGGCTCTCGCGTTCGGAGAACAGCGCCACCAGCACATTGGCGCCAGTCACCTCGTCCCGCCCGGAGGACTGCACATGAATAGCCGCGCGCTGCACCACGCGCTGGAACCCGGCGGTGGGCTTGGGGTCGCCACCGCGGTCAGTCGCCAGACCAGCCAAATCCTTGTCCAGAAACTCGGTCAGATCTTTCTTGATCTTCTCGATATCCACGCCGCAGGCCCGCAGCACCGTCAACGCGTCCGGATCCTCCACGAGCCCGAGCAGCAAATGCTCCAGCGTCGCGTATTCGTGTTTCCGTTCAGCGGCCAAGGACAGGGCCCGGTGGAGAGTCTGTTCTAGGTTGCGAGACAGCATGGATTTAAACCGTTCCTTCACGCCGAGACCCGGCGCTCTTAAACCCGGACAACAACT
>JAGXAE010000140.1 GCA_018971725.1 Pseudomonadota bacterium | reverse complement strand
TGCCAAAACTACTCAACCAACAGCCCGCGTGATACACAAGGCAGGCCCGGAACAGGCCAAAGAAGCAACAAATCCCGCACCCGCCCAAACGACGCAAAAAAGAAAAACTCACCTACATAGATGAGTTTTGCAGCGGCCTGTTAGTTTTCATTTCTAAGTAGAATTCATTCTATTCCGCTAGTAGGGCAAGAGTAAAAAAATTAAAAATCATTTAATAAAATGAAAGTTTTAAAGATAATATAGAAATTCCAGCGCGCTGTGCGCGGTGGCTACCACTCGCCTCCAACTTCGCACCGCAGCATTTCCGTAACGATTTTGTGAACTATGTCGCAACAAAAATAACCTATCCCAAAACGCAACGAGTCATGCGACTTTATAAAACTTAATGAATTGCCCGATGCTGCATTGTGTTTCACCTCCCACATCTATGTCGCAAAACTTCGCAGCGTTTTTCATGGCATTTTTGGCCAGCATGGGGTAAAGTAATTATGTCGGGAATTGATGAAGTTCCAACAGGCGCGGTTTCAGTCGGCCAAAAGTCCCTGCTTATTAAGCGGGGCGATTTTTGTTGACACGTCGAGATGGCTGAGCGGTTTTCCATCATCGTCGATGCTGCTGAATATTTTGTTTCCGTACGGGAAGCCATGCTTAAAGCACAGCATCTATTCCGTCGGCTGGGATTTCGATGCCCGTATCCAGTTGGGCGATTTTACGTATGCGGGGTCACGAAATCTTGGAAATTTCATCATCTGGCGGGCAAGCCGTACACCGTTCCTCAAAATTAGGCTGTTGCGCTGGGATACAGGCGCATTCAAAGCGATATTTCGCTAAAAATGGTGGCCCAACGTCATCATCAACACTGTCAGCGCGGTAAGGTATAGATCGAGCCGGTCGCCACAGCCTCCACCGGGCGAGGCTGGTCGAGGCGTTACTGCACGTCGATAAGCGCCGCCCGGCGCCGGCCGCGCACCTTACCGCAGCTTAATACGCCACGGCTTGACCTGAATCGGGTGGCCCGCCTAACCCTCGCCGGATCATGGCTGCGGGTATAAGAATGTTTGCAGGCGTAACAAAGGGTTTTTTAAACGTCGCCGGCCCGCGCCATGGCTGGTGAGGTTGCCACCCTGCCGCGCCTGCGCATCCGCGGGCGCAGTTTCATGGCGTTTATTTTGGCGCCGGAGCTACCCGTGCGGGACTGGCTGGGCGCGCTGGACGAGCAGATGGAACGCGCCCCCGGATATTTCGCGCGCAAGCCCATGATCGTGAATTTTTCCGCGCTGCAAGGCGAGGGCGGTGACCCGGCGGCACTGCTCTACGCGCTGGAAATGCGCGGATTGGCGCTGGTCGGCCTGGAAGGTATCGAGCGCTCGCGGCTCGCGGGCACACGTTTCGAGACATTGTTGGACTTGCGGCAGAAAACCGAGGGCGACGACCAGCTCGGCCGGGACATACCCTTGCCGGAGGAAGCGCCAAAGCCCGCGCCGGCACCCGCCGTCGCCTCTCTGGTGATCGACCGGCCAGTGCGCTCCGGCCAGTCTATTTTTTTCGAGCACGGAGACATAACCGTCATCGGTTCGGTCTCCTCGGGTGCCGAGGTTGTGGCCGGCGGCTCGCTTCATGTTTACGGCCCCGTGCGCGGCCGCCTGGTGGCCGGGGTTAAAACCGGGGCAGCGGCGCGTATTTTCTGCAACCGTTTAAGCGCCGAGCTGGTGGCCATAGATGGCGTGTACGGCACGGCCGAAAACTGGACCGAACATCTCGACGGCCGCGCCGTGCAGATCAGGCTGCAAGACGGCGCGCTCAAGATTACAGCACTGAACTGAGACCCACACCGCCGGACAGGAGTAGAAACATGATGCCTAAAGTTATGGTGGTTACCTCTGGCAAGGGCGGCGTGGGCAAAACCACGAGCAGCGCCTCGCTCGGCGCCGCCCTCGCGCAACGCGGCCAGAATGTCGTGCTGATCGATTTCGATGTCGGCCTGCGCAATCTGGACCTGGTGATGGGTGCGGAACGCCGCGTGGTGTACGACCTGGTGAACGTGGTGCAGGGCGACGCCAAGCTGGCGCAGGCGCTCATTCGCGACAAGCGCATCGAAACCCTGTCCCTGCTGCCTGCTTCACAAACGCGCGACAAGGACGCGCTGACGGAAGATGGCGTGCAGGCCGTGATCGAGGAGTTGAAGGAAAAATTCGACTGGATCATCTGCGACAGCCCCGCCGGCATCGAAAAGGGCGCGCAGCTTGCCATGCGTTTCGCGGATATGGCGGTGGTTGTCACCAATCCGGAGGTTTCCTCGGTACGCGATTCAGACCGCATTATCGGCCTGCTGGATTCAATAACCCTGCGCGCGGAAAACGGTGATAATTTCGAGAAGCATCTGCTGCTGACCCGTTACAACGCCGGCCGCGCCGCCCGCGGCGAAATGCTGAATGTGAAGGATGTGCTGGACATCCTGGCCATTCCGCTGCTCGGGATTGTTCCCGAAAGCCCGGATGTGCTGAACGCCTCCAATCTCGGTTGCCCGGTCACGCTGCACATGCCTGAATCCACCGCCGCCAGGGCCTATGCCGAGGCTGCCCGCAGGCTCTGCGGCGAGAAGCTGGAGGTGGTGGAACCCGTGGAACGCAAAGCCGGCCTGATGAGCCGGCTATTCGGGCGGAAGGCCGCCGTGGCATGAGCATCTTCGGCTTTTTCACCCGGACGCGCTCCGCCCCGGTCGCCCGCGACCGGTTGCAGATATTGCTGGCCCATGAGCGCAGGCTGGCTGGCCAGTCGGACCTTGTGGCCATTCTGCGTGAGGAAATCCTCGCCGTCATTGCCAAGCACATGTCCATCGACAAAGAGAAGGTGAACGTGAAGCTCGATTGCGGTGATAATGTTTCAACGCTGGAGGTGAACGTCGAATTGCAGGACATTCCAAAGGCGGTTGCCAGCCAGGCGTGAGGCGGGCAGGGGCATTGTGAACCCGCCTAGCCCGCATGGGTTCCAAAAATCGCGCCGACCCCTGCCGTTACCACCATTGCGACGACGCCCCAGAACGTCACCCGCAAAGCGCCTTTGAAAATATTGGCACCGCCGGTTTTGGCGCCCATCGCGCCCAATACCGCCAGGCAGATGACCGAAACGCCGCCGACCATAGGCACCTCAATTCCGGCCGGCGCGGCAATGGCTATCAATAGCGGCGGCAGTGCGCCGACCGCAAACGCCGCCGCCGAAGCCATGGCCGCTTGTACAGGGCGCGCCGCCATTTCCTCGGAAATACCCAACTCATCCCTTGCATGGGCTTCCAGTGCGTCATGCGCCATCAACTGTGCCGCTACCTCTCGGGCGAGGTCTTCCTCAAGCCCGCGCTTCATGTAGATGCCGGCTAGCTCCTCTGCCTCGGCCTTCGGGTCCTGGCTCAGTTCCTGGTTCTCACGCGTCAGATCAGCTGCCTCAGAATCGGCCTGCGAACTCACGGAGACATATTCGCCAGCGGCCATGGACATCGCTCCGGCCACCAGCCCCGAAAGCCCGGCCACTACCACGCCATGCCGTCCTGCATGCGCGCTTGCAACGCCGATAATCAGGCTGGCGGTCGATAACAATCCATCATTCGCGCCAAGCACCGCAGCACGAAGCCAACCCAGGCGGTCTACGTTATGGTTCTCTTGCCAGCGCGACATGAGCATCCTTTATGCGAAGAAGACCAAAGCTAAGGGCAGCATTGACGCCATTCAAGTATAATATCGCCATTTTACTTTCCATAATATAGATTCTGCGATTTTTATGTTCGAATAAATCGTTCAGCCACAGCGGCTCATTTCCCCCGCTTACGCTCAATCTCCAACAGCTGCGTCGCCAAGGTCTGAAACTGGGCATCCCAGTATTTCGCGTAGCGGTTTATCCAGGCCGCGGCCTCAGCCATGGGGCCTGTTTCCAGCCGGCAACGGCTTATGCGCCCGGTGCGGGTTTGCGCCACCAGCCCCGCCGCCACCAGCACCTGCACATGGCGCGAAACCGCCTGCAACGAAATCGGGTACGCCTCTGCCAGTTCAGAAACCAACAATTCCGCCCCATCCAACCGTTCCAGAATGGAGCGGCGAACAGGGTCGGAGAGTGCTGCAAACACCGTGTCCAGCGAGTTTTCTTCGGGCGCGTGCGCGGGCTGGGGCATCAATAGGCGTAGCGCGGGCGCCAGCCATCCGCCCCTGCTGGCAGCATGTCCAGAAAATGCCAAACCGCGCAGAAATCATCGTCCGGGCCAAGGCCAGTATCCGAAACCCGCATAATTTGCCCCCCATCCTTACGGAACACGGAAACCCCCGGCATGAAGCCACGCTCAGTTTTATAGCCCATGTCGGCCGCGAAATCCGTGTTCTGGTGCGAGATCATCTTAAACCGCCAACCTCTTGAATCCGCGAATTCTTTTTGCACTTCAGGCGCGTCTGGGGAAGATACCGCGAAGGCCGCCCGGTTCTCCAGATGCGGCAGCACGCCATTAAAGCCATCGGCCCACATCGTACAGTAAACGCAGCCCCTGCCCATATTGTGGATCACAAACAAATCCTGCTTGTCTCCAAACAATTCCGAAAGCCTCACCGCGCCGCCCTGCCCCATGAACGCGTAGTCGGGCACTGTCTCGGGCTCGATGCCGGACTGCAATGCCCGCATCTGGCCGCGCAGGCCGGTAATCTGCGCGCGGTACTCGTTTAGTTGCACAACGGTGTCGCGATAGGCCATGGCATCTACTCCCAGCAGAAATGATGGGAGCAATTATCAACCAATTTGTTTATTGTCAACAAATTTGTTGATTGTTTAGCGTTTCCAGACTAATCCCCGCCAATTTCAATCAACACCCGGCGCGCGGCCTGCACCGGCGTGCCAGGCGCCTCAAGCGTCGGCTGAATGATGCCACGTGCGCGAATCCTCAACCGGCTTTGCGCCACGCCATCGGCGGCTAGCTGGTCGGCCACCACCTGGGCGCGGGTTTCGGAAAGGTATTCATTGGCCTTCACGCTGCCAACGCTGTCGGCGGCGCCAATCACTGTTACAGGCGCATCCGGCTGGGCATTCGCAGCTTGCGCCGCAGTGGCAATGGCATTCAGCGCCGCCTGATCCAGCGCCGCGGAAAATGGCTGGAAGAACACAGGGGTTGCCGGCGGCGGCGGTCCGGAAGGCGCATCAAGAGAGGCGCAGCCGCCAAGCCCCATCAAAATGCCCAGGATAAGCAGCTTTTTCATTTGTCCCCCAATGTGATGATTCACCCTTCACTTCGGGACGCTTTGCTAAAAAATCAACAACATCATTCCCCGCCGCGCCAGATTATGGTCTAAGGCGGCTCGCCATGGCGTCATTAAAACATCTGCTCGGAATCGAGGGGCTGGACCCGGCCTCCGTCACCAACCTGCT
>JAGXAE010000139.1 GCA_018971725.1 Pseudomonadota bacterium | reverse complement strand
CGAGGGCTTTGCTCTGGCGCATTGTTCACCTCTGTCTCGGACGCAGGAAGCATAGTGGGAAGGGGCGCCTTTTATCAAACTGAAAAACACAATCTTGCCAAATTTTATGTTACGGCCAGTGACGGGCCGAGGCGGCCTTGTGGCATGCGGAGATGTGCCGCAAAAAACCGCGACCGCACAGGGTGTTAACCGCGTGACGCTTCGTAAACGAGATTTGGACCATGCCTGATTTTGTGTTCACGCCGCCGCCGCCGGTGAGTGTGCCTGTTGCTGATGGCCGACTGTTTCCCGTGCGCCGGATTTTCTGCGTCGGCCGCAACTATGAGGCCCATGCGCGGGAGATGGGCGGTGATCCCGCCCGCGAGCCGCCATTCTTTTTCACCAAGCCTGCGGATGCTCTGGTGCTGCCTGGGCAGAATACGCCTTATCCCGGCGAAACAGCGAGCCTGCACCATGAGATTGAATTGATGGTGGCGATCGGCACGGGTGGGGCGCAGATCCACCCCAGCGCGGCGTTATCTCATGTTTTCGGATATGCGGTTGGTATCGACCTGACCCGGCGGGATATGCAGGCCGAAGCCAAGGCGCTCCGCCGCCCGTGGGATTTGAGCAAGGGATTTGATGCCTCCGCGCCGATAGGTCTGATCGCGCCTGCAAGCGCCATTGGCCACCCCGCCTCCGGGCGTATTGCGCTTGGCGTGAATGGTAAGATCCGCCAGGAAGGCGATCTTGCCGATCAGATCTGGCCGGTGCCGGACATCATCGCGATACTCTCCCGCTTTGTCGCCCTGGCGCCGGGCGATTTAATCATGACCGGCACGCCGGAGGGCGTGAACGCGGTTGTGAAAGGGGATTTGATGGAAGGCGAGATAAGCGGCGTGGGCACGCTGCGGACCAGGGTGGTGTAAGCCCTTATTCGACGGTTACGGATTTCGCGAGGTTGCGTGGCTGGTCTACATCCGTGCCCTTCATCACCGCCACATGATAGGCCAGCATCTGCACCGGAATGGCGTGTAGAATGGGGGCCGCGAATGGGTCGATGCTTGGCAGCAGAATGGTTTCCGCCGCGATCGGCGCCAGTTTGGAAGCGCCTTCCTCGTCGGAGAACACCACGATCTGCCCGCCACGCGCCGCGGCCTCTTGCAAATTCGAGGCGGTTTTCTCGAATAGAGGGCCAGAGGGGCAGATAGCGATGACCGGCACGCTTTTGTCGATCAGCGCGATTGGCCCGTGCTTCATCTCGCCCGCCGCGTAGCCCTCGGCGTGGATGTAGGAGATTTCTTTCAGTTTCAACGCGCCTTCCAGCGCGATCGGGAAGCAGCCGCCGCGGCCCAGATACAGCACGTCCCGCGCCTCGGCGATGCGCGCCGCCAGTTTGCGGATTGGCGCGTCGTTGCCCAGCACCTCCGCCGCCTTGGCGGGCACCTCCAGCAATGCCGCCGCGAGCCGTGCGATTTCCGACGGGCCGCATGTGCCCTTGGCCCGCGCCAGCGCCAGCGCGAACACCGCCAGTACGGTTAGTTGTGCCGTAAACGCCTTGGTGCTGGCCACACCGATTTCCGGCCCCGCGATGGTCTCCAGAATCGCGTCGCTCTCCCGCGCCATGGTGCTCTCCGGCACGTTCAGCACGGAGAGAATTTGCTGCCCCTCAGCCTTCATGTAGCGCAACGCCGCCAGGGTATCGGCGGTTTCACCGCTCTGGCTCACCAGCAGCCCCAGCCCAGCCAAGTCCAAAGGCGGCGCGCGGTAGCGGAACTCACTCGCCACATCCGCCTCCACGGGCACGCGGGCCAGATTTTCCAGCCAGAACTTGGCGGTGAGCCCCGCATAAAAAGCGGAGCCGCAGGCGCTCATGGTGATGCGCTTGATGCAGGCTAGGTCGAAGGGCAGGGCAGGCAGGCGCGGCGCCTCATTTTCCATCATCCGGTGCAGCACGTCGCCAATCACCACCGGGTGCTCGTGCAGCTCCTTCTCCATGAAATGCCGGAAATTGCCCTTGCCGATGGCCGCACCGGTGAGGGCGGTGAGCTTTTTCTGGCGCAGGATCACAGCACCGGTGGCGTCATGGAACACCGCGTTTTTGTCGGTGATGACAACCCAGTCGCCGTCTTCCAGATAGGCGATTTCGCGGGTCAGGGGGGAGAGGGCCAGCGCGTCTGAGCCGAGATACATCTCCTCCGCGCCGAACCCGACAGCCAGGGGTGCGCCGCGCTGTGCGCCGATCATCAGCGCCTGATGCCCGGCAAAAACCAGCGCCAGCGCGTAGGCGCCTTCCAGCCGAGCAAAGGCCTGTTTTGCGGCTTCAACCGGCTCCAGCCCTTGTTGCAGCAGGTAGTCCACTAGCAGCGCCACAACCTCGGTATCCGTCTCCGTGGAGAAAACCTGGCCTTTCGCCTCAAGCTCCGCGCGCAGCGCATGGTGGTTTTCAATGATGCCATTATGCACCACCGCCACGCGGGCGGTGGCGTGCGGGTGGGCATTGCCAACCGTGGGCGCGCCGTGAGTGGCCCAGCGCGTGTGCCCAATGCCGGTGGTGCCGGAAAGCGGCTCCTTTTCCAGCACGGCGGCTAGGTTTTTCAGTTTGCCCTCGGCGCGGCGGCGGTCGATATGCCCGTTCACCAGCGTCGCGATGCCGGCGGAATCATACCCTCTGTATTCCAGGCGTTGCAGCCCCCCCAGTAGCAGCGGCGCCGCATCAGAATTGCCCACAACCCCTACGATTCCGCACATCAGCCTTACTCTCCTCGATATTGCTTTGCGGTAGCCCTGGCAGCCGCTCTGTGTCAAAGGACAGGCGATTCAATTTATCTGACGGATTATTTCATGCGCGCTGTGATCTTCGACCTGGACGGCACGCTGATCGACGCCGCGCCAGATATCACGGCGAAGCTGAACAAGGTGCTGGAGGCGGACGGCCATGCGGCGCTGTCTCTCGCCGAAGTGCACAGCATGATCGGGGACGGCGCCAAGGTTCTGGTGGAGCGCGCCTTCGCCGCGCGCAGCAGCACCGCACAACCCCGGCATCACGAGAAATTCCTTAAGATTTACGCGGAAAACCCGGTCATCAACACGGTGATTTATGAGGGCGCGCTGGAAACGCTGGAGGCGTTGCAGGCTGAGGGGAGGCCGCTTGGCATTTGCACCAACAAGCCCATGCACGCCACGCGTGAGGTGCTGGACGCGCTGAACCTTACCCGGTTCTTCGGCGCCGTTGCGGGTGGCGATTCTACCCCCTACCGCAAGCCGGACCCGCGCCATCTGGCCGCCGTGCTCTCGGAGCTGGAAGTGACCGATGCGATCATGATCGGTGACCATGCCAATGACATGAAAGCCGCCGCCGGGCTTAAACTCCCCGCCATTTTCTGCGCCTGGGGCTATGGCCAGGGCGAGGGTGATGCCCGTGCCGAAACCCCCGCCGATTTGCCCGGCATAATCGCCGCGATGGGCTAGACACGCAGCGCAACTTTGCGTAACGCGCGCTTGACGATGCCGCCCTTATGGCCCATTTGAAGAAACAGGACTAATTCAGTCCTTTTAAGGGTGCGTTATGCTAAAACTTTCACGCTTGACCGATTACGCGGTTGCCGCGCTGGTCCGCCTGGGCATGGCGGATGGCGTTGAGACCTCGCCCGGCATTGCGGCGGGTATTGGCGTGCCGGAGCCAACCGTGGCCAAGGTGCTGAAGGCATTGGCCGGGCATGGCCTCGTCACTTCCACCCGTGGCGCGCGGGGCGGTTATCGCCTTGCCAAGCCGTTGGCGGAAATCCCGGTTTCCGAGGTGATCGTCGCGATAGATGGACCCATCGCGCTCACCTCCTGCGTGGAAGGCACTGGCATGATCTGCGAAAGCCAGGCCCTCTGCCCCGTTGCTGGGCGGTGGGACCCGGTGAACGAGGCCATCCGCGGCGCGCTCTCTCATATTTCACTGGCCGATATGGCGGCGGCTTCAATCCCGCCAGCCTTCCGTATTCCGGCCGAGCCGATCAACGAGGTTGCCTGAACAATGTCCACGACCACCGAAGCCACGATCCAGGAACTGGCGGCCCAAAAGTACAAATATGGGTTCACGACCGACATTCAGATGGAGGAGTTCCCCAAGGGGCTCTCGGCGGACATCGTGCGTCTTATCTCCGCCAAGAAAAGCGAACCGGAATGGCTGCTGGAATGGCGGTTGAAGGCCTATGAGGCGTGGCTGAAGATGGAGGAGCCGGAATGGGCGCGCATCCACCATCCGCCTATCGATTATGACGCGCTCTATTATTACGCCGCCCCGGCCAAGGCTGTACCGAAATCGCTGGACGAGGTGGACCCTGAACTTCTGAAAACCTACGAGAAGCTGGGCATTCCGCTGAACGAGCGCGCGGCGCTGGCGGGTGTTGCCGTTGATGCGGTGTTCGATTCAGTCTCCGTCGCCACCACCTTTCGGGATACGCTGGCCAAGGCGGGCGTGATCTTCTGCTCCATTTCCGAAGCGGTGAAGGAACACCCGGAACTGGTACGCAAATATATCGGCTCTGTGGTGCCGGCTGGCGATAATTACTTCGCGGCGCTGAACTCAGCCGTGTTCTCCGATGGCAGTTTCGTCTTCATCCCCAAGGGGGTGAAATGCCCGATGGAGCTTTCAACCTATTTCCGCATCAACGCCCGCAATACCGGGCAGTTTGAGCGCACGCTGATCATTGCCGAGGAAGGCGCTTCCGTTTCCTATCTGGAAGGCTGCACCGCGCCGATGCGTGACGAGAACCAGCTTCATGCAGCGGTGGTTGAGCTGGTGGCGCTGGACGAGGCGAAGATTAAGTATTCCACCGTGCAGAACTGGTATCCTGGCGATGCGGACGGCAAGGGCGGGATCTATAACTTTGTGACGAAGCGCGGCGCCTGCCGGGGCCGGAATTCCAAGATCTCCTGGACCCAGGTGGAAACCGGCTCCGCGATCACCTGGAAATATCCCTCCTGCATTCTGCAAGGCGAGGGCTCGGTTGGCGAGTTTTACTCCGTCGCCGTCACCAATCATTTCCAGCAGGCCGATACCGGCACCAAGATGATCCATATCGGCAAGAACACGTCGAGCACGATCATCTCGAAAGGTATTTCCGCCGGTAAGTCTAACAACACGTATCGCGGGTTGGTGAAGATCATGCCCGGCGCATCGGGTGCTCGCAACTTCACTCAATGCGATTCGTTGCTTATCGGTGATCAATGCGGCGCGCATACGGTGCCCTATATCGAAAACCGCAACTCCTCGGCCAAGGTGGAGCATGAGGCCACCACCTCCAAGATTGCCGAGGACCAATTGTTCTATTGCCGCTCACGCGGTCTCTCGGAAGAGGATTCGGTGAGCCTCATCGTCAATGGCTTCTGCAAGGATGTGCTGAAGGAATTGCCGATGGAATTCGCCGTCGAGGCACAAAAACTATTAGCTGTTTCTCTGGAAGGTTCGGTGGGCTGATGCTCGAGATCAAGAATTTGCATGCGCGTATTGGCGATGCGGAAATCCTGAAAGGTGTGACCCTCACCATCCCCGATGGT
>JAGXAE010000138.1 GCA_018971725.1 Pseudomonadota bacterium | reverse complement strand
GCAGAAGCTAAAGCGCGACCATCTGCTGCATCACTTCCAGAACGAGACGGTGAATTACGGCATCGTTTCCTTCCTGCCGGATGAGATGTTCAGCTCCTATGTCGCCAACCCGAAGGACTGCCCGAAAAGCCCCACCGTGTTCAATCTGGGCTATGACCTGGAAGAAGCGGCACGTTACCCCTGGGTGATGGAACTTACCGGCGCGCCGCCACGCGACAAGCCCCCGGGTGCGATGCAGGAGCAGCCCAGCCAATGAGCGGCATCCAGATTGTTCCGGTAACAGACAAGAAACTCCTCAAACGCTTCATCCTGCTGCCAGAGCGGCTGCATAAAAACGACCCCGCTTATATTGCGCCTTTGCATATGGAGCGTGAGGAAGCGCTGGGGCCAAAGAATCCGTTTTTCGGCCATGCCGAGGTGCAGTTCTGGCTGGCGGTGAAAGATGGCCGCGATGTAGGGCGCGTTTCCGCGCAGATCGATGTGCTGGCGCTATCGTTAAATCCGGATGCGCCGGGGCTGTTCGGCATGCTGGCCGCCGAGAACGACCCGGAGATTTTCCGCCTGTTGGTGGAGACCGCCGCCAACTGGTTGCGCGACCGCAGCAGGACCCGGATGCAGGGTCCGTTCAACCTCAATATCAACGAGGAAACCGGCGTGCTGATCGACGGGTTCGACACGCCGCCGATGCTGCTGATGCCGCATGACCTGCCTTACGTGGCCCAGCAGCTTGAGGCGCTGGGCATGCAGAAGGCCAAGGATGTCATCGCCTATCTGTATGATATGCGCGTGGACCTGCCCGCCAGCGTGCAGCGCCTGCTCTCTCGTGCCTTGCCACCGGGCCTTACCGTGCGGCAGCTCGACATGAAGCGCATCAAGGAGGAGATCAAGAACGTCACCTCCATCTTCAACGATGCCTGGTCGCAGAATTGGGGCTTCGTGCCGTTGACCGAGGAGGAGACAGATTATCTCTCCAAATCCCTGAAGCCGCTGCTGAACCCGCGTTTGACCAGCCTGGTGGAACGTGATGGCGAGCCTGTGGCCTTCATGATCGCGCTACCCAATCTCAACGAGGCGATCAAAGGGCTCGATGGCAAGATCCTGCCTTTCGGCTGGGCCACGCTGCTATGGCGTTTGAAGGTGGCGGGCGTGAAGACCGCGCGCGTGCCGCTGATGGGTGTGCGCCGCTCCGCCGCGAAAGGCCTGATCGGCAGCTTGATGCCGTATCTGATGATCGACATGGTCCGCCGGGAAGGGCTGAAGATGGGCTATACTCATATCGAGCTTTCCTGGATTCTCGAGGACAATATGCCGATGCGCCGCATGATCGAGAGCGTGAACGCAAAGCCCTACAAAACCTATCGCGTGTTCGAGGCGCCACTTTAACCGCGCAGCCACCCTGCTTGCCGGTACCAGGCAACGGTTTCAGCAAAACCTTGCCGCAGGCCGATGCGCGGGGTGTAAATTTCCCGGGGCAGAAGTTCGTGCGGGTGCACGGTCCAGTCCGGGTGCAGAATTTCCCGCGCCTTGCCAAGGGTGAAAATCGGCGGCGTTGGCAGCAGCTGGCCCGCCAGTTCCGAGGCGAAACCTGCGGCCAGCACCATCGCTTTTGGCAGGCGGATCAGCCAGGCCCTGCCACCCGCGGCGCGGCCTGCTTGTTCCATCAGCGCGCGCTGGGCATAACCCTCCGGCTTTTCATCAGCCAGGGCGAAGCAACCTGGCTGGAAATTTTCACCCGCCATGGCGGCAATGGCCCCGGCCGCATCCGCCGCGTGGATCACGGCGGCTTTCCCGTCGCCCAGCAGTGGCGCGGCAGGGTATAAACTTGCCCGGAACAGTGCCAGGGTTGCTCTGTCCCATGGGCCGTAGATCGCCGGTGGGCGCAGAATGGCCAGCTGCCCGGGTGCATCGCGGAACGCGTGCAGGGCAGCATCCTCGGCAGCCCGTTTGCTGAAGGCATAGTCGGAAAGCCCTGGCTCCCGCGCCGCGAGAGATGATATCAGCACGAGTTTGGCATTGGGTGCCGCGTGCCGCACGGCCTGCGCCAGCGCCGCCGTGCCGCCTTGGTTGCCGCGCAGAAATTCCGCCCGGTTGCGCGCCTTTATCAGCCCCGCCGCATGCACCACCACATCGGCGGCTTCCACCAGCGCCGCCAACGCCGGTTCATCTTCCAGGCTGCCGCGCAGTGTCTCGAATGAAATACCCTCGAAGGCCGGGTGCGATGGGTCCCGCCGTGCCAGCAGCCGTATGCGGAACCCCGCCTTTGCCAGTGCCGGGACCAGATGCAGCCCCAAAAACCCCGTTCCGCCGGTAACGGCGGCGAGCGGGGGCGGGCTCATTCAGCGGCGGTGGCGGCGGCCTGGGGCAGAAATGCCCCTTCCAGATACATCAGCCTGGCGCGGGAACGGCTGAGCTTGCCGGAGGACGTCTGCGGCAGGCTGTGCGGGGGCACCAGCACCACGCGCGTTTCCAGCCCCTGGCGGCCACGGAAGAAGCGTGTGAGGTCCAGTATCAGGGCCTCGCGCTGGGCGGGGTCTGTCGCACGGCACTGCACGAGAACCACCACCTCCTCATCCTCGCCGTTATCCACCGAGAACACCGCCACATCGCCACTGCGCAGGGCGGCAATTTCCGCCTCGGCAGCCCATTCCAGATCCTGCGGCCACACATTGCGGCCATTCACGATCACCAGATCCTTCGCCCGGCCGGTGATGACGATCTGCCCGTTGATGAGGTAGCCAAGATCGCCCGTATCCAGCCAGCCATCCTGCGAGAGGACGCGGGTGGTTTCCTCGGGCGCGCCGAAATAGCCCAGCATCAGGCTTGGTCCGCGCACGAAAAGGCGTCCTACCTCGCGTTCCGTCAGCAGAGCGCCGTCCTCGCCGCGTACCTCCACCTCGTGTTCGGGTAGCATCTGGCCACAGATGATGAAATGCCGGGTCCGCTCGCTGTTTTCATTGGCGGGCACGGCGCGGTGCTCGCGTTCCAGTACCAGCCCATCCACCGCATCTTCTCTGGCGCCTTGGCCTTCGGGGCTGAAGCTCAGTGCCACCGTGGTTTCGGCCATGCCATAGCACGGCATGAGGGCCGTTGCCGAGAAACCGCTGGCGCTGAAGCGTTCTGCAAAGCGCGTCAGCACCGCCGGGCGGATCATGTCGCCGCCGATGCCGGCGCGCCGCCAGGAGGATAGATCGATCCCCTCGGTGGAGGCCGTTTGCGCGCGGCGGGCGCAAAGCTCGTACCCGAAGGAGGGGCTGAAGGAGATGCTGCCCTTGTTGCGGGTGATGAGTTGTAGCCAGAGCAGTGGGCGGCGGGCGAACTCCCGGGTGGGCAGAATATCGACCGAGAGCTGGCAGGCCAGCGGCATTAGCAGAAAGCCGACCAGCCCCATATCGTGGTAAAATGGCAGCCAGCTGGTGCAGCGGTCACCGTCGGCCACCTGCAAACCGTGTTTGGCCATGTAATGGGCATTAGCCATGAAGGCCGCCTGGGTGATGGCGACGCCAAGCGGAAACCGCGTGCTGCCGGAGGAGAACTGCAAATAAGCAAGCGACTCGGGCGTGGGCAGGCTGGCCTCGTCCACCATCGGCGCATTATCCAGCGCGGAGATCACACCCGAGCAACGCAGGTCCAGCCCCTTCACAGCTTCCGCGAGCCATTCCGCCAGCACCGCCGGGCCGAATACGGCATGGGCGTCGGCGCCCTGGATCATCCGGCGCAGGAAGGAGATGTAGCCGTCTTTCCCGCCAAAGGCGGCGGGCAAGGGCAGGGGGGCTGGCACCAGCCCGGCATATTGGCAGGCGAAGAAGGCGCGGGCGAAGTCGCCGTCGCTCTCGGCCAGCAGCCCCACGCGCTCGCCGGGCTTTAACCCCATGCCCAGAAAGCGCCGCGCCAGGGCAATGGCCTGGGTGCGCAGCGCGGCATAGGGCAGCACTTCGGTGAGAACGCCTTTACCGGAGTAAAAATTCAGGCCCGTGGCGCCAAGGGCGGCATAATCCAGAGCTTCCGCCATGGTCGCAAAATCGGCGAGACGCTTGACCAGCCCGTCGTTACGAGTCGGGGTAGGCTCAGTCATGTCGCCTGTAAAACGCCGTGGATGCCATCCTGTTGGCGCTAACAGAGTCGCAAGAAATTGGCAATGGTGTTACGGTGGGCGGTTGACAGTGCCGGCACGCGCCGCCTAGCAAAACGCCTTTTTGTCGCGAAGCCCCCATGAGCATCCCAAAAACGCTGCATTTTTGCTGGATTGGCCCTAATCTCGCCTGGGCGCATGGCTTCGCGCTGCTTTCCGCCGCTGCGCAAGGCGGCATGGATGAGATTATCCTGCACCATACGGATGAATTGGCGGATGGCCCGGTGCTTCGCGCCTTAAAAGATGCGGGGATCATCTGCCGGCGTCTCGTCCCGGAGGTGTTGATGGCGCCGGTGCAGGCGAATTTGGGCCTGGGTGAGGCGTTAACGCGGCTTTATACTCGTCTCTCCAGCCCTGTGCAGCGGGCGGATCTGCTGCGCGCCGCCATCCTGTACCGCCAGGGCGGCGTTTACATGGATGTGGACACCATCACCGTCGCGCCGCTCACGCCTTTGTTGGAAGTGCCACAATTCATCGGAGCGGAACGGATCGTCTGGCCACATTGGGTGCGCGCCTCCCGTTCGCCTTTGGTTTGGGCCAAGCATCTGGGGCTGGATGCGCTGCGCAAGGCGTTGCGCCGCATGCCCAGCGGTTGGCGCGCCTTTCGCGCCATTGAGGGCTGGTATGCACCGGCGGTGAACAACGCGGTGATGGGTGGTGAGGCCGGCGCACCCTTGTTCGCGGCGGCGTTGCGGGCAATGGCGGCCTTGCCCAAGGCGGACGCCCACGGCGCTTACGCGCTGGGGCCGGATCTCTACCAATCGTTGCTGGAGGCCGCGCCGCTGCCGGGCCTGGTAGTTCATGACCCCGCCTGTTTCTATCCGCTGGGGCCGGAAATCTCCGAGCATTGGTTTCGCCCTTGCCGCAATGCGCCTGCCGGGCTCTCCCGCCTGCTTAGCCCGCAGACCAGGGTCGCGCATTGGTACGGCTCTGTCCGTACCCGGCCGCATGTGGCCGTCATCAACCCGGAATTTATCCGCGCGCACCGCCAAACTCAGCTTTACAGCGCCCTCGTGGCGGCCACGCTTCCGGGTTTATCCGCCCTTATGTAAGCGGGCTGTAAACACACCTTACGCCGCTGTCACACTTGCGACACATGATAGAACAAGGTAGGAGGCAGGCTTACTTACCGCGCAAAGTTCGGACTCACCTAGGTTCAGCCCGCAGTCCGTCCGGAGCCTATGCGTGAAAGCGTGTCGCTCCGGTGCCGATTTTCCCGGCAAGGCTGCGACGAGCAGGAGGCTTTGGGTTCAGGGTTGAGGTACAAACGCGAGTCCGGGAATGGCCATTTAGCGCGGCGCGCAAGCGTGCATCGCGCCTTCATGCCCGTGTGCCGTCTGGCCGTGGCTCCCTCCATGGCGTCCCCGCACCCGGTAGACATCAGCGAGAAACGAGGTTGATTATGGCGAAGAACGGCGGCATCCGCATTGCGATCGCAGGGGTCGGCAATTGCGCGAGCTCCCTGGTTCAAGGGCTTTACTACTACAC
>JAGXAE010000015.1 GCA_018971725.1 Pseudomonadota bacterium | reverse complement strand
CCACCAGCAGCACAGACATGCCCTCCTTCTTCATCCGCCCGATGGTGCGCATCACCTCCTGCACGATCACCGGCGCCAAGCCCTGGGAGGGTTCGTCCAGAATCAGCAGTTTCGGGTTGAGCAGCAGCGCGCGGGCGATGGCC
Source organism: Pseudomonadota bacterium (assembly GCA_018971725.1). GTDB lineage: Bacteria > Pseudomonadota > Alphaproteobacteria > Acetobacterales > Acetobacteraceae > Acidocella. The sequence goes on along the minus strand of JAGXAE010000015.1, from coordinate 29,016 downwards.
AGCATCTCCTGCTCGCCGCCGGAAAGCCTGCCACCCTTGCTGGTGCGCCGTTCATGCAAACGGGGGAAGAGTTCGTAAACCGTGTCGATATTCCACGGGCCGCTGGTATCAGGCGGCACCTGAAGATTTTCGTGCACGGTCATATGGCCGAAAATTTTCCGCCCTTCGGGCACATAGCCCACGCCGATTTTGGCGATTTTATGCGGCGCGGCGCGGCTGAGCGCCTTGCCGAACAATTTCACGCTGCCGGATTTCGGTGGCGTCAGGCTCATGATGCTGCGCATGGTGGTGGTTTTGCCAGCACCGTTGCGGCCCAGCAGCGCCACCAGCTCACCCTCCTCCACCTTCAGTGAAACGCCGTGCAGAATATGGCTCTTGCCATAATAGGTGTGCAGCCCTTCAGCTTCCAGAACAGTGGTCATGCGGCGTTCTCCTCCAGGGCGTTGCCGAGATAGGCGGATTGAACCCTGGGATTCTCGGAAATTTCCGCGGCGGTGCCTTCCGCCAACATGGTGCCGTTATCCAGCACGGTGATCTTGTCCGCGATGCCGAAAACGATCGCCATATCGTGTTCCACGAACAGGATGGTGATGCCCTGCTCCTTGTTCAACCAGCGGATGAGGTCCGTCATGTGGTTGGTTTCCTCATCGCCCATGCCCGCCGTGGGCTCATCCAGCAACAGCAGTTTCGGATGCCGGGAGAGCGCAATACCCACCTCCACCACGCGCTGGTCACCATGGGACATTTCGCCCACGATGCGATTCATTTTAGGGGCGATGCGCGTGATCTGCGCCAGCTCTTCCACCTTCGCCTCCACCTCGGCGCGTTTGGCACGGGAAATCCAGGGGCTCAGCTGCAGGCCCATTGCCGTTTCAACCGCCACGCGCAGATTTTCATAGACGCTGAGCGAGAGAAACACCTGCGTGATCTGGAAGGTGCGGATAATGCCGCGCTTCACCAGCGCATTGGGGCTGACCGAGACGATCGGCTGGCCATCGAAAGTGATGCTGCCATCCGTGGGCGGAAAGAAGCCGCTGATCAGGTTGAACAGCGTGGTTTTGCCGGCACCGTTGGGGCCGATGATGGCGCGCAGCTCACCTTTTTCCACCGACAGGGAAATACCCTTCAGCGCCTGCAACGCGCCGAAGCGGCGGCCGACATTGTCAAGCTTCAAGAGGTTCATGAGCGTGTCCTCGCCTTGATAAATCCCAACAGCCCTTGCGGGAAGAACAGCACGGCGAGAACGAAGATGAGGCCGATGAAGCTCATCCAGTTCTGCGTGATGCTGGAGAGATAATCCTGCGCCACGATATAGATGATGGCACCCAGGAACGGGCCCCAGAAGCTGCGCATACCGCCCAGCACGCATATCACCACAAAGGAGCCGGAGAGCTGCCAGCCCAGATCATCCGGCGAGGCAAAGCCTGTAAGCATCGCGTTCAGCGCGCCCGCCAGCGCGGTGATAAAAGTCGAAATGGCGAAGGCCACCCATATCTGTTTATCCACCGCCACACCAAGAAAACGCAGACGGGTCGTGTTCTCGCGCACCGCCACGAAGCTATGGCCCAGTGGCGAGCGCAGGATCTGCCAGATCACCGCCATCACCACCGCGAACAACGCCAATACGACGTAATAGAAACGGTCCGCGCCAAGCGGGATGGTTTGCGCGCCGATATGCAGCGGCACGCGGGAGAAGCCCGTCAGCCCGTCCTCGCCGCCGGTGAGGCCGTTCCAGCGCACGGCGATGAAGTAAAACATCTGCCCGAAGGCGATGGTGATCATCGCGAAATAGATGCCCTTGCGCTTCATCGCCATTGGGCCAACCAGAATACCGGCGATGCCGCCCAGCACCGTGCCAGCCAGAATCGCCAGCGGCAGAGAAGGCGCGATATAGATGAGGCACAACCCGGCCCCATAGGCGCCCAACCCGAAATACGCCGCATGGCCGAAGGACAACCCGCCGGTATAGCCAAGCACCAGATTCAGCCCGGAAGCGGCGATGGCGTAGATGAGGGCGCGGGATGCAAGGTCGGTGTAGCCGCCCACCATGGGCAGCCAAAACGGAACGAACAGCAGCGCCACCCAGATGATAACGGAAGCGGCGACACGCCCATTCGTACTGGCGTGCCGCGCAGCTTGCGGCTTGGTCTCGATCGAGCTGCTCATTCAAACAATCCTTCCTGACCGAACAGACCGCGCGGCCGCGCCACCAGCACCACAGCCATGATAACGTAGATGACAACCTCCTGCGCCACAGGGAAAAACGCCGCGGTGATGCCCGAGGCGATGCCAATGATCAGCCCGCCGAGCACACTGCCGAGGAGGCTTCCCACGCCGCCGACGATGATCGCCACGAAAGACGGCATGATCAGCTGGGAGCCGATGGAGGGTGAAAGCCCAAGCTGCCCCGCCGCCAGAATGCCCGCCACGCCGGCGAGGAAAATGCCAATGCCGAAATTCGCCGCGCGCAGAAAGAAGATATTCACGCCCATAGCGGAGATCGTTTCAAGGTCAGCATTGCCCGCGCGGATACGAATGCCGATGCGGCTGAAGCGCAGCACCGCGAACAAGGCCCCAGTGACAAGGGCTGTAATCAGGATCAGCACCACGCGATAGCCGGTGAGAAAGAACAGCGAATTGCTGAGCGGCGTGTTGAGATAATTCGGCAAAGCGAATGGCTGACCGATGGAGCCCCAGATCGTGCGGATAAGATCCTCCATGATCATCGCGAGCCCGAATGTGAGCAGCAAAGAAAACAACGGATCGCGCCCGTAGAGCGGCCGGATGAGAATACGCTCGACCGCGACGCCAAGGATAACGCAAAGCAGCGGCGCAACGACGAGGCTGCCCCAGAATCCGACATAAGGCTCGATCGTGAAGGCAACATAACCGCCCAACGCCATGAAGGTGCCATGCGCGAAATTGATGACGCCGTTCAACCCTAGAATCAGCGACAGACCCAGCGCCATCAGCGCATAGAAGATGCCAACAATCAGCCCATTGAATGCACTATATAAAAGCAAGGCTTCCACGGTGTTTTCTCTTTCCTGGCGCCCGCGGCGCTTTGAATAATACCGGGTTGTAGCACTTAAAGCTGGCCACGGCTTGTGCCGCGCCAGCTTTAACGGTCAAGCCAGGCGGCTCAGCTCGGATATACCAGTTTGCAGCCCGCTTCATCAGGAGACTTGGCGACTGTGCCGCTCGGAACAGTCTGCGCAACCTCGAACAGATTCGGGTAGGTCGCATTTGCCGGCACATGGCCAGGGAACATATTGGCGATCATCTGATGATCCCCGGCCCGATAGTAGCACTTGCCCGGCTGCAATGCGATCTCAGGCGGCAGCACCAGCCCCTCCATCGCCCTCACCACCTTCATGGAATCAAGCGACTTCGCCTGGCCCGCGGCAAGCGCCAGGGCATGGGTGGTGGCGTAACCGAACCAGGAGCGCGCGGTGGGCACCTTGTTGTCGTAACGCGCCTTGTAGGCGGCCACGAACTCTTCCAGATGCGGCACCCCAGGCTGGTTCCAGTACCACTCGAACGTCCACCAGCCGAGCCGGGCGGCCGGCGGCAGCGCCTCCAGCACCTCCAGCTCCTGCTGCGCGCCGGCAATCGCCATCTGCGTGTTCAGACCAAACTGCACGGCCTGCTTCAGCACATTCACCAGATCGTCGCCCGCTTGCAGACAGATCAGCACATCCGGCTGCGCGGCACGGGCCTGGATGAGATAGGAAGAGAAATCCGTCGTGCCCAGCGGGGCCAGCGCATTGCCGAGCGCCTGGCCGCCTGCCTTGGTAAGCTGCGCCACATAATCGGCGTGCAAGGCATGACCGAAGGCGTAATCCGGGGTAATGAAAAACCATTTTTTGCCGAATTTATCGAAAAGTATCTTGAAATCGGCGTCTGTTTCCATCCAGGTTGTGGAACAGGTTCGGAACGTATTCCATTTGCAATCCTTGCCGGTCACACTGTCAACATGGCCGCCGATATCCACATAAACCAGATTATGCTGGTTCGCAAACTGGCTGAGCGAGACTGAAACGGCCGAACTTACCGACCCGATCAGGAAATTCACATTCTCCTGGCTTACAAGCTTCTGCGCCTTGCTGACTGCCGGACCCGGCAGGCCCTGCGAATCCTCAACGATGAGCTGCACCGGGCGGCCAAGAATACCGCCCTTCTTATTGAGCTCATCCACAGCCATGGTTGCACCACGGATCTGGTTTTCACCCAGCCCGGCATAGGTGCCGGTGCGCGGGTCCACCTGGCCGATCTTTACAGGCGTTTCACTTTGCGCCCATGTGACCTGGGACGTAACCATGCTCGCCATGCCGGCGGCCGCGCTGGCCCTCAAAAGGCCACGGCGCTTCAAAGACACCAGATTCGTGAGACTCATTGGAAATATCTCCTCTTATTTTAGCTGGCCAGATTTGTTCGGCGATGGCCTTTCATTTAATCTGAAGACGACGAGCAAAAACTGTCAACAAGCGTCCCATTTCGGTTCACCCCCGCTCAGGCCCAAATCTCCTGATAGATTTGAATGATCGTATCCGTGTCCGGCACAAGGGGATTATTGCCCGGCGAACCGGAAGCCAGCGCTTGTTCAGCCATCAGCGGCAATAATTGCCGCCAGCGCGCCGCATCCAACCCGTAAGCGCGCGGGCTGGGCACGGCAAGCTCCTCGTTCAACGCCTGCAACGCCGCCACCAGCGCGGCGGCGGCTTCATCATCCCCGGCCCCTGCGGCAATTCCCATCACCCGCGCGCAATCGGCGTAACGGGCAAGATTGCCGGAAATGGACCAGCTTGTGACAGCCGGCAGCAACATGGCGTTTGAAAGCCCGTGGGCGACATGAAAATGCGCGCCGATCGGGCGACTCATGCCATGCACAAGGCAAACAGAGGCGTTGGAGAAGGCCATGCCCGCCTGCATCGCCCCCAGCATCACGCTCTCCCGCGCCGCGCGGTTGCCGGGTTCGTGATAGGCAACGCGCAGCCCTTTCCAAATCGCCTGCATCGCGGCAATCGCCATGGCGTCGGAAAACGGGTTCGCCAGCCGCGACACATAGGCCTCGATCGCGTGGGTCAGCGCGTCGATGCCGGTATCGGCGGTGAGCCGGCGCGGCATGGTCAGGGTCAATTCGTAATCGACGATGGCGAGCGTCGGCATGTATGCCAGCCCGGCGCAGAGCATTTTCTCGTCGGTTTCGGTATCTGTCACAATCGTGAAGCGCGTCGCCTCGGAGCCCGTGCCGGCGGTGGTTGGAATCGCGACGATCGGCAGGCCCGGCGTATTTTCCTGGTGCGGTGCCTTCAGCGCACGCATCTTGCCTGGCCGCGCCGCCAGCACAGCGGCGGCCTTGGCTGTATCTATCGGGCTGCCGCCGCCAAAGCCGACAACGCAATCGCACCCGCCCTCGCGCACAAAGCGGGTGGCCGCGTCCACGGCATCCGTCGTCGGGTCCGGCACTGTATCAGCGAACACCGCAGCCTCGATGCCGGCCGCTTCCAGCACGGCTTGCAGCCGCGCCACCGCGCCATGTTCCAGCAAAAACCGGTCGGTGATGATGGCGGGGCGCCGCAGCCCGAGCTGTGCGAGGCTTTGCCCAGCCTCGGCCAGACTGCCGCCACCAAGACGTATAACGCGAGGGAGTGCGATGGTCGGCATTCGTCCTCCGGGAGCTTTTCGTCCGCCTTTTGCACGTTATTAGCGCAGAAACACCGCCCAGCCCATAGACCCGACTCGGCGGCATCGCGCAATCTTCACAATTGTACGAAATTATTAAGCGGAATGATTTACCCGTCCATCGGGGCCTAGTATCCGCCCGCATTGCCGCGCCTTCGCAGGGAGAGGACAATAAAACGCATGGCAAGCGTCGATCTGAACAGCGATCTTGGCGAAAGCTACGGCGCCTGGACGATGGGTGACGACGCGGCAATGCTGGGCGTGGTCTCCAGCGCCAATATCGCCTGCGGATTCCACGCAGGCGACCCAGCCGGCATATTGAAAACCGTGCGCAATGCGGCGGCGCATCATGTCGCCATCGGCGCGCACGTCTCCTACCCCGACCGTGCCGGGTTTGGCCGGCGGGATATGGATGTGACGAGCGAAGACCTGATCGGCGACGTCATCTATCAGATCGGCGCCTTGCAGGGCATCGCCAAGGCCGCCGGCACAGAAGTGCGTTACGTGAAGCCGCATGGCGCGCTTTATAATCACATCACCAATCATGAACGTCAGGCCATGGCGGTGATCAAGGCGGTCAAACTCGCCGACCCCGCGCTGGTGCTTATGGGCCTTGCCGGCACGAAGGTGCTGGAGCTTGCCCGCGCCGAAGGGCTGGCGGTGATGCCAGAAATTTTCGCGGACCGCGGCTACACGCCGCAAGGTCTCCTTGTTCCCCGCCGCGATCTCGGCGCCGTGCTGCATGACGCAGACCAAGTCGCTGAGCGCATGCTGAAGTTTGTGCGTACAGGTTCGCTCACCGCTAATGACGGCACGGAGTTGCGGATCGCGGCGGGATCCATCTGTGTGCATGGGGACAGCCCCGGCGCAGTCGCAATGGCCAAGGCGATCCGGTTGCGGTTCGAAGCTGAGGGCATCGCGATCAAACCCTTCGCCTGAGCCATGCGCTTCCTGCCGCTCAACCATTGCAGCCTTATTGTCGAGTTGAAGAACCCTGACGAGACCTTGGCGTTGCTGGGCGCGCTGCGGGCGCAGCCCTTGCCGGAGATCGAGGAGATCATCCCGGCAGCCCGCACCCTGATGATCCGGTTTTCACCGGAGATCGCAAAAGCCGGGGAACTGGCGAGACGAATCGCGCGGCTTGATCTTGCCGTGAAACCGGCGGCGGGCGATGCGCTCGTCGAGGTGCCGGTGGTGTATGATGGCGAGGATTTGCCGGAAGTGGCCACCCTCACCGGGCTTAGCGTGCGGGAGGTGATCCGCCGCCATACGGAAGCTGAATATCTCGTGGCGTTTTGCGGCTTCGCGCCGGGCTTTGGCTATCTTGTAGGCGGCGACCCCGCCTTGCAGGTGCCGCGCCGCAAGACCCCGCGCACGAAAATCCCGGCGGGGGCGGTGGCGCTCGCTGGGCCGTTCACTGGCGTTTACCCGCGCACGAGCCCCGGCGGCTGGCAGTTGATCGGCACCACGCCTATGAAGATGTGGGATCTGGCGCGCACGCCACCTGCCTGCTTCCAACCCGGCTACCGCGTGCGCTTTCACGACGCCACGATTGAAAAACGAATTTACCCGCTCCATGAAAGCGAACAAAAACCATCTACATACACGGCTGATGAAAGCGCCGTGCATTTCAGCATCGTTGCCGCCCCTTTGCCCGCCTTGTTTCAAGACCTTGGGCGGTTCGGCGAGGCAAGGCAAGGCGTCGGCCCCTCCGGCGCGCTGGACCGGTCGTCTTTCAAATCCGCCAACAGCATCGTCGGCAACCATGCAGCTACGCCATGCCTTGAACTCACCGGAGGCATCACCATTCGCAGCCGCGGCGCCGCCATTATCGGCATCGCCGGAGCGCCGCGCGGCATGAAGCTGCGCAATGCCGCTGGACAAACCCTGCCCGCCGCGCCTTACACGCCCATTGCGCTGGAAGCAGGAGACGAGGTGACGCTGACAAACGCGCAAGCGGGCACGCGCAGCTACCTCGCCGTGCGCGGCGGCTTTCATGTTGAGAAAATCCTCGGCAGCGCCTCCAGGGATACGCTTTCAGACATCGGCCCTGAACCAGTTGGCACAGGCAGCGTGCTGACGATTGGAGATGCGTCGGACATCCGCGCCGCAGTTTCCTTGCACGAAGCACCCAGCTTCGTATTTCCGAAACCCGGCGATGTTGTCACGCTCGATCTTACACTTGGCCCCAGAACGGACTGGTTCACCCAAGAGGCGCTGGCGGTGCTGGCCAATACGGAATGGGAGGTTACGCCGCAATCCAACCGCATCGGCTTGCGACTAGCTGCTGCGGAAAGCCTCACCCGCACCCGGCAAGACGAGCTGCCGAGCGAGGCCGTGGTGAACGGTGCGCTCCAAGTGCCGGCAGATGGCAAGCCTTTGCTGTTTCTGGCCGACCATCCACTAACCGGCGGCTACCCCGTCATCGGCGCGGTGGCGGCGCATCATCTCGATCTCGCGGGACAAATCCCCATCGGCGCCAAAATCCGCTTCCGGCTCTTAGGTCCGTTTCAAGAGATCCAGCCTGCACCGAAGGAACCCGCGCCATGAAGAAAGTCCTCATCGCGAACCGTGGCGAGATCGCCGTGCGGATCATCCGCGCCTGCCGGGATTACGGGGTGCAATCCGTCGCCCTCTACGCGGACCCGGATGCGCAAGCCCCCTTCGTGAAGCTTGCTGATGAAGCCTATGCGCTCAACGGTGCCGCCCCCGCCGAAACCTACCTCGACATCGAGAAAATCCTGCGCATCGCCCTGCGCGCCGGGGCGGATGCGGTGCATCCCGGCTATGGCTTCCTTTCCGAACGCGCTGAATTCGCCCGCGCCGTGGCGGAGGCCGGGTTGATCTGGATTGGGCCGGATGCCGATGTGATCGCCGCCTTAGGCGATAAAGTCTCCGCCCGCCGCATCGCGCAATCGGTCGGCGCGCCTTTGGTGGCGGGCAGCGACGGCCCGGTGGAAACGGCGGCGGAAGCTCTGGCCTTCACCAAGCAGCATGGCCTGCCCATCGCCATCAAAGCGGCCCATGGCGGCGGCGGGCGCGGCATGAAGGTTGCGCGGAATCTCGGAGAGGTCATCGAACTTTACGAATCTGCCGTGCGCGAGGCAAAAGCCGCCTTTGGCCGAGGCGAATGCTACGTGGAACGGTTTCTCGACCGTCCCCGCCATATCGAGGCGCAGATCATCGCGGACAAGCACGGCAAAGTGGTGGTGCTTGGCACGCGGGATTGCTCGCTCCAGCGCCGCAACCAGAAACTTATCGAAGAAGCGCCCGCTCCCTTCATCTCGGATGAACAGCGCCGCACCATCGAGAACGCCGCCAGGAAACTCTGCGAAGCCGTGAAATATTCAAGCGCCGGCACAGTGGAATTCCTGCTCGGGCAAGATGGCACAATTTCGTTTCTTGAAGTGAATACCAGGATTCAGGTTGAACACCCGGTGACGGAGGAAACCGTCGGCGTTGATCTGGTGATCGAGCAGTTCCGAATTGCCGAAGGCAAGGCACTGGAACTTTCCGAGGCGCCGCCTCGCGGCCACGCCATCGAATTCCGAATCAACGCGGAAGATCCGGCCAAAGGCTTCCTGCCCACGCCCGCGCAAATCACCCGTTTCGAGCCTCCCAGCGGCCCGGGCATCCGGCTGGATAGCGGGGTGGTCTCCGGTTCCGTGATTCCCGGCGAATACGATTCCCTCATCGCCAAGCTGATCGTCACCGGCGGCACCCGCGCGCAGGCGCTCGCCCGCGCCCGCCGCGCCTTGGGTGAATTCGTCATCGAAGGCCCGGCCACGGTGCTGCCCTTCCATAAAGCGGTTCTCGACCATCCTGATTTCACCGGCGAAAATGGTTTTGCCGTACATACGCGCTGGATCGAGACCGATTTCGCTACCAAGCTGGACGCAGCACCCCGCCCGGCGCCCGCCGAGGATGCCGGGCTTTTGCGCATGGAAATTGAGATCGACGGCAAGCGCCACCAGATCGGCCTGCCGCGCGCGCTGCTCGTCGGGCTTTCCGCCACGCCTGCGCCACAGGCAGCGCCCGCACAGGATGATAGCGCAATCGCGGCCCCGGTCGCCGGAACCTTGCTGGGCTGGAAGATCGAAGACGAGGCGCAAGTACGGGAAGGCGACCTCATCGCCGTGATGGAGGCGATGAAGATGGAGGTGCAAATTACCGCGCCCCGCCCCGGCACGCTCCGGCTGCAAGCCGCCCAGGGCACGGCGCTGAACGCGGGGGACATTATCGCCACCTACGGCTAGGCTTGCGTTTTCGTACCCTTTGGGTCCACCCCGCCCCGGTTCACGCGCCCCCTAACTTGCTCTAAGAGCCCCGGCAGTTTCCCACCGCCGAGGTTTTTTAAGTGATCCGCCTGGACAATATCAGCAAGCAGAACGGCCCCCGCCTGATCTTCATCGAGGCGTCGGCGGCGTTGCAGAAGGGCGAGAAAATCGGCCTGGTCGGCCCCAACGGGGCGGGTAAATCCACGCTGTTCCGGCTCATTACCGGGCAGGATGAGCCGGATGAAGGCCAGATATTAACCGATAAAGGCATCACCATCGGCCTGTTCAGCCAGGATGTGGGCGAAATGTCCGGCCACAGCGCCGTGGCGGAGGTGATGAACGGCGCCGGACCGGTGAGCGAGGTGGCCGCCGAACTGGCCCAGCTGGAAGCCGACCTCGCCGACCCGGAGAAGTTCGAGCAGATGGAAGAGATCCTGGAGCGTTTCGGCGAGGTGCAGGCCAGGTTCGAGGAACTCGGCGGCTACGCGCTGGATGCCAAGGCCCGCGAGGTTCTGCATGGGCTCGGCTTCTCCCAGGAGATGATGGAAGGCGATGTCGGCCGCCTCTCCGGCGGCTGGAAAATGCGCGTCGCCCTGGCCCGCATCCTACTCATGCGGCCTGACGTGATGCTGCTGGACGAACCCTCCAACCATCTGGACCTTGAGAGCCTGATCTGGCTGGAGCAATTTTTGGCTGGCTATGACGGCGCGCTGTTGATGACCTCGCACGACCGCGAATTCATGAACCGTATCATCAACAAGGTTATCGAGATCGATGCCGGCAACCTCAACAGCTATTCCGGCGATTATGAATTCTACGCCCGCCAGGCGGCATTGAACGAGAAGCACCAGCAGGCGCAATTTGAGCGCCAGCAGGCGATGCTAGCCAAGGAGATCGCCTTTATCGAGCGTTTCAAGGCCCGCGCCAGCCACGCCGCCCAGGTGCAGAGCCGGGTGAAAAAGCTGGACAAGATCGAGCGCGTGGAACCGCCCAAGCGCCGCCAGACCATCGAGTTCGATTTCAAACCCGCCCCGCGCTCTGGCGACGATGTGGCAAATCTCCGCGGCGTTTCCAAGGCCTATGGCAGCAAGACGATTTACGACGGGCTGGACCTGCTCATCCGCCGGAAGGAGCGCGCTTGCGTGCTCGGCATCAACGGTGCGGGCAAATCCACACTGCTGAAGCTTGTCACCGGCACCTCGGCGCCGGATGCGGGCAGCGTCACCCTCGGCGGCAGCGTGAAGATGGGCTATTTCGCCCAGCACGCCATGGATCTGCTGGATGGCGAGGCCACGGTGTTCGAGGCCCTGGACAATGCCTTCCCCCATGCCGGCCAGGGCAGCCTGCGCGCCCTGGCGGGTGCCTTCGGCTTCTCGGGCGACGAGGTGGAAAAGCGCGTGCGCGTGCTCTCCGGCGGTGAAAAAGCCCGGTTGGTGATGGCCTTGATGCTGTTCGACCCGCCGAACTTCCTGGTGCTGGACGAACCTACCAACCATCTGGACCTCGCCACCAAGGAAATGCTTATCAAGGCGCTTTCAAATTATGAAGGCACCATGCTGTTCGTTTCGCACGACCGGCACTTCCTCGCCGCCCTCTCCAACCGCGTGCTGGAACTCACCCCCGAGGGCCTCCATCAGTACGATGGCGGCTACACCGAATATGTCGCACGCACGGGCCAGGAAGCCCCCGGCCTGCATAGCTAAGGATTCCCATGACCGAAAAGAAAATCCCGCTGCTTGTTACGCATAGCGGCAAGTTCCATTGCGACGAGGTATTCGCCTACGCCGTGCTGCGCCTCGCCCTTGGCGTCTCCCAGCCGGGCGCGGACCATACCCTGCTGCGTACCCGCAAGCAGGACCTCATTGAAACCGGCGATATCGTCTTCGATGTCGGCCTGTTGTCGGACCCCGCCGCCAACCGCTTCGACCATCACCAGATCGGCGCCCCCACGCGGGAGGATGGCACGCCCTTTTCCTCCGCCGGGCTCATCTGGCAGGTTTATGGGGAACGCGCCGTGGCCGCCCTGCTCGCCCCGGAGGCTACGCAATTCGCCCCCGCCATCGCCACGGCGCTGGACGGCAAGCTGGTGAAGCGTATCGACGAGATTGATAACGGCGTCTCCGCCACCGGCCCGGTGGTGCGCAATTCGCTAGACCTCGCGGCCCTGGTGGGGGATTTCAACCCGCCCTGGGACAGCCCGGAGGCCAATGGCCCCACCGCCGGGGATGCCGCCTTCCAGCAAGCCGCCGCCATGGTTTCCGGCGTGCTGGCCCGGCAGGTGGAAATCCAGCGCTCCAAGCTCCAGGCGGAAGCCTTGGTGCTGGCCGCGCATGAGGCGGCGGAGGATAAGCGCCTGCTGGTGCTGGAAACCGGCATGCCCTGGAAGAACGTGGTGTTCAGCCATGATCTGCCGGTGCTGCTCGCCATCTCCCCGGCCTCCAACGGCAATTGGATGGTCGATACCGTGCCGCCGGAACCCGGCTCCTTCGCGCAGCGCTTGCCATTGCCGGAAGGCTGGGCCGGATTGCAGGCCGAGGCGCTGGCGGATGCCAGCGGGGTGGAGGATGCGGTGTTCGTGCATGTGCGCCGCTTCGTCGGCGGGGCAAAATCGCGGGCAGGCGCCATCGCCCTGGCGCAAAAGGCGCTGGAACAGGCGCCGGAACCGGTGTGAGGCCGGGCGGGTTATTGATCCCACCTTGCCTTGCGCCTAGTTTGCGCCGCCGGTTGCCCGGCTTGTCTTCACCGCCGGGACCGCCATGAAAATCCTTTTCGCCTTCGAAAACCCCCTGCCAAGCGCTGAGGCAGATGCGGAGGTGTTTATCACCACGGGGCGTTATCTGCGGCCGCATCTTCAGGCCGGCTGGCTGCACGTACCGGCGGCGCGGGAGAATCTGGCCACAGCCGAGGCCCTGGCGGAGATGCCGGTCATCCGCGCCTTTGCCCCGCTGAAACCCGCCATATTGCGGCATTTCCTGTGCGGGCTGACGATCGGGCTGCGGCGGGAGTTCCATCAGGCCGATCTGGTTTACACGCGCAATCTCTGGGTGGCGTGGGTGGCGATTCTTTATGGCCAGCGCGTGGTGTTCGACCATTACCGCCCCTGGCCGGACCAGATTCCGCCGCTGCAACGCTGGCTCTACAAATTGTTCAGCCATCCGCGTTTCCTCGGCAATATCTGCCATTCGGACTACACGCGGCAGAAATATCTCGACCTCGGCGTGCCCGCCGAAAAACTGCGCTGCATTCATAACGGTTTCGAGCCGAGGCGCTTCGCCGCCCCCATTCCTCTGGCCGAGGCGAAGCAGCGCATCGGCGTGCCGGAAGATACGAAAACCGTGGTTTATACCGGCAGGGTGAACCACAAGAAGGGGCTGGATCTGGTGATCGAGGCGGCAAAGCGCCTGCCGCAGCTCACCTTCCTGTTTGTCGGCTCCTATGGCGACGGGCCCATCGAGGCGCTGGCGCGGGGCGTGCCGAATATCATCATCGTGCCGTGGCAGAGCGAGGAGACGCTCGGCAATTACATCTCCGCCGCCGACGTGCTGCTGATTCCGCCCTCCTTCCAGCCGCTGGCGAAATTCGGCTCCACGGTGCTGCCGTTGAAACTGTTTTTCTATCTTGGTTCCGGGCGGCCCATCCTGGCGGGCAACACGCCGGATGTGGCGGAAGTGCTGAAACATGACGAGACCGCCTGGCTCTGCGCGCCGGACGATCTGGAGGCGCTGGTAGCGGGCTTGCGGGGACTGACGGAGGATGCAGCGCTTGCGGCGCGGCTTGCAGCCGGGGCAACTGAAGATAGCCGGAATTATACCTGGAGCGCCCGGGCGGAAAAAATCGCCGCCACCTTGCAGGAATGGTTGGCAGGTACCGCGCAGCCAAAACCGGGGCTTTGGGGGGCGGCGCAGAGCGCGGTTTGGAAACGGGAGTCCCGCCGCTGGTGGGGGCATGTCATCCGCACGCGCAACGTGGTGCTGCCGCCAGGGCCATGAGCGAGGACGACCACAAACACCATCTGGGGCGCGGGTTTAACTGGCTGGGCGGAGCCGCGATTATCGCCAAGGTGACGGATTTCGTCACCATCATCGCGGTGCTGATGTACCTCACCAAAGTGCAGGTGGGTATTGGCTCGCTGGTGCTGTCCATCGGCATGGTGGTGGAAGCGTTTGATGGTCTGGGCACCAATGAGGCGCTTGTGCAGGCCAAGGAAACGAGCGAACGGCAATTACAGTCGCTGTTCTGGTTTATCATGGCCGCCGCATTGCTGGTGGGCGGGGCTGCGGTCGCACTCTCCCCGGCCGTGGGCTGGATTTACGGCATGGCCGGGATGCCGCTTTATTTTCTGGCGCTGGCGGCGAAGCAGCCTTTGGTGGGGGTGGCGGTGATTCCGCTGGCGCTGCTGAACCGGGAGTTGAAGTACGAGAAAATCGCTGCGGTGAATGTGACCGCCACATTCGGCGCGGCGATGGTGCGGCTGGCGATTGCGATGATGGGCGGCGGCACCTGGGCGCTGGTGGGCGGGTATTTTGCCTCTGGCGTGTTTATTCTCGCCGGGGCGTTATGGGCGCGGCCATTCAGGCTGGGATGGCATTTTTCATACCTTGAGATAAAGCCTCTGGTTTCCTTCGGGCTGAAATCCGCTAGCGCGAATATTTTCGAGCAGATTTTCAAGAATATCGATTACCTTCTGGTGGGCTGGTTTTATGGGGCGGCGCCGCTGGCGGTGTATCGGGTGGCGTTTGACGTGGCGATGGAACCGGCAATGGCGGTGGGCACGATCATCAACCGCACCTCTCTGCCGGTATTTGCGAAAGTGGCGGCAGCGCCTGCGCAGTTGCGGGACGCGTTGTTCTGGGCGCTGCAAAGACTGGCGAATTTGGTAGCACCGCTGATGGCCGGACTAGGGCTGATGGCGGTGCCGCTGATGGGGCTGCTGCATGATAGCCACGGGCATTCTTACGCGGCGGCGGCTCTGCCATTGCAGATTCTGGCGGCGGCGGCGGTGCTGCGGATTGCCTCCCAACTGATCACGCCGCTGCTGATGGGCACGGGGCAGCCGGGCAAGGCGGCGAGCCTCTCCTTCATCACGCTGACGCTGCTGGGCGGGTTTATTCTGCTGGCGGGCATTACCGTGCGCGGGCCGATGGGGCTGGTGGCGGTGGCCGCCGCGTGGCTGGCGATTTATCCGTTTTTGCTGGGCTGGAGCGTGACTTATTTGCGACGGGTCTGGCAGGTTTCACCGCTGGCGCTGTTGAAACCATTTGTGGTGCCGGGGCTGGCGGTGGCGTTTATGGTGGCGTTTACGCTGGGCGCACGGGCGCTGCCGTTTGGCAGTGATGCGGTCGCGCGGATTGCGGCGGCGGCGGCGGCAACGGGGCTGGCTTATGGCGGGTTGGTTTTGTGGGGACGGTTACGGCGCTGAAATGTTCCACGTGGAACATACTAACGTTTCGTTAGTTGTTGATGTTGTTTGGGGAATAATTGATTTTAAAGGATTTTGACCTTTGGAAGTTAATAAGGGTTTGGTTTGAAGGCGGGAAGATGTTTTGATGCGTATGCAATGGAGATAAGTGGACTGGCGGCTTATGGTCCGCGGCACCGTATACCGGACTTTCGCTTGTGGCGGGGCCGACTTCTGCCTGACCGCCTTCTGCAACGAGATACAAAAAGCGGTCATATAGATCTGCTGCCGACAATGGTTGAAAGCGCTATACTTCCGTACTTTCCGCCAGCGTCAAGGCATCTTCGACATCCACACCAAGATACCGCACAGTGCTCTCAATCTTCGTATGCCCCAGCAGTATTTGCACGGCGCGCAAATTGCCTGTTTGCTTGTAAATGATCGAGGCTTTGGTTCGACGCAGGGAATGGGTTCCATAATCTTCCCGGCGCAGGCCAATGCCAGTGATCCATTCATCGACGAGACGGGCATACTGTCGTGCGCTTGAGTGGTCACTGTGATCTATGCGGCTTGGAAATATAACATCATCAATGGCACCACCTCGCCGCTCAAGCCAAGCCAATAGGCTGGTACGGGCAGGTTCCAACAATTCAAATTGTACCGGCCGCCCGGTTTTCTGCTGTACAACAATGGCCCTAGACTTGATACGCCCAGCACTCACGATGTCGCCAATCTTGATTTTGACCACGTCACCGCCGCGTAGTTTACTGTCTATAGCGAGATCGAACAGAGCACGGTCGCGCAGTCGTTGTTGGTGGTCGAGCCAAAAACGGATGGACCAAACCTGCTGAGGCTTCAACGCGCGCTTGGCGCCAAGTTTACGACCTGCATTCCATGGGCGATGCTCCTTGAAGCCGGGATCAAACTCCGTGTTACCCATTACTTCCTCCTTTTAGCCAACATGGCCAAGAAAAAATGGGTTTTCATGCCAAGGGATGCACCAATTCGTTTTGTGCCATTGTTTCTAAACAGGAAGCGGCTCCTTTCTTAATGACATCGGCACAAGAATGTGCAGACTATATTTGGCGCGCGGTAAAGGCTCTGCTTGCAGGGCAATCAAAGGTGGATCAGGCGTCGTCGAGGAGGCGGTAGCCCACGCCTGGCTCGGTGGCGATAAGTTTTGCAGCATTCTCACCCAGATGTTTCCGGAGTTGGCCAATATAGACGCGCAAATATGCAACATCCTCGGTATGGGCCGGCCCCCATAGGGCTGTAAGAAGCTGGCGGTGGGTGAGTACACGGCCTCGGTTACGCGCCATTAGCAGCAGTAACGCATGCTCTCGCTTAGTGAGCGGCAGCACAGCACCGCCGCGCTGCGTGGCATTAGGCATGATCATGAGGTCCGCCACATGCAGCGTTGTGGATGGCGGTGTTGCGGCGCCAGCGCGGCGCAATGCAGTGCGGATGCGCGCCAGTAGCTCACCCAGGGCAAAGGGCTTTTCCACATAATCATCGGCGCCATTATCAAGCGCTGCAATCTTCTCCGCCTCGCGGTCGCGGGCCGAGAGGATGATGATGGGCACGGGCGAGAAGGCGCGCAGGCGGCACAACACCTCTTGCCCGTCCATATCCGGCAGGCCGAGGTCTAGCAGCACCAGGTCCGGCGCCTGGGCGGCGGCTTGGCGCAGGGCCTCTGCAGCATTATCCGCGCGCAAAGGCTGGTAGCCCGCAGCAGTGAGGGCTGGGGCGAGAAAGCGGTGGATTTGCGGCTCGTCGTCCACAACCAGAATGCGGCCAGAAATCATGCGGCGGGAAGTTCCAATGTGATGATGGTGCCGGGCAGCCCATCCGCGGGCAAATCCAGCCGCGGGCTTTGTGCCGATATGTGCCCATCCATGGCTTCGATGAATGCTTTGGCAATAGCAAGGCCAAGCCCCGTGCCGGGTGCCACCCGGTCGCCCCGGCTGGCGCGAAAGAAACTGTCGAAAACCGATTGCAGCTCGGCGGGGGCGATACCCACGCCTTCATCGGCTACGCTTATGCGCACGTTATTCCCCTCGCGTTGGGCAGAGATGCTGATACTGCTGCCCGGCGGCGCGTATTTAACGGCATTTTCCAGTAGGTTGACCAACACTTGTTCCAGCAGCGTAGGGTCAGCGCGTACATGGGTGGCTTCGGGCGCGATATTGAGAGCAGTGTAAAGCGCGCCCGGTATACGGGCAATGGCTGCCTCCGCCACAGCCTCCAGCGCTAGGCGTTCGCGCTTTATGTCCAGTACACCAGATTCAACCCGCGCGATGTCGGTAATATTTGCGAGGAATTTACCCATGCGGGCTGCATCCTGAGTGATGGCGGCCAGCAGATCGGCGCGCGTCGCTGCGTCCAGCGCCTCGCCAGAGACTGCAAGGGTTTCGGCCGCGCCGCGTATGGCTGTGAGCGGTGTACGCAGATCGTGGCTGAGTGAGGAGAGCAGGGCATTGCGAAGCTTCTGGCTGTCTTCATGTGCTTCCGTGCGGGCGGTTTGCATGGCAAGCCGAGCACGTTCCAGGGCCAGAGCGGTCTGGTCCGCCAGGGTGGCCAAGGTTTGCGCCGTGGGTGTGGGCGGCGGCGCGGCGGCGCGGGCGCCGAGCACGCCCGCCACCATGCCGTGGCTGCGGAGCGGAAAGAAGCGCCAGGGCACGGAAGGCAGGGTGCCGGTGCCGGTGCCGGTTTCCATATCATGCGTCAGGCACCATTCAGCGGCGGCATGGGCAGCTTCATCCAGCGCCGTGCCGGCGGGGCGGCTTGCCTCGGGCGTGAGTGCGCCGTTCTGCGCCAACAGCACAATGCCCGCGCCAGTAATGGCGGCGGTTTCCTCGGCGGCCGTGGTAAGAATATCTGATAATGTAACGGCACGGGAAAGGCGTTGGCCAAAGAGTGAGATGCGTCGCAGTGCCTCTACCCTTGCGGCGGCGGTGGCGGCCTCCTGGCGCACGCGCCCCGCCAGCGTTCCAGTGATAATTCCCACCAGAAGGAATACGGCAAGCGCCACTACATCGCGTGGGTCGCCCACCGAGAAGGTGTAGAGCGGCGGCAGAAAGCAGAAATTCCACAGGAAAAAGCCGGTAATGGCGGTGAACAGGCCGGGACCGCGCCCCGCGCGGCTGGCCATTGCGGCGATAAGCCCGGTGAAGATGAGCCCCATGGCTTCTTGCGGTAGAACGTTTTTCAGCGCTGTGCCGCTAATGGTGATGGCGGCAAGAAGGATCGCGGCCCAGAGATAGGGACTCCAATGGTGCTGCGGCGGCGCGGCCGGGCGCTGTGGCGAAGCGGCGGGCACGGGCACGAAATGCAGCGTAAAGGCCAGGGCCTGGCGGGTAAGAGCCTCGGAAAAACGCCGCCCCGGCCAACGCTTACGCGTCGTGCGGCCCACGACGATATGGGTGATGTTCTGGGCTGTCGCGTAGTCGAGAACGGCGCCAACCATGTCTGGCGCTGATTGCGTGACCACGCTGCCGCCAAGCTGCACGGTAAGGTCCAGCGCGGCCTGGATCTTGGCATTGTCATCCGTGCGCTCGATATGGAAGCCGGTGAAGGGCGCGCGCAGTGCTTCGGCCAGACGCGCAGCGTGGCGCACTACGTTGGAGGCGGCATCATCCGCGCCGATAAGGGCCAACACCTTCTCCGCCACGGGCCAGGGGCCGGGAATGGCGGAGAGGCGCATATAGTGCGTCACGTCCTTGTCGATACGCTGCGCTGCGCGGCGCAACGCAATCTCGCGCAGCGCGCCGAGATTGCCCTCGCGGAAGAAGCCTTCTAGCGCGCGCGTGGCGATATCTGGCCGGTAGATATGGCCTTCTTGCAGGCGGGTGCGAAGCTCACCGGGCGGCAGGTCGATCAGCTCGATCTCGTCCGCCATGTCTAGCACCGTGTCGGGCACGGTTTCAGCCACGCGCACCCCGGTGATGCGGGCGATCTGGTCGTTCAGGCTTTCGAGATGCTGGACGTTTACGGTGGTCCAGACATCGATGCCTGCCTCCAGCACATCCAGCACGTCTTCCCACCGTTTGGCATGGCGTAGGCCGGGGGCGTTGGTATGGGCCAGCTCATCCACCAGAAGCAAGGCCGGGTGGCGCTTCAGCGCGGCTTCGAGGTCGAATTCCTCCAATGTCTGGCCGCGATAGGGCACGGTAAGGCGGGGGAGCTGCTCAAGCTCACCAATGGCCTCCTGCGTGCCAGCACGGCCATGGGTCTCGATCAGCCCGGCCACCACAGCCACGCCCTTCTGGCGTTTCGCATGGGCGGCGGTAAGCATCTCCCAGGTTTTGCCAACGCCGGGGGCAGCGCCGAGGAAGATTTTCAGATGGCCGCGTTCGCTCTGCTGCGCATTTGCCAGCAGCGCATCCGGGTCCGGGCGGCCATCATTTTGATTTGCCATTTAGCTTTATGAGGCTGGCAGATGTTCCAGCGCAAGATTGAGTTTCAGCACGTTCACATGGTCCGTGCCGATAATGCCGAGGAACGGATGATGCGCCATATTCTCCACCAAGGCGGTGACCGTGGTGAAGGGCAGATGCCGCGCCTTGGCCACGGCGGGGGCTTGTCGCAGCGCGTTTTGCAGCGAGATATCCGGGTCCAGCCCCGAGGCAGAGGCGGTGACGGCATCTGCCGGGACCGGGCCGGGACCATAAGCCTTCAAATACGCGGCAACGCGCTGCTTTACACTGGCGAGCAGCACCTTGCTGGTGGGGCCAAGATTAGAGGCGCCGGATGTGTCTTGCGTGTACGGGGTGGGGCTAAGTGCCGAGGGGCGCGGGGTAAAATATTGCGCGCCAGAGAAGTTCTGGCCGATGAGCGCGGAACCGATGGCTTGGCCATTCTGCCTGATGAGCGAGCCATTGGCCTGCCAGGGCAATACTGCCTGCATGGCGCCGGTGAATATGCCGGGCAGGACAAGGCCGAGCAGGAAGGTGAAAAGCACGACCAGGGAAAAAGCCGGGCGGAGTTCGCGGAGGATCATTTTCTGTGTCCGTTACGAGAAGATGTGGAACAGGCCGAGGATCATATCGATAAGCTTGATGCCTACGAAAGGTGCGACGATGCCACCCAGCCCGTAAATAAGCAGGTTACGCTTGAGCAGGGCGGCGGCGCCGATTGCGCGGAATTTCACGCCGTGCAGCGCGAGCGGCACCAGCACCACGATGATGAGCGCGTTGAAGATAACTGCGGAGAGGATCGCACTCTGCGGCGTGTTCAGCCGCATGACATTGAGCGCGCCTAGCTGCGGGTAGGTGGCAATGAAAATGGCGGGCAGGATAGCGAAATATTTAGAGATATCGTTGGCGATGGAGAAAGTGGTCAGCGCGCCGCGCGTGATGAGAAGCTGCTTGCCGATTTCCACAATCTCGATGAGCTTTGTCGGGTCGCTGTCGAGATCGACCATATTGCCGGCCTCTCGCGCGGCCTGGGTGCCGGTTTGCATCGCCACGCCCACATCGGCCTGGGCCAGAGCGGGAGCATCGTTCGTGCCGTCTCCACACATTGCTACAAGGCGGCCCTCGCCCTGAACCTTCCTTATATAATCGAGCTTGTTCTGCGGATTGGCCTCGGCGATATAGTCATCAACCCCGGCTTCCGCAGCGATGGTGGCGGCGGTGATGCGGTTATCGCCCGTAACCATGATGGTGCGTATACCCATGGTGCGCAGAGCAGCGAAGCGCTCTTTTATGCCGGGCTTCACGATGTCTTTCAGCTCGATGGCGCCGAGTAATTTTCCATCCGCCATGACGGCGAGCGGGGTGGAACCAGCCCGTGCGATGCGCGCGATACTTTCGGTAAAGGCAGGTTCCGCCGTGGCGCCGAGCGCTGCAAGCACGGAATCCACAGCACCTTTGCGGTAGCTTTTGCCACCAGTATCGACGCCTGACATACGCGTATTCGCGGAGAAGGGGATTATGATGGCGTCAGACGGTGCGGTGATATTAATGCCATAACGGTCCCTCGCGAAGGAGAGGATGGAGCGGCCTTCCGGTGTATCGTCACCCAGGCTGGCCATCACGCAGGCTTCCGCTAGGCTGCGCTCATTCACGCCGGGTATGGGGTAGAAGCCCGAGGCCATGCGATTGCCAAAGGTGATGGTGCCGGTTTTGTCCAGCAGCAGTGCATCCACATCGCCCGCCGCCTCCACCGCGCGGCCCGAGGTGGCGACGACATTGAAGCGCACCAGCCGGTCCATGCCCGCGATCCCGATGGCCGAGAGCAGCCCGCCAATGGTGGTGGGGATGAGGCAGACGAGAAGTGCTGCCAGCACGGGGATGGAGAACCGCGTGCCAGAATATTGGCCGAACCCCACCAGTGTGACCACGGCGACAAGAAAGACGATGGTGAGACCAGCCAGAAGTATGTTGAGCGCAATCTCATTCGGCGTTTTGCGGCGCTCAGCGCCTTCCACGAGCGCAATCATGCGGTCGAGGAAGGTGGAACCGGCATCGGCGGTGATGCTGATGACCAGCCAATCCGAAACCACCAGCGTGCCGCCGGTAACGGCGGAGCGGTCGCCCCCAGCCTCGCGCACCACAGGGGCGGATTCGCCCGTCACCGCGCTCTCATTCACGCTGGCGACACCTTCGATGATCTCACCGTCTGAGGGGATGAGGTCGCCTGCCTCCACCAGCACAAGATCGCCGCGCCTGAGGTCTGTGGCGGGAGTGGGTTTGAAAATGACGCGCTCGCGCGGGTCGAGTAGAAGTTTCGCCATCGTATCCGAGCGGGCGCGGCGGAGGCTCTCGGCGCGGGCGCGGCCCCTGCCTTCCGCCACGGCCTCGGCGAAGGTAGCAAAGATGACGGTGAGCCAGAGCCAGGCGGCGATGGTGAGAGAGAACCCGGCCGGGTGGTTGGTGATGATGGCCTCGATGCCAGTGGCTGTGACCAGGGCGGCGACGATTTCCGTGACGAAGATAACCGGATTGCGCGCCAGGGTAACGGGATTAAGTTTTGATAGTGAATCAAATGCCGCGCGGCGGATGATTCCGGCATCGAACAGCGAGATGGTCTCAGCTTTTGACATTTCAGAAGCTCTTTCCAGCGTAGAGGAGAAAATGCTCGGCTAGCGGCCCGAGCGTGTCGGCCGGCATGAATTGCAGCCCGCCCAGGATGATGATGACGCCGATGAGCAGGAAGGTGAAAAGCGGGCCGGTGGTGGGGAAAGTGCCCGCGCTTTCCGCGAGTTTGGGCTTGGCGGCGAGCGAACCGGCGATGGCGAGGATGGGCACCATGAAGGCGAAACGGCCAAACAGCATGGCGGCGCCTAAGCCGTAATCGAGCAGCTTCGTGTCCGCCGAGATGCCCGCGAAGGCGGAGCCGTTATTCTCGGTGGCGGAGGTCCAGGCATAGAGCATTTCCGACAGCCCGTGCGGCCCGGCATTGGCGAGCGAACCAACACCGGATGACGTGATGAGCGAGAAACCAGCGCCCGCCAGGATGAAGAGGGTAAGGATAAGCACGCCCAGCATAGCGAGCTTTATCTCTTTGGCTTGCACCTTCTTGCCCAGATATTCCGGCGTGCGTCCCACCATGAGGCCCGCGACGAAGACCGAGAGCAAGGCAAAGACAATGATGGTGTAGAAGCCCGAGCCAACGCCGCCGGGCGTGACCTCGCCCAGCTGCATGAGAAACATTGGGATGGCACCACCGAGCGGTGTGTAGCTATCGGCGAAGCTGTCTACCGCACCGGTGGAGGTGCAGGTGGCGGAAACATTGAAGGTCGTGCTTGCGGGAATGCCGAAGCGCATCTCCTTGCCCTCCCAATTGCCACTGGCCTGCACCCCGGCTGCTGTTTGCAGCGGGTTGCCCGTAGCCTCCGCCGCGTAGGCGCCAACGCAGCCTAGGGCGAGGATGATGGCCATGGCGGCCATCAGGGTACGGCCCTGAGACTTGTCTTTCACCATATGGCCAAACGCGATGGGCAGCGCGAATCCGATGACCAGCAGCAGCCAGTTTTCGAGAAGATTAGTCCAGGCATTGGGGTTTTCAAATGGGTGCGCAGAATTGGCGTTGAAGAAGCCGCCACCATTTGTACCGAATTCCTTGATGGCCTCCTGGAAGGCGACAGGCCCAATGGCCAGCGGCTGCGCGCCAGATTGCAGCGTGTGCAGTTGTATAGCCTGAGCGAATGTTTGTGGCGCACCCGCCAGTACCAGCAGCGTGGCGGTGATGAGCGCGCCTGGGATAAGCAGATAGAGCGTGACGCGTGTGAGGTCGGTATAGAAATTACCAAGTGTCTTCAGCCCGCTGCCGGTAAAAGCGCGCATCACTGCGCCAGCGGCGGCAATACCGGCAGCTGCGGAGAGGAACATATGAACACACAAACCTATCATCTGCGCGCCATTGGAGATTTGCTGCTCCGGCACGTAAGCCTGCCAGTTTGTGTTGGTGGTAAAACTGGCTGCCGTGTTGAACGCCAGGCGCGGCGACATGCCCGCAATATGCAGCGGATTGAAGGGCAGGTAATATTGCAGGCGCAGAATAGCGTAGAGCAGGCCGAAATGAATGACGCTGAGCAGCAGCAGGGCAATGGCATAGGATTGCCAGCCCATCTGGCGCGCCTCTTCAATGCCGGCCAGGCGGTAGAAGCCGGTTTCCACCGGGCGCAGCCAGGTGACGCGGCCTTCGAAAATGGCGGCGATATAACGCCCCAGCGGGAAGGCAGCACCCAACACCAACGCGAACACCAGCGCGATATAGAGGAGACCATCTATTGTCATGGGATCAAAAATCCTCGGGTCGGAGCAAGGCCCAGACAAGATAAATGAGAAGAAGAGCGGAAACGACGCCACCGGCAATTAAGTCCAGCATTACACACGCTCGCATGCCGGAACGTAGAGAAGCAGCAGAGCGAAAATAATCGCTCCCGTTGATAAGGAAATAAGATCACCCATGACAAGCTCCTTTCAGCCTGTCACCGTGCGCCGGATCGCATAAAATCTATATGAGGAAAGCCTACCTGCTGCATAAAGGCGGCATAAAATTTTGCGCGATTTAGGGATGGCGACTTTTTACCTCACTCGTCTGAGAATGCGTCCGGTTTCGAGGAAGCCGATCAAGCCACTTAACGGCGAATTTGGGCGCGAAGCTGTCACTTTCCCCTGCCGGGGCCGTCTGCTCCGGAGATCGCTTTCCGAGTCCTTCTATACTGGCTATGGGTAGAGCCCAGCCATCCGGCCTCTAAACCACTCGCCGTGCCGTGCCGTCGGTTTTCCACCAGCGCAGTTTCGTTACGTCCAGCAGGGTTTCGCCGGTCAGGCTGTGCCAGCCATCTTGCCCACCCGGGGGTTGGGCGAAAAACATTTCGGTGGCGGGCCAGCGGTGCCAGAGCGACCAGGTCCAGACGCGGTGGCGCAGATAGATGGCGCGCAGGCGGCGGGCGAGGCGGACATCTGGCACCGCCACGCGTTTTTCCGCCCAGAGTGGCGAGGAGCCGAGAGCGCGGATGAGCGGCAAAGTAAGCGGCGCCATATAGTTGGAAAGCCAGATGGTGAAGCCTTGCTCTTTTTGAAGCGCCTCAACCGCGCGGTAGGTTTGGATATGCTCGGGGTGGCCGTATTCGCCCCAGGGGTTGTGGGTGTAAACCGCGTCCGCGCCCGCCAGAATGGGACGGAGTTTTTCCAAAAGCACGATGAAATTCGCGTCGTACCGGGCTTGGCCCGCGGTATCGGTAATCGCCATTCCTGTTGGCGTCATCACCGGGTTTTTCCAATCCACCAGCAAGCGCACCCCGCTTTCCGGAATGGCGAGGTTGATAAGGCGCGGCAGGTTCAGCGCCGCCACGGCTTTCGCGCGGGCCTCGGCTTTTTCGGGTTTGCCATAGGGCGCGCCGTAGCAAAGCACCACGGGGTCGGCCTCAGCCATGGCTGAGCTTAGCCAGAGGATTTCATCGTCAGGATGGGCGGCGACGACGACGCTGCGCATCAGGCCAGCAGCCCGTCGTAAATATCCTCCAGCGCCGCGGTTTGGCGGGTGAGGTCGAAATGCAGTTCCATGCGGCGGCGGGCGGCCTCGCCCATGCGCTGGCGAAGGCTGGGGTTGGCGAGCAGTGTTGAAATGGCCGTGCTCAGCGCCTCGGGGTCGCGCTGCGGCACCAAAAACCCGGTCACACCTTCCTCTATGCCCTCGGCAATGCCGCCAACCCGCGCGCCGATGCCGGGCACGCCGCAGGCGGCGGCTTCCAGCATCACCATACCCAGACCTTCCTCCCGCCCGGAATCGGTTTTCATGCTGGGCAGAACCAGCATGGCGGCACGGCGCATCCAGGCCAGCACCTCCGCATGCGGGCGGGCGCCGAGAATGTCGATACGGTCGGCAAAGCCGGTTTCGCGCGCCAGGCGTTCCAGGCTTTTGCGCAGCTTGCCCTCGCCGATGATAACCAACCGGGCGAGCTTGTGCTGCGCGGCGATGAGCGCGAAGGCGCGGATGAGATATTCCGTGCCTTTCACTTCCTCCAGCCGCGCCACGTGGAGGATGATGGGTTCTTCCAGCGCCGGGCTGCGCGGGGCGATGGCGTGGGTGTCCACGCCGATATAATGGGTGAGGACGCGCTCGGGCGGGAAGTCCAGCGCCAGGAGTTGCTGACGCAGAAAGTTGGAGGCGGCGAGGAACAGGCTGCCCTGGCGGGCGAGCCGGCCGCGCCCCAGTGCGTAACGCGCCCAGGCCGGGTTGGCGAGCAGGCCGAGTGGGGCAAGCGTCGCGTCGAACCCATGGAAGGTGGTGACGAGCGGCACGCCAAGCCGGGCCGCCAGAGGCAGGGCGTAGACGCCTTCCACCCCGAAATGCGCATGAATAAGGTCGAGCCGCCGCCCTTCCAGCATGTACAGATAGGGGTGCGGGCTGGCGGAGAGCATGTGCCAGGCGGCGGGCAACAGACGCATTTGCGGGGCGAGATCTTCCAGCACCAGCGCCTCGGCCCCCGCAGGTGGCGCACCGTAACGCAGCCGCCCGAGGTAAAGCGGGTGATAGCGCTGGAGGCGCTGCGCCTGCTGGGTGATGAACGGCTCAGAAAGCCTGAACAGGTTGTGGCGGAAGAGTCCGAGTTGGCGCATCCGCCCCCTTGTACGGGCGTTATTTCGCGGCGGCCAGAGCGGGCGCGGCGTTGGTCAGGCCAAGCCCCTTCCCGGTCTCGGCGAAAAGGGCGATGGCGTGGTCGATCTGCGCCGGGCTGTGAGCGGCGGAAACACTGGAGCGCAGCAGCGCCAAGCCCCGTGGGGTGGCGGGCGGCAAGCTGACATTGGTGTAAAGCCCGGCTTTCAGCAGCGCCGCCCATAAGCCAAACGCGGCCTCCGGCGTGGGCATGATGGCGGAAACGACCGGGCTGGGCTCGGGGCCGAGTTCAAAACCGAGTTTCTCCAAACCGCGATAAAGCCGCAGCGCGTTTTCGTTGAGGCGGCGGCGCAAATCCGGCCGGGCACGCAACTGCTGCAACGCGGCTTCCGTGGCGGCGATGTTGGCGGGCGGCAGCGAGGCCGTGAACATATAAGGCCGGGAGACGACGCGAAGGATCTCCGCGCCTTCCATGTCCGTGACGGCAAAGCCGCCGACGCCGGCAAGGGATTTGGAGAAGGTGCCGACGATGAAATCGCAATCGGCCTCAACGCCCGCCTGCTCGGCCAGGCCGCGCCCGGTTTCGCCCAGCACGCCAAGGGAATGGGCTTCGTCCACCACCAGGCAGGCGCCGAATTCACGCTTCACGGCAGCGAATTCCTTCAGCGGGGCGGTATCCCCCAGCATGGAGTAGATGCCCTCGACGATGACGATTTTCTCGCCCGGCTCGTCCTTCAGGCGGCGAAGGCGGGTGGCGAGGTCATCCGGGCTGTTATGGCGGAAACGCGTGACCTGCGCGTAGCCGAGGCGCGAGCCATCGTAGATGCTGGCATGGGAGTCGGCGTCCAGCAGCAGATGGTCGCCCTTGCCCGCCAAAGCGGAGATGATGCCGAGATTGGCCTGATAGCCGGTGGAAAACACCATGCCGAGCCGGCGGCCATAAAAAGCCGCCAGGGCGGCTTCCAGCCTGGCATGGCCGCCGTAACTGCCATTGGCGATACGCGAGCCGGTGGTGCCGCTGCCCGATGCAGTTGTGGCGGCGTTGGCGGCCGCCACCACGGCGGGGTCGTAAGTGAGGCCGAGATAGTTGTTGGTGCCGAGCAGCAGGGTTTTACGGCCGCCGACCATGGCCTCGGTGGGGGAAAGCACCTCGTCGAACTTCACGTTGAACGGGTTCGCGCCGGCTTCCTCCAGCTGGCGATACTGCGCCGCCAGCGCCGCGTATTTGTCGAGAAGCGGCATCTGACTACGCGGCTTGTTTCAGCCGCTGCACGGTGGCGACGAGATCGCCCAGCGTTTCCACCTCGGCGATTTTGTCCAGCGGCACGGAAATATCCAGCTTGTCCTCGATCTCCATGACGAAATCCATCACCGCGACGGAATCGAGCCCCAGATCCTCGATGATGCGGGTATCCCCCGATAGCGGGCGCGCCTGGGGCAACGCGGCTTGCAGCGTGCCGAAAATAATATCGCGGACTTCATTTGTCTGGTCGGTCATTTGGTTGCGTATGGCTCCCTCGGACATTGCATGCACGACGGTCCCGCAAAGAGGGAGATGACAACCGTGCAATAAAAACTATATAAATTACCCGCCCGCTCTATTAAAGAGCGGGCACCGCATTGTCACGAGCCTTCTGGATAAATGGCGCCTTTGCACTGGCGGATACGCTCCGGCAGGGGCAGGCCAGGCTGGATACGCCGGAGAGAATTGGGTTTGGCGCCTTGAAGACAGATCGTTATCTGATCCGTGAGATGACGCGGCCTTTCGCCGCGGTGCTGGGCATACTGGTTTTGCTGTTCGCGGGTTACAGCTTGGCGAACATCCTATCCGATGCCGTGAACGGACTGCTGCCCGTTGGCGCCATCGCCGCTCTTGCCGGGCTTAAACTGCTCATCTCGCTTGAAGTGTTGATCCCCATCTCGCTGTTTATCGCGGTGGTGGCGGCATTCGGCCGGTTGCAGGCGGATGGCGAGATAAACGCCATGCTGGCGCTGGGCATGGGGCCGCGCCAATTGCTGCGCCCGGTTCTGGCGCTGGCGCTGGCGCTGGCGGTGTGCGTCACCTGCCTTTCCGTCTTCGCCCGGCCCTGGGCCTATAACGCCTCACACCGCATTACCCGCCACGCCACCGCCATGCTGAACGTGAATGCGATGGAGGCGGGAACCTTTTATGCCAGCCAGGACGGCGCGCAGGTGGTTTTCCTCGGCAACCGCGCCGGGCCGCATGCCGGCGCCCAGAACGTGTTCATCGCCAAGCGCGATGGCGCGCAGCTTCAGGTGATTACCGCCAACTACGCCAGCCCTGCCGTTCCCGGACCGGACGGCCAGCGCAGCGTGCATCTTTCGGGCGCGCATGTGTACCAGTTCGACCATGGCCACCCGGCGCAGGATCAATCGCTCTCGGCGGCCGGGCTGAACCTGGACCCGGATGGCAAAGTGGCGGCCACCGGCGGCTATAGCCCGGTGGCGGCGAGCACGGTGCATCTTCTGGCGGCAAAGGACCCGGCTGACATCGCGGAACGCCAATGGCGCTTCTCCACCGGGCTTTCCACCATATTGCTGGCGCTGCTGGGGGCAATTTTAAGC
>JAGXAE010000137.1 GCA_018971725.1 Pseudomonadota bacterium | reverse complement strand
GGACCATGACCGCCGGGGCAAAATCCGCGCCCACCATTCCGCCACCCATCTGCTGCACGAGGCGCTGCGCCGCGCTTTGGGCGCGCATGTCACGCAAAAAGGCTCGCTCAACGCGCCGGACCGCCTGCGGTTCGACATCTCCCAACCCCGCCCCGTCACGGCGGAGGAGCTGGCGGCGGTGGAGCGGGACGTGAACGCGCATATCCGTGAGAACACGGAGGTCACCACCCGCCTGATGACGCCGGAAGAAGCCGTGAAGCTGGGCGCCATGGCGCTGTTCGGTGAGAAATACGGCGACGAGGTGCGTGTGGTTTCCATGGGCGGCGGCTCGGATGATAAATCCGCCTGGTCGATCGAGCTTTGCGGTGGCACCCATGTGGCCCGCACCGGCGATATCGGTCTGTTCCGCATCATCTCCGAAGGTGCTGTCTCGGCTGGCATCCGCCGCATCGAGGCCGTGGCTGGCGAGGCCGCCGTGGCCGAGGTGGAGAGCGAGGCCCGGCTGCTGGCCGAAGCCGCCGCCGCCATCAAGGCACCGGCCGCTGAACTTCCTGGCCGCATCGCCCAACTTCAGGACGATAAGAAGCGCCTGGAGCGCCAGGTGGCAGATTTGCAAAAGAAGCTTGTAATGGCAACCGCCTCGGAAGCGGAAGACATCAACGGCTCCCGCGCTATCCTGCGCAATGTGGGCGATGTGGCGGCGAAGGAACTGCGCCCCATCGCCACCGACCTCCTGAAAGGTCTCGGTTCCGGCATCGTGGCGCTGGTTTCCACCGCCGAGCAGAAAACCGCGATCGTTGTGGCTGTGTCCGAGGACAAACCACAAAGTGCGGTGGATCTGGTACGCGCCGCAGCCGCTGCGGCGGGCGGCCAGGGCGGCGGCGGCAACAAGGCCGTGGCCCAGGCGGGCGCGCCGAACGCCGCACAGGCCAATGCAGCACTCGCCGCGATCAAATCCGCGCTGGCGGGTTAATCCGGCGTCCAGCGCGGCACGGCAAGATAAGCGAGGCGCTTGGCCTCGCGCCGCCCGCGTGCAACCGAATCCAGAATCAGCCCGCAGGTGAAGGACAGAAACGCCACCACTACAAAGCCCATGGCCAACACGGCGGTGGGTAGGCGCGGCACAAGCCCGGTGCGGGCATAGGTCACCAGAACGGGCAAAGAGATCAGCACGCCGAGCACAAACAGCGCCAGCCCGGCAATGGAAAAAAACTGCAAAGGCCGCTCCTCCTTCACCAGCTTGACGATGGTGTTAAGAATCCGAAACCCGTCGGAATATGTTCGCAGCTTTGAAACCGATCCTGGCGGACGCTCACGATATTTTGTCGGCACCTCGGCAATGGGCATCAGCATATCCAAAGCGTGGATAGTGAATTCCGTTTCAGTTTCAAAACCAGAAGCCAAAGCCGGAAAGGTTTTCACAAACCGGCGGGAGAACACGCGGTAGCCCGAAAGCATGTCCTTGATCCGGTCACCGAACACAAAGCGCACAAGGCCGGTCAGCACCCGGTTACCAACGCGGTGGCCGCGGCGATAGGCCCCCACTGGCCCCTCGCCTGCCAGCTCAATGCGCTGCGCGTTCACCATATCCAATTGCTCAGCCAGAAGGCGCTTCACCATCTCCATCGCGGCGGCGGCATCATAGGTGCCATCGCCGTCCACCAGCACATAGGCATCGGCCTCGATGTCTGAGAACATCCGCCTGACGACATGGCCTTTGCCTTGCAGCGCCTCGGTGCGCACTACCGCTCCCGCCAAGGCCGCAACCTCGCGCGTGCGGTCCTTTGAGTTATTGTCGTAAACGAAAATCAAGGCGGCGGGCAAAGCGGCGGCAAAATCCCGCACCACCTGGCCGATGGCGACCTCCTCGTTATAGCAGGGGATTAAAACTGCGATCCTGGGCTCAGCCATGCTGCCTGTCCGTTGCAATGCCGGTGTTAGAAAGCTGGCTTTTACGGCATTTGCAAGCCGGCATCATGCCGGTTGTCCTTGCTGCATCCATGCTCCGATGATCGCTTCACATAACCACCGCATGCCCGCGGCAGGCGGGCAAATCAAGAACCAATGGCAGAATAGAGCCTAATGAAAATAGTAGAATGACAAAATTTTCAGAGGAACATAGCCAATGTCTACCCCCCCCATCAGCAGCACGGGCATGGCGGCCACCCATTCCGGCAGCCAGCCACCCACCGCCGGAATGGCCAACAACAAAAAGGGTAATAGAAGCAGTGCGTAACGGCCCTGTAACCCATCTATGTAATCCATCCCCACATTGGTCCAGCTCAGATAGAAAGACAGGATGATCAGCCACGCCGTTAAGATGATTACCGCCAGTACGGCGGCATTATTAAGCAGCGCAACCGGCCAGGGCAGCGTAACAGGCCGGCTGGACAGGCCAGCGATAAGGGTGAACGCTAAAACGCCCCACCAAAGCAAATAGAACGGCAGGGGGAAGACAATCTGCAGCAACCCGAGCGCTCCCACCAGACTCATCATCAGGCCTAAGCCGAACAAGCCTAGCGTATGCATGGGCAGGGTAAAAAACCTTGCCTTATCAGCCAGCAGAATATGGAGATTGGCGGCTGCGTCCGTACGGTCCATGACTCCGCCCGCCCCTGTATAAAGCGGCCCGGGATGGTAGGGCGGTTTGCCGAACGGCGTTGAAATGAACAACACTACAATCACCGTCCACAGCAGCACAGGCAAGCTGGCCAGAACCACTTCCCCCGCCCGGCGCCAAAAGCCAGGCCAAGCCAGCGGCAGGGCAAACAGCCCCAGCAACGGCAGATACGGCGGCTTGGCCAAAAGCACCACCAGAAACGCGGCAAACCCCAGTTTCCGCCCGCCTGGCGTGCCGCGTGTCATCCCAGCGCAGGCAAGGCAGGTCAGCGCAACAAGAATCCCGTCCTGGTCCAGCGTGGCGCCCAAAAACAGGCTCATCGGCAGCAGCAGCACCGCCAGCAATAGCGCCCGCCCATAGGCCGCCACCGCCAGTGCCGCGGCACCAATCATAAGATACGCGGCGGCATCCGCCAGCCGGGCAAGAATGATGCAGATGAACGGCGAGGCACCAAACAGTCTGCCCACGCCCAGCCCTATGGCGGGCGGCAGATAAGCCAGCGGAAAATAGGTGGCGGTATTGGGAATGCTTACGAAAATCTGCTGATGCACCCAAGGGATCTGGCGCAGCTGGGCCGCATCGGCGGTAGTAACCACGGGGCGGCCATCAATCTGCGTGGTTGCCCCGAATCCGGCCTCCAGCAGCCCGGCATCTATTTTCATTCCCACCTGCTCTTCCACCTTGCCAGAGCCAGGGTCGAAACGCGGTTTTCGCGTCAGCAGCAACGCGCCATGCAGCAGGCTATCAGCGCGCACCAAATGCGCCGGTTCGTCCGGCGACTGCCCAGGGGGTGTCAGCAGCGCAGTCAACGCCAGCACCGGCAAGGCGCAGGCCAGAAAGAGAAACGGCAGAAACCCAGCCTCGCCAAACCCCGCCATGCGCCGCCTCATCGCCTCTCCCCTCCACCGTCAAGAAAAAAGGGACGTGGAAAACTCCACGTCCCTTTTAAAACGCAATGCCGGAGCGCGCTGTTACGCGCTCTTGGCCATAATCTCGTCGGCCACGTTGCGCGGCACCGGATCGTAGTGATGGAACTGCATGGTGAAGGACGCGCGGCCCTTGGTCATGGAGCGCAGGTTGGAGATGTAGCCGAACATTTCCTTCAGCGGCACATGCGCGCGCACGATAACCGTGGAACCGGAGGCTTCCTGGTTCTGGATCATGCCGCGGCGGCGGTTGAGGTCGCCCACCACGTCGCCCACGTGATCGTTCGGGGTGGTCACTTCCACGTCCATGATCGGCTCCAGAATCACCGGGCCGGCCTTCTTCATGCCTTCGCGGAAGCAAGCCTTGGCGGCGATTTCGAACGCCAGAGCGGAGGAGTCGACGTCGTGGTACTTGCCGTCCACCAGGGCGAAGCCAAAGTCCACGGTGGGGAAGCCAGCCAGAACGCCAGTATCGGCCTGGTTCTTGATGCCCTTTTCCACCGCCGGGATGTATTCCTTCGGAATCGCACCACCAACGATCTTGTTCTCGAACTCGATGCCATCGTTCCGCTCACGCGGCGTGAACACAATCTTCACCTCGGCGTACTGGCCCGAGCCGCCAGACTGCTTCTTGTGGGTGTAGGTCTCGGTGTGTTCCTTGGTGATCGTCTCGCGGAATGCCACCTGCGGCGCGCCGATATTGGCGTCCACGCCATATTCGCGCTTCAGGCGGTCCACGATGATTTCCAGGTGCAGCTCGCCCATGCCGGAGAGAATGGTCTGGCCGGTTTCCTGATCGGTCTTCAGACGCAGAGACGGGTCTTCCGCCGCCAGCTTCTGCAGGCCGATGGTCATCTTCTCGACGCCTTCCTTGGTCTTCGGCTCCACGGAAATATCGATCACCGGCACCGGGAAGGCCATGCGCTCAAGCACCACCGGGTCCTCGGAAGCCGCCAGCGTGTCGCCCGTGCCAGTATCCTTCAGGCCCACGAAAGCCGCGATGTCGCCAGCGGAAACCTCGGTGATTTCCTGGCGCTTATCGGCGTGCATCTTATACATGCGCCCGATCCGCTCTTTGTGGTCCTTGGTGGTGTTCTGCACCGAATCGCCGGATTTCAGCGTGCCGGCATAAACGCGCACGAAGGTGAGCGAGCCGTATTTGTCGTTGATGATCTTGAACGCGAGGCCGGCGAACGGCGCGTTCGGGTCGGCCTTGATGCGGCGGGCGTTCGGGTCTTCCTCCTTGCCCTCTTCCGGCGCAACTTTGATGCCCGGAACGTCAACAGGGCTCGGCAGATAGTCGAGCACCGCGTCCAGCAGCGGCTGCACGCCCTTGTTCTTGAAGGCGGTGCCGCACAGCACGGGGCGGAAGGCGCCGGAGATGGCGCCGGTCTTGATGGCGCGCTTCAGGGTCTCAACGGAAACGTCGCCCTTGTCGAAATATTCTTCCATGCCGGCGTCGTCCACGGCCAGCGCGGTGTCCAGCAGAACCTGGCGGGCCTCCTTGGCCTTCTCCAGCATGTCGGCCGGAATTTCCTCGTCGTGGAACTTCGCACCCAGCTCGCCGCCTTCCCAGATGATGGCCTTCATCTCGACCAGATCGACCACACCCAGGAAGTTATCCTCGATGCCGATGGGCAGCTGCAGCGGCAGCGCCACGATGTCGAGCTTCTCCTTCAGCGTGTCGAAGGCGCGGTAGAAATCGGCACCCGTGCGGTCCAGCTTGTTGATGAAGATGATGCGCGGCACGTTGTAGCGGTCAGCCAGGCGCCAGTTGGTCTCGGATTGCGGCTGCACGCCGGCCACGCCCTCGATAATGAAGATCGCGCCGTCGAGCACGCGCAGGCTGCGGTTCACCTCGATGTTGAAATCGATATGGCCGGGCGTGTCGATAATGTTAATCGCGTGGTCTTTCCACTCGCAGGTCACGGCGGCGGAGGTGATGGTGATGCCGCGCTCACGCTCCTGGGCCATGTAGTCAGTGGTGGTGTTGCCGTCATGAACCTCACCAATCTTGTGAGACACGCCGGTGTAGTACAGGATACGCTCCGTGGTGGTGGTCTTGCCCGCATCGATATGCGCGGTGATCCCGATATTCCGGATCTTGCTAAGGTCAGTATCAGCC
>JAGXAE010000136.1 GCA_018971725.1 Pseudomonadota bacterium | reverse complement strand
GTCGAAAACATAGCGCGTGGGCACGTTGTCGTCGTCCAGCCCGCCCCAGACGGCTTGCGCCATCACGAGCGCATGGTTGGCGATGACGAGATCCGCCTGGCGGGCGTCGCGGATCACGCGCTCGATCACGCAGGTGGAGAAATGCGGGCAGGCGGCATGGATGCATTCGCCGCGCCGGTCCGCGATGCTCGCCAGCAGCCCCTGGCCATAAAGTTCCGCGAACCAGCCCGGCAAATCGCCGCCAAACAAATCGCCATCGGCGCTGGCGGCGGCCCAGCGGGCGATGAGGCCGAGCGGGATGGCGCGGGTTTCCGCGTTCATCGCATCCTCGAAATTCAGCAGGCAGAGATAATTCTCCCGCCCCTTGCGCAGCACGACGCTCGTGCCCGGGGGTAGGCGGCTGGCTTCCTGCTCGATCTGCCGTTGCAGGTGGCGGGTGTAGGTGGAGACCCAGACCGCGCCTTTGTTGCGTTCCGCCCAGAGCGAGGCGGGGGCAAGATAGCCCATGGTTTTGCCGGTGCCGGTGCCGGCTTCCGCAAGCACCACTTGTGGGCTGCCTTCTGCTTCACGCGGGGCAAAGGCGCCGGTGACGGCGGAGCAGAAATCCGCCTGGGCGGGGCGCTGCTCGGCGGCGGGGCCAAGCAGGCTGGCGAGGCGGGCGCGGGCTTCAGCCGGGGCGACGGCGAAAGAAGACGGGGGTGGGCGTGGGGCTACTTCCTCCCATTTCGGCAGGCGCTTCCAGAGGCGCATGGCCATGCCGTCCGGCCGCGCGTCCGGCTGACCCAGCGCGTGCAGCACGTAAGGCGCCCAGAGCCAGCCCGCTTGGCCCATCCGCGCCGCCAGCCCTGCCGCGTCCCGGTTCGCGGGTGTGTTTTTGCCCGCTTCCAGCCGGTTGAGCAGCAGCGCCGCCATTTCCGGCAAAGCCTGGGCGGCGGATTCCAACGAATGCGGCACCGGCAATTCCAGCGCCCTGGCAAACCCTGCTGGTGTGGGGGCAAGGCTTTGCGCGGGGTGCACGAAGGCGAACAGCTCCAGCAGGTCCAGTAATTGGATGGCGGGGTTGCCAAGGCGTTTAAGTGTGGCCGGGGCGTGGATGGCGAGCGGGATGGTGGCGCCAACCGCCCTGGCGACCATGCCGGGCTTCAGGGGGGAGATGACCCCGTCCGCATCCAGCAAAACGGCGCGGCCATGGCCGGCGGCGAGAGCGGGCAGGGCGGGAAGACTCGGCATTAGGCCCCGTTATAAGGGGCTGTTCACGATTTGTCTTGGGGGCTTAGGGGGTGCGGGAGCCGATGCTGCCGTCGCTCGCCCGGCGTGCCTGTGTTTGAAGAAATGCCCGGATTTTGCGTAGCGTGGCAGAGCCTGGCGTGGCCAGCGGAGCGCAGCCAAATGTCCCAATCGTTTTGGTGGCGTCTGGCCTGAGCAGGATAGGCGCGGCGTGCGCGGTGAAATCGGTAAAGGAGGTGCGGCCTCCGCAATCAAGATAGCTTTCGGAGGGAAGGTTTTCGGCCAAGAGAATGTCGTGAGCGTCCAGTTCGATATGATGATAGGTGACTGTGCGGCAGGAAGGATCGCGCAGCACGGTTGTACCGTTGATCAGGCGCTTGGCCTCGACCAGATGATTGGCGGTGAAGATCGCATGGTCGGGGGAGAGGCGCAGGTCGCGCTCAGGCACGCCCGGGCCGAAGGCACTGGCGCGGATGAGCACGGGGCGCAATTCTTCAGGCAGGATGGCGGCCACGGTGCCGAAGCTGCGCTGGCCAACCCACACTACCCGCCGTTCGGATGGGCCGTTTTCACGGACGGTGAGCACGGCATCTCCTTCCGTCAGCGTCTCCACCGGAACAGGGCCGCGTGGTGTGAGGATGGCGGTGCCGCGCACGAAGCAGGGCATGGTTTGTGAGCGAATTTGCGGGAAGGTGGGGGAATCCTCGCAGCGGTCATATTTGCGGCGCTGCTGCGTGGCGCCGACCCGTTTGCTGGCACGTTTTGCTTTGTGGAGGCCAGTGTTGGTGATGTCCGTCGTCGTGCCGGTCATCCGCAGGGCCCGGCCATGACGGTCTCGTTGGATGACCCGGCCGCGGCTCAGCACCCATTTATAGCTGCCATCCTTGCAGAGCAGCCGGTGCTCGACTTCATAATCGCTGGTTTCGCCATC
The DNA here is from genome assembly GCA_018971725.1 of Pseudomonadota bacterium. Lineage (GTDB taxonomy): Bacteria > Pseudomonadota > Alphaproteobacteria > Acetobacterales > Acetobacteraceae > Acidocella. Next base: position 3,514 of record JAGXAE010000136.1, on the reverse strand, counting down.
GAAATGCGCTTGCATCGCGACCTGAACGTAAACGAGATCCTCGGGATGGACGCGGGTGTAGGCGACCTCAATGGGGTTGGATTGGGCGCCATCCTCGTAGCCGAGCATTCGAAACCAGCTCGCGGAATAGCGGATTTCGCCGGTTGCCACATTGCGATCCCATACACCGGTACCGCTGACCTCGACGGCCAGGGGCCAGATGTCCGAAAAATCGTTTGTGTTCGCGGACCAACTCACGAGCAGTCTCCCTCAGCGTGTATTTTGGTGCGTCACACCTCAGTTGCCTCTCTACGTAGAGCGAGGATAACCCGGTTTGTGGTGGGACAGAAAGGCATAACTGGGCATATACAAGGGGATGTATGCGACGGAGGGGGAAATGCTGTGCGGCGGGCGGTCAAGATGGGCGTAAATAGATAATTTTTCTATAAATAATGCTAGTAGCTTAGGTTTTGACGTTTCGATCAATGTTTTGTGAAACCAGCAGGCTGTTGATATCCACAGCGTTCATGCCCGCGCGGTCCGCCGCTTCCAAGCCCTGGGGGCTGTCCTCGAATACGAGGCAGGCGGCTGGGTGAAGGCCGAGGCGCGCGGCGGCTTCCAGGAAAAGATCAGGGGCGGGTTTGGCGTGGGTTACGTCCTCGATCGTGACAACGGTGTCGAACAGTGAAGCGAGGCCGGCCACTCTCAGCGACGCATTGACGATGCTGGCCGAACCCGAAGAGGCGACGGCCAGTTTCAGCCGCCCATGATGCTGCCTGGCAATGGCGGCCACGGCGCTGATTTCCTGCAATGTATGAAGATTGGCTTTGAGGTTTTCGCGGGTGAGGCGCAGCACGTCCGGCCGTGGCAGGGTGACGCCGAAATGGCTGTCCACATCGTCCATCAGCAGATGCTCGGAATAGCCGGAGCGGGCGCGGAACCATTCGGCATCAGGGTCGGCGCCGAAGTCTCGCAATGTCATCGCCCAGGCTCGTTCGTAGAGGGGCAGGGTATCCACCAGCGTGCCGTCGCAATCGAAGATCAGGCCCTGGATATGGTCTGGAATAAGCATGGGTGGAAATTAGGGTGGATTTGAGTATTGTTCCACGTGGAACGTTTCGTGAACATACGGGGTGCCATGCGCGAATTGCGTTTGCGCAGGGGCCGCTTGCTTTTGGGCGGCAAGGCGGAGTAAGGAATGCCCATGGCTTCCGCCCCCATCCTTGCTGGGCTGCTCCTTCGACTTATCCGCCCCTGAGCGATAGGTTTTTCTTGCGCGTGTTCTGATTACCGCGCCCGCCGCTCAGGGGAATGCCTAAAACCAGTCAAAGGCAGAATTTCGGAGCAGAGTTATGACGATCAATCACCCTAATTTTGGCAAGATGGACGAAAACCGCGTCGTCATCTTCGACACGACCTTGCGCGACGGTGAGCAATCCCCCGGCTTCTCGATGAATTTGGACGAGAAGATCCGCATGGCGGAGGCGCTGGCGGCGCTGGGCGTGGATGTGCTGGAGGCAGGGTTTCCCATCGCCTCGCCGGGCGATTTCGAGAGCGTGCAGCGCATTGCCGAGACAGTGAGGGGGCCGGTGATTACGGGCCTCGCGCGGTCTTCCCCGGCGGATATTATTCGGGCGGGCGAGGCGGTGAAAGCGGCCGAGCGCAAGCGCATCCATACCTTCATTTCCACCAGCCCGCTGCATATGAAATACAAGCTGAAGATGGAGCCAGAAGTGGTGCTGGAGGCGGTGACCAAATCGGTGACGTTGGCGCGCCAGTTTACGGACGATGTGGAATGGTCCGCCGAGGATGGCACCCGCACGGATATCGATTTTCTGTGCCGCTGCGTGGAAGCCGCGATTAAGGCCGGGGCGACCACGGTGAATATCCCCGACACGGTGGGCTATGCGGTGCCGGAGGATATGGTGCGGATTTTCTCCACCGTACGGGAGCGCGTGCCGGGGGCGGACCGGATTATTCTTTCCACCCACTGCCATAACGATCTGGGCTTGGCGGTGGCCAACACGCTGGCCGCGGTGCAAGGCGGGGCGCGGCAGATTGAATGCACCATTAACGGCATCGGCGAGCGGGCGGGCAACGCCTCGCTGGAGGAGGTGGCGATGGCGATCCGCACCCGCCCGGATTCCAACCCGTACCACAACAACATCGAGACCACGCGGATTTTGCGGACGTCCAAGCTGCTGTCTACAATTACCGGGTTCGATGTGCAGCCGAACAAGGCGATTGTGGGGCGCAATGCCTTCGCGCATGAATCGGGCATTCATCAGGACGGGATGCTGAAGAACGCCGCGACCTATGAAATCATGACGCCGGAGAGTGTGGGCTGGCAGAAGACCTCGCTGGTGATGGGCAAGCATTCCGGCCGCGCGGCCTTCCGCGACAAGCTGAATGCGCTGGGTTACGGTGAGATTGGCGATAACGCGCTGAATGACGCGTTTAGCCGCTTCAAGATTTTGGCTGACCGCAAGAAAGTTGTGTATGACGAGGATATCGTCGCGCTGGTGGATGACGAGGTGGTGCGCAGCCATGAGGCGATTAAATTCGTCTCGCTGGAAGTGTGGGCCGGGTCGAAGGACAAGCCTCGCGCCGTGCTGGAGCTGGACGTGGATGGCGTGGTGAAATCCGCCGATGAGCGCGGGGATGGGCCGGTGGATGCCGCGTTCAACGCCGTGCGCGCCATCTTCCCGCATGAGGCGGCGTTGCAACTATTCTCCGTGGGGGCGGTGACCGAGGGGACGGACGCCCAGGCCCGTTGCACTGTGCGTCTGGCCGAGGATGGCAAGAGCGTGGACGGGCAGGGGGCGGATACGGATACCATCGTGGCCGCCGTGCGGGCTTACATCCATGCGCTGAACAAGCTGGTGACCAAGCGCACCCGGCATGCGCCGGAGGCGATGAGCGCCTGAACCTGAAAACGGGCGAAACCGGCAGTTATAGCCGCGTTTTGCTCGGTTTGGGGAACAAAAAACGAGATGTTTTCGCGCCCGGGCATGAGCATTCCGCTCTTGTGCCCGGGCGTTTCAATGAATAGATAGGGCTCATCTCAAAGGGGTGGTCCCGGTGCTTCGGGCCGCGGCTACCCGCTGCAAAGGAGCATATAATGAGTAAAGTTATCGGTATTGACCTCGGCACCACCAATTCCTGCGTTGCGGTGCTGGAGGGTAAAGACGTCCGCGTGATCGAAAATGCTGAGGGTGCCCGCACCACGCCATCCATGGTGGCCTTCGCTGATTCCGGCGAGCGCCTCGTCGGCCAGAGCGCCAAGCGCCAGGCCGTGACCAACCCGACCAACACGCTGTTCGCGGTGAAGCGCCTGATTGGCCGCCGCTATGAAGACCCGACCGTGGCCAAGGATAAGGGCTTGGTGCCCTACGCCATCGTGAAGGGCGATAATGGCGATGCCTGGGTTGAGGCCAAGGGTGAGAAATATTCCCCGTCGCAGGTCTCTTCCTACATCCTGACCAAGATGAAGGAGACCGCCGAGGCGTATCTGGGCGAGACCGTGACCCAGGCG
>JAGXAE010000135.1 GCA_018971725.1 Pseudomonadota bacterium | reverse complement strand
CGACATCGCCTTCGGCCTTCCGGGGGCAGCCATCAACCCGCTTTACGCCGCAATGCGCAAACGCGGCTCCATCCGCCACGTTCTGGCCCGCCACGTCGAGGGCGCTTCCCACATGGCCGACGGTTACTCCCGTGCCAAGGCCGGAAATATCGGCGTGTGCATCGGCACCTCCGGCCCTGCCGGCACGGACATGATCACCGGGCTTTATGCGGCCATCGCGGATTCCATCCCGATGCTGTGCATCACCGGCCAGGCGCCGCGCGCGCGCCTGTATAAGGAAGACTTCCAGGCGGTTGATATCGAGGCCATCGCCAAGCCAGTGACCAAATGGGCGACCACGGTGCGCGAGCCGGCGCTGGTGCCCCGCGCCTTCCAGCAGGCTTTCCACGTGATGAAATCCGGCCGCCCCGGGCCAGTCCTGATCGATCTGCCAATCGACGTGCAGATGGCCGAGATCGAGTTCGATATCGACACCTACGAGCCGCTGCCGGTTTATAAGCCCGCCGCCACCATGAAGCAGGCGCGCAAGGCGCTTGAGATGCTCAACGAATCCGAGCGTCCGCTGATCATCGCGGGCGGCGGCATCATCAACGCCGATGCGAGCGAGCTGCTGGTGGAACTGGCCGAGCTGACCGGCGTGCCCGTGATCCCGACCCTGATGGGCTGGGGCACGATCCCGGATGCGCACCCGCTGATGGCCGGCATGGTTGGCCTGCAGACCAGCCACCGCTATGGCAACGCCACCTTCCTGAAATCCGATTTCGCGTTCGGCATCGGCAACCGTTGGGCCAACCGCCACACCGGCTCGGTTGATGTCTATACGAAGGGCCGCAAATTCGTTCACGTGGATATCGAACCGACGCAGATTGGCCGCGTGTTTGGCCCCGATCTTGGCATCGTCTCCGACGCCAAGATCGCGCTGGAGCTGTTCATCCAAGCTGCCAAGGAGCTGAAGGCCGCGGGCAAGCTGAAGGACCGTTCTGCCTGGGTCGCGGAATGCCAACACCGCAAGGCCACCATGCTGCGCAAGAGCCATTTCGACAACGTGCCGCTGAAGCCGCAACGCGTCTACGAGGAAATGAACGAGTGCCTGGATGCCGACACTTGCTACGTGACGACCATCGGTCTGTCGCAGATTGCCGGCGCGCAGTTCCTGCGCGTCCAGCAGCCGCGCAACTGGATCAATTGCGGCCAGGCCGGCCCGCTGGGCTGGACCCTGCCGGCGGCCCTGGGTGTGCGCGCAGCCGACCCCAACCGCAAGATCGTGGCGCTTTCCGGCGACTACGACTTCCAGTTCATGATCGAGGAACTGGCCGTGGGCGCACAGCACAAGCTGCCCTACCTGCATGTTGTGGTGAACAACTCCTATCTCGGGCTGATCCGCCAGGCGCAACGCGGCTTCCAGATGGACTATGAGGTGAGCCTCGCCTTTGAAAACATCAACGCCAAGCCGGAAAGCGATTCCGTGCCGGGCTATGGTGTGGACCATGTGGCTGTTGCAGAAGGTCTGGGCTGCAAGGGCGTTCGCGTGAAGACCCCGAACGAGTTCAAGGACGCCTTCGCGCGCGCCCAGAAGCTGATGGAAGAACATCAGGTTCCGGTGGTGCTCGAATTCATCCTAGAGCGCGTGACCAATATCGCGATGGGCACCGAAATCGATGCGATTAACGAATTCGAGGAAGTTCTCGACCTCGAAGCTCCGGTCGCCACCGCCTGACGCATTCGCTTGCTTGCAGCGGCAAGCAGGCATTTTGCAAACACTGGAAAGAACGCCTCAATAAGCTTCGGCTTACTGAGGCGTTTTTTTGTCTGCGTGACAATGTGGGGAAAGCAGTCCGAGAACATTGACAAGCACGCCTCGATCGCGTTGTGATGCCCGTACCGAGGGGGGCTCCGTGAAGGAGCTGAGATGTCGCTGGGAGTTTCCACCGCGATAGACCCTTTGAACCTGATCCGGTTTGTACCGGCGGAGGGACGGGATCTATCAGGCGCCAGCCACCCGCTCTCTGTACTTTATTGAGGAGAGTGCGGATGCAAGACTTAGCCCAGGCCAGACCAGCAACTGTAACCACAGGCGCGATCGCGGGGTCGCGTAAAATCTACATCAGAGCACCGGAGCGAGAAGATATCTCCGTGCCGTTCAGAGAAGTCGCGCTGCACCCCAGCGCGCAGGAGCCGCCACTCCCGCTCTATGACACATCCGGCCCCTACACCGCTTCCGATGCGGCGATCGACCTGAACACCGGTTTGCCGAAGCCGCGGGAGAGCTGGATCGCGACGCGCGGATTTGCCAAAGCCTCGGGACGCGAAGTGCAGCCGGAAGATAATGGCTTCGCCGCCGGGGATATGCTCGTACCCCCCTGCCCTGCCCGGCACGAGATTCACACAGGGAAGGAAGGCGGGCTCGTCACGCAATATGAATATGCCCGCGCCGGCATCATTACCGAAGAAATGATTTTTGCCGCGCACCGGGAAAATCTTGGCCGGGCCGAGGCCGCGCAGGGCGCCCGCGCACGCCTGGCCGACGGCGAGAGCTTCGGAGCCGCCATTCCAGACTTCGTGACCGCGGAATTCGTCCGTTCAGAAATCGCCGCCGGGCGCGCCATCATTCCCGCGAATATCAATCACCCGGAATTGGAACCGATGGTGATCGGGCGCAATTTTCTGGTAAAAATTAACGCCAATATCGGCAACTCGGCTGTTACGTCCTCGGCCGCCGAGGAAGTTGAAAAACTGGTCTGGGCGATACGCTGGGGCGCCGATACGGTGATGGACCTCTCCACGGGCCGCAACATCCACAATATTCGCGGCTGGATTCTGCGTAACTCTCCCGTTCCCATCGGCACGGTGCCGATCTATCAGGCGCTGGAGAAAGTGCATGGCGACGCCTCGAAGTTGAGCTGGGAGATATTCAAAGATACGCTCATTGAGCAGGCCGAACAGGGCGTGGATTATTTCACCATCCATGCCGGCGTTCGGCTGGCGCATGTTCCGCTAACGGCGAAGCGCGTGACAGGCATTGTTTCGCGTGGCGGATCGATCATGGCGCAATGGTGCCTCTCGCATCATCGGGAGAGTTTTCTCTATGAGCATTTCGACGAGATTTGCGACATCATGCGCAAATACGACGTCTCCTTCTCGCTTGGTGATGGATTGCGCCCCGGTTCCAATGCCGATGCCAATGACGCCGCGCAATTTGCCGAACTGGAGACATTGGGCGAGTTGACGAAAATCGCCTGGGCCAAAGGCTGCCAGGTGATGATCGAAGGCCCAGGCCATGTGCCGATGCATAAGATCAAGGCCAATATGGACAAGCAGTTGACCGTTTGCGGCGAGGCGCCGTTCTACACACTTGGGCCGCTGACGACCGATATCGCGCCGGGCTATGACCATATCACCTCGGCCATAGGCGCCGCGATGATCGGCTGGTTCGGCACCGCCATGCTTTGCTATGTGACGCCGAAGGAACATCTTGGCCTGCCAAACCGGGAGGATGTTAAAACCGGCGTGATAACCTACAAACTCGCGGCGCATGCGGCAGATTTGGCGAAGGGGCATCCGGCGGCGAGGCTCCGCGACGACGCCATCTCCCGCGCGCGGTTTGAATTCCGCTGGGAAGACCAGTTCAATTTGGGCCTGGACCCTGATACCGCGCGTAATTTTCATGACGAAACGCTGCCCAAGGAGGCGCATAAGACGGCCCATTTCTGCTCGATGTGCGGGCCGAAATTCTGTTCGATGAAGATCAGCCACGACATACGCGACGAAGCCGCGCGCGCGGCAGGGTTACAGGAGAAAAGTGCTGCCTTTAACGAAGCAGGACACAAGCTTTATGTACCCGTGCAAGACGCCGTTACCGCGGATGCTGATACATAAAGCCTGAAGCCGTAGCAGGGCTTTACGGCCCGGTTTGGCGTCTTGTCGCGCCAGGCTGGGCCGATTGTGCGTTCTAGGTTTGGCAGATAATTAAATTTCTTTTAGTGCAATATTTTTTCTTAAAAATTAAAAAACATATTGCCGTCCTGCGCTGATTTTTATATCCTTCCTTGAAATAACCGAGCCGGAGCCGCGACTCTGGACAGTAATAGGAAGGCTGCGCGCATTCGGTATCATTTTAACGGAAACCCTCTCGATCATTTCGAATAAAGGATAAGCATGAAGCCTCGCGTTGCGATTATCGGCGCCGGACCAAGCGGGTTGGCGCAACTGCGGGCCTTTGAAGCCGCAGAAAAACAGGGCCTGGAGCTGCCAGAGATCGTTTGTTTCGAGAAACAGGCGGACTGGGGCGGAATTTGGAATTACACGTGGCGGACTGGCCTGGATGAATATGGCGAGCCTGTTCACGGTTCAATGTACCGCTATTTGTGGTCCAATGGCCCCAAGGAGGCCTTGGAATTCGCCGATTATTCCTTCGAGGAGCATTTCGGCCGGCCAATCCCTTCTTATCCACCCCGCGCCGTGTTGTGGGACTATATCGTTGGCCGGGTTACCAAGGGCAATTTGCGCCGGTTCATCCGCTTCCGCTCACCCGTGCGAGATGTGGTGTATGATGAGAACAGCGGCAAATTCACCGTTACCGTGCGCGACTTGGTGAATGACCATCTCTACTCCGAAATCTTCGATCATGTGGTGGTAGCATCAGGACATTTTTCAACGCCTAACGTGCCTGAGTTTCCCGGGCTGGAGAAATTTCCAGGCCGCGTGCTGCATGCGCATGACTTCCGCGACGCCACGGAATTCGCCGGCAAGAGCGTGCTCTGTGTTGGCAGTTCTTATTCCTCCGAGGATATCGGCACGCAATGCTACAAATATGGAGCCAAGGAGATCACGTTCTCTTATCGCACCAGACCGATGGGCTTTGCGTTTCCCGCAGCATTCTCGGAAGTGCCCTTGCTTATGAAGTTGGAAGGCAAAACGGCGCATTTCAAGGATGGCACCACCAAGGAGGTGGATGCCGTGATACTCTGCACAGGCTATCAGCATCATTTTCCTTTTCTGCCTGACGAGATGCGGTTGAAAACCAATAACCGGCTCTGGCCGCTGGGGTTGTACAAAGGCGTAGTGTGGGAGAAGAATCCGAAACTGCTTTATCTGGGCATGCAGGACCAATATTATACTTTCAATATGTTTGATGCCCAGGCCTGGTACGCCCGCGATGTCATTTTGGGCAAAGCCGCCCTGCCGTCCCTGGAAGACATGCAAGCCGATAGCCAGGCATATCGTGAGCGCGAGCAATCCACTGCCAATGCCTCGGAAGATATCGACTTCCAATGCGCCTATATCCGCGACTTGCTGGGACTTAGCGATTACCCGGACTTCAAGCCGGAAATCATGGCAGAGCAATTCAAGGAATGGAAACACCATAAAGAGGAGGATGTGCTAACCTATCGTCATCACAGCTTCCCTTCCGTGATTACAGGCAATATGGCGCCACCTTTGCACACGCCATGGATGGACCAGAAAGATGACAGTCTGGACTCATTCTTGGCCAACCACTGAAATAAAAAGCCGCCCGGAAGGGCGGCGTTTCGGTTTAGCAGGCTGCTGCAAAACGCTTGCATTTCTTTGATATGACTGATTCCATTCTCCTGACTGGAGGATAGGATGCGTGGTCGGTCTGGTTCTGGTGACGAGCTTTTCAGTTTTGTGCGTCTTGAGGAGCGCGTTCCATCGGATC
>JAGXAE010000134.1 GCA_018971725.1 Pseudomonadota bacterium | reverse complement strand
TGGTTTCCACGCCTTTCGTACGCAGCGGTTCGGGCAGCCAGCCGGTGCCTTCCAGCGCCTGCGCGGCGGCTTCCGCCATGTCGGTCTTCTTGAGGTGTTCCAGCCGTTGCGCGGCTTGCTCACCCTTGGCTTCGCGTACGGCCTCAAGGATGCGGACCTTCGTCACCCGGCCGAGATAATTGTCCACATTCGGCACCCACCCGGCGGCGGTCAGATCAAGCGCCAATAGCTCGGCAAGCCGCCCAGCATGCGCCAATGCGCGGGGGCGGCGGTTATAGGCATCATGCGTGGCATTCAACGTCAGCGCCACGCAATGCGCGAACAGGGCTTCGCGGCTATCGCTGTCGAACCCGGACAGGCTATCCCACAATTCGGCGGCGTCTTCTGGCAATTGCGCCGCCCAGCCCTGATGCCGGGCGTCGACGCGTTCGGCCAAGGGCGTATCGCCCAAACCCGGCGCCTGGGTCCCGAACATCACGCTCTTGGCCTCAACCTCCAGGCAGGATTCGGCGCCATAGCGATAGAACAGCCGCAAGCACAGCGCGTGCAGCAGCGCCAAATAGGCGATGCCGGGCTCGTTACCCAACGCCTCGCGCAGCGCCAGCGTGCGATAGGCCGTCAGCTCGGTCAGCAGCCGATCAGGCAAGGGCTTGAGCCCGTCTTCCTCTTCTGGCTCGGTCTCCGGTTCGGCCCCATCGCCAATATGCGCGATGATCACTCTGGAACCCACGCGGCCGGGATCGATGTCATCGGCAGCGTCGTATCCGTCCTGCCCCTGCGCGCTGCCCTCCCCTGCGAAGGCAACTTCTTTAGCTTCCTCAACCACCAGCGGTTCATCCTCTGGCCGGACATAGCCGCGTTCCACCCGCAACTTGCCGCTGCCATCGATGCTGACAAAGACGCCCGCCATGTCGATCTCGGCGGGGTCATAGACCGACGGGCGCTGGGTCAACACGTCGATCTCCGCTTCGATCTCGGTGAGCCTTTGGTCCGCCTCGTCGGAAACTTCATCTGCCGTGGCGGCTTCTTCCTCGATCCGCTCCGCCTCGGCCCGTAACGCCTCGACCTGGGCGATCTCGTCTTCCGTCAGCGGACGGCGCGTACCCGGAATGCGCCGCATGCCGTAATTATGGCCATAGGGGAACTCAGGTGCCTGCTCGACCCATTTCCAGCCCTCAGCACGGATCGCATCGGCATCTCGCTCGAGCTTCTCCGCCACCACGCGTGCCAGAAGCCCGGCATCCTGCAGCCAGCCGCCATCATCCTGCTGGAACAGATCGCGCATCACAGCCCCACCGGCCGCGATATAGTCCTCTCCGGCATATTGCGCCCGCTTGTCGGAGGCGCGCACCGCGCCTTCGGTCAGCAAGCGGCGGATCTGGTAGGGCTCTTTGTTGTAGGAGCGCTGCACCGCCTCCCACACCTGCTCCTGTCGCTCATGCTCGGGGCTGACCGAGAACGCCATCAATTGCTCCAGCGTCATCTCATCCTCGGCATAAACCTCGAGCAGCCGGGGCGAGACGGCGGCCAAGCGCAGCCTCTGCTTCACCACCGAGACCGGGACAAAGAACACCGCGGCGATTTCCTCCTCGCCCTGGCCCTTCTCGCGCAGCGCCTGAAATGCCCGGAACTGATCCAGCGGATGCAAGGGTGCGCGCTGCACATTCTCCGCTAGGCTGTCTTCCTCGGCGATGCCCTCGGTGCGCACCACGCACGGGATAGGCGCGGTCCTGGCCAGGCGCTTCTGCCGTACCAGAAATTCCAGCGCCCGGTACCGCCGTCCGCCGGCAGGGATTTCGAACAGGCCGGTCTCGGCCCCCTTGTCATTCAGCACTGGGCGTACGGTGATGCTTTGCAGCAGCGTGCGCCGGGCGATATCCGCCGCCAACTCCTCGATCGAGACACCGGCCTTCACCCGCCGGACATTGGCCTGACTCAGCACCAGCCGGTCAAACGGAATATCGCGCGAGGCGCTCAGCGTGATTTTCTGAATAGCTTTCGTGGTTTTACCCATGGGACAAACTCCTTGACGGGCGGCCCGGAGCCACTCTCCTGACATGCAAACCCATCACAGATTTTTCCGCCACCCTCTGCCTCTTAACCACGACGCGCCCCTGGCCCTGCCCACACAAAAAAAGGCCGTGGACCAAGCCGGTCCACGGCGGAAAGAACACCAATGGCAAAAAGGCGTTCAGGGGATCAGGCTACCCGTTCCAGCAGCAGCTTGGCCTTCCCCTCCAGCTCCAGCCTGGCATCCTGATGCGGCTTACCGCGCGCCAACGCGGTGATACCCTGCACGAAGTCAAACACCGACTCCGGCGGGTGGCCTTCCTCCTCCAGCACGGTGGCGATGATCTTTGCCGTCTCGCCTTTGCTGAAGCCGCGCTTGCGCAAGAAGCCTTCACGTTCATCGTCGGCACGCGCGACGATCTGCTCCCGCGCCGCCTTGATGCCCGCGACGAACGGCGCCGGCGAGGAGGTGGCAAAGCGCCGTAATGCCGGGGCGGCTTCCTGGGCAAAGCGCTGGGTCGCGAATTTGCTGTGACGGATGCTGATCTGCTGGAAATCCTCAGCACCCCAGATGTTGCGGTTGGCACAGACGGCGCGCAAATAGAAGGAAGCGATGCCCAGCGTCTTCGAGCCGACTTCGCTGTTCCAGCAATAGAACCCCCGAAAGAACAGATCCGGCTCGCCATTGGGCAACCGCCCCGCCTCGATCGGGTGCGTGTCATCGACCAGGAACAAAAATACATCCCTGTCGCTGGCATAGAGCGTGGTGGTCTCCTTCGTCACATCCACATAGGGGTTATGAGTCATGGTTGCCCAATCCAGCACGCCCGGCACTTTCCACGCCGTGTCGCCGGTGCCGTTACCAGCGATGCGCATCACCGCCGCCACCAGCTCGTGGTCCCAGATGCGCCCATAATCCGGGCCGGTGACCGCGCGCAGTTCCACCCGCCCGTCATCGGTCTCCAGGGTCTTGACCAGTTCGGTGCGGTGGTTGAGCAGCCCGTGCTGCAGATTGATCCCGGCCAACGGCGCCGGAAGCTCTCGCAAATAGCCGGCCGGCGCCCCAACCAGCCCGCAGAGCTGGCCAAAGCTCCAATGGGTCGGTGCCACGGGCCGCACCTGCCCCGGAACGATCAGCCCCAAGCGTTCACCATCTTCGCGCCGCGCCTCCACCCGGATCGCCCGGCTCTCCACAGTCCGCGCCTCCGCGCGATCCGCCCGGGCGCGGACCGCCTGATATAGATCTGGCAGGGACAAGAACCGCTCATCATCGGGCCGCGAGTACCATTCCGAGGACACCCGGCCTAGCCGCTCCCCGCGGCTGACATCGACCTTGAACCCAGCGGATCCGGCGCGGCCGGCATTGGACCCCACAGCCGCAACCGCGGCAGACGTATTGACGTTCATGGCAATTCTCCATGACGGGCCCCGGAAGACACTCTCCCGAACCAAAACCCGTCATGAAAAATCCAGCCAAACTCTGGCTCTCAGTGGCAGAACGGAGCCAAGGGCCGACAGGGTTATCTACAACTGTGGTACATATTATGTGCCGCACCCGGGCTCAGTGCCACCTGCGAAAGACACTCCGTTCAGCGTCCAGATTTTTACGAATCCAGTAGCGTGTGGCTTATACTTTTCCGCCATTTTTATCTGTTTTTGCCTCAAACTTTTTGTTTTTTGTATGGCAAAATTGGTATCCGCCTGATCTGAATTGACCTTGGTCAATGACCAAAATGCCCGGATGAGGTTCAGATAAAAATCATGAAAAAACTTCTGCCTTCTGCCCTTCGGCTATCCGCCCTCGCCATTGCTGCCGCGCTTTCCGTGTCCGCCGCTACCGCTCAGCCTTATGCAGGTATGGGGAACGGCCAAGGCTGGGGATCAGGTATGATGGGCGGCAGTTGGGGGCAAGGTGGGTTTGGTTACGGAATGGGGCCGGGTATGATGGGGGGTGGTATGATGGGGAATTACCCCGTGTCAGCCGGCTGGGGCGGCAAGGTGCTCAGCTTTGATGACGCGCAGAGTTACATTCAATACGGCAACACGCACGGTACGGCGGATACCAAGGCCAATAGCGTGACCTTCACCGGCGATAACGTGGTCATTAATCTTGTCGCCGTACAGCCCGGCTATAAAGATCAGACCTTTGAACTTCATGGCCTCACCAACCCCACCATCATTGTACCGCGCGGCGCCACCGTGCAACTCAACCAGCTCAACATGGATTACGGCAATAACATGGAGCATACAGTGGTGATCACCCGCGTGCCGCCGCCTTATCCATATATGGCCATGATGTATCTGGGCCAGCCGCAAGTACCGCCCATGCCGGAACTACCCTGGCGCAGCGGCGATGATTTGAAAACAGCGCAGTATGCGGCCCTGGGTGAGAGTTTCGTGGCCAGCGCACCGGGCGAATACTGGTACGTGTGCCCGGCTCCGCAACATGCTGAGGAAGGCATGTACGGTAAATTCATCGTGCAATGAGTTGCTTTTGCCGTCACTGAAACTGAGCCGACCGGCATCGCCATCGCGCCGAGAATCCGGTCGAGCACCAAGCCGAAGCTTGGATACAATACGCTGGAAGCGACGGATATACCGTCCATGCTGTGTGGCTTACACCACGATTACCACAGCGAGTCTGTAGTCAGATTTCCGAAATCGTTTGGCGCAGCATCTCGCGTACGGTTCCAGCCAAGCGGGCAAGTTCTTGATTTTCTATGCCCTGCATGGAGGCAACCGGATCGACCGCCGAGACCTCAACATTTCCGTCCTCGTGTTGCTGCACAATCACGTTGCACGGGAGCATGGTGCCGATCTTGTCCTCGATCCCGAGCGCCTGATAGGCCATTTTCGGATTGCAGGCGCCGAGGATGCGGTACGGGCGAAACGCGACGTCGAGCTTCTTCTTAAGCGTCGCTTGCACATCGATATCTGTGAGCACGCCGAACCCATGGGTCTGTAATGCCGCCACTGTTGCAGCAACTGCCTCGTCGAATGGCAATGTCAGTGTCTTCGAAATGTGATAACTCATCTGGGAATCCCTCCTTCGATTTTTCTGCTATTCTCAGCGCGTGGTGAGCTTGCCGTACCCCCCGTTTATCACACTCTGGCTGCGACCTCCTCCAGCCTCAGCCGCCGCAGCCGCAACGCATTGCTGATGACCGAGACAGAGCTCAGCGACATCGCCAACGCCGCGATCATCGGACTCAGCAGCACGCCGAACACCGGGTAGAGCACGCCAGCCGCGACCGGCACGCCGATGCCGTTGTAGATGAAGGCAAGAAACAGGTTCTGGCGGATATTGCGCATCACGGCATGGCTCAGCGTTCGCGCGCGCGCAATGCCGGCGAGATCACCTTTTACCAGCGTCACCCCAGCACTTTGCATCGCAACCTCGGTGCCAGTGCCCATGGCGATGCCAATATCGGCTTCAGCGAGTGCTGGTGCATCGTTCACGCCGTCACCGGCCATGGCGACGATCCGGCCTTCCGCCCGCAACCGGCGCACGATTTCATGTTTGCGCTCCGGCAGCACATCGGCGTCCACTTCGGTGATGCCAAGCTGGTGCGCAATCGCCTCTGCCGTGCGCCGGTTGTCGCCGGTCAGCATGACGATACGCACCCCCTCAGCCTTGAGCGCATCAAGCGCCGTGCGCGTGGTCGACTTGATCGGGTCGGCAATCGCTAC
>JAGXAE010000133.1 GCA_018971725.1 Pseudomonadota bacterium | reverse complement strand
CGAGCACGCAACCACGGTGATGCCTGGGTTTACCCACCTGCAGACCGCTCAGCCCGTTACCTTTGGTCACCATTTACTGGCCTATGTGGAGATGCTGGCCCGCGATTCCGGGCGGTTGCAGGATGCCCGCGCCCGGCTGAACGAATGCCCGCTGGGTGCCGCCGCCCTGGCTGGAACCTCCTTTCCCATCGACCGGCACGCCACCGCCGCCGCACTGGGCTTTGCGCGCCCCACCGCGAACTCGCTGGACAGCGTTTCGGACCGGGATTTCGCGCTGGAATTCCTCTCGGCTCTCTCCATCTGCGCCATGCACCTCTCCCGCTTCTCGGAAGAAATCATCATCTGGTGCTCCTCTCCATATAAACTCATCGAGCTGTCTGACGCCTTCACGACCGGCTCCTCCATCATGCCGCAAAAGCGCAACCCGGACGCCGCCGAGCTGGCAAAGGCCAAAACCGGGCGCATCTTCGGGGCGCTCACCGGCCTGCTGACTGTGATGAAGGGCCTGCCGATGGCCTATGCGAAGGACATGCAGGAAGACAAGGAACCGGTGTTCGACGCCGTTGCCGCCATCTCGCTCAGCCTCGCCGCCATGGAGGGCATGGTACGGGACATGAAGGCGAACAAGGCGCGCATGGAGGCGCTGGCCGGCTCCGGCTTTTCCACCGCCACAGATCTGGCGGATTGGCTGGTGCGCGTGCTGAAAATGCCCTTCCGCGACGCCCACCACACCACCGGCCAGCTGGTGCGGCTGGCCGAGGGCAAGGGAAGCGACCTCTCCGGTCTGAGCCTTGCCGAGATGCAAAGCGTGGAGCCGCGCGTCACGGCCGAGATTTTCGAGGTGCTGACGGTGCGGGCCTCCGTCGCCTCCCGCATGTCCTATGGTGGCACGGCCCCCGCCAATGTCGCGAAACAGGCCGCTTACTGGCTGGAGACGCTCGCATGAAGATCATCCTCGCTTTGCTCTGCCTTACTGCCTTGGCCGGCTGCGGGCGGCGCGGCGCCCCCACCCCGCCGGGCCCGGCGCAAGACGTAACCTACCCCCACACCTACCCCAGCCCGGGCTATAATTAATGGCCGATATGGCGTTCTCCGGCCCCGAGCCGGATTTGCAGGACCTGTTGGCCGCGCGCCCGCAATTGCAAATGCACGCGCAAGACGGGCTGTGCCTGGAAGGCGTGGCGCTGAACGCGGTGGCGGATGAATACGGCACACCGATCTGGGTCTACGGCGCGGGCACGATGCGGGCACGGTTCGCCGCGCTGCGCGACGCCTTCAAGGCCGAAGCGGTGCCGATGCACATCCATTACGCGGTGAAGGCCAACGACCATCTCGCCATCCTGAACCTGTTCCGCGAACAGGGCGCCGGGGCGGATGTGGTATCCATCGGCGAGTTCCGGCGGGCTGGCTTGGCGGGCATCACGGCCCGGGACATCGTGTATTCGGGCGTCGGCAAATCCGAAGCCGAGCTGGAGGCCGCCCTGGCGGCGGGAATCGGGCAGATCAACACGGAAAGCGCCGAGGAGATCGAGATGATCTCCGCCATCGCCTCGCGCCTTGGCGTGGTGGCGAATATCGCGCTGCGGATGAACCCGGATGTGGATGCCGGCACCCATGCCAAGATCACCACCGGGCTGGCGGAGAACAAATTCGGCATCGCGGCGGCGGATATTCCAGCACTTTATGCCCGCGCCGCCAGCCTGCCGGGCGTGCGGGCGGCGGGCATCGCCATGCATATCGGCAGCCAGATCCTCTCCACCACGCCCTACCGGCTGGCCTATGAAAAAGGCGCGACCATGGTGCGCGCCTTGCGTGAGGCGGGGCAAAATGTGGAGGTGCTGGATATCGGCGGCGGGCTCGGCATCGGTTATCAGGACGAACCGGGCCTCAACCCCGCCGCCTTCGCCGCCACGGTGCGGCAGGCAACGCAGGGGTTGGGCGTGAAGCTGATGATGGAGCCGGGGCGCTACCTTACCGGCCCGGCGGGGATTCTGCTGGCCTCGGTGATTTTGCGCAAACAGGCGGGCAAGCGTTTCCTGGTGCTGGATGCCGCCATGAATGAGTTGATGCGCCCGGCGATGTACGAGGCCTGGCACGGGATTCTGCCCGTGGATGCCAGCGCCTTCCACGCCCCCGCCACACCCGCCGATGTGGTGGGGCCGATCTGCGAAAGTGCCGATGTGTTTGCCAAGGACCGCGCCTTGCCGGATTTGCGGCCCGGCGCACGCCTTGGCCTGCTGGATGCGGGGGCCTATGGCGCGGTGATGAGCAGCGCCTATAACGCCCGCCCCCGCCCCGCCGCCGTGCTGGTGGACCAAGGCGGCTTCGCCTTGATCACCCGCCGGCAGGAGCCGGAAGCGTTATGGGAAGGCGAGATGATACCGGTGCCGGGCGGGGCTTGAAGGGCTGGGTTTGGCCTCGCGCTTCGTCTTGCCTGGGCGCTGTTCCACCCCCACCTGCGGCTCGGGCTGCTCCCGCAAATCCTGCTCCGGCGCGCCGCTGAAACCGGCGAACATCATCAGCAGCATCTGGCCCAACGCCCTCGACATTTTAAAATCTCCTGTTCAAAGCCTGTTCAACGCGGCGTAAATAACGCCGGATAGGCACGCGCCTCAAACGAGTATATCGTCCTCCTCAGATGACTTGAGGTTATGCGATGAAACGCGGCCGCCTGCCCCTTACCGCCTTGCGCAGCTTCGAAGCTGCCGGCCGCCACCAGAGTTTTACCCTGGCGGCGGAGGAGTTGTTCGTCTCTCAGGCCGCGATCTCCCGGCAGATCAGGGAGCTGGAGGAAATGCTAGGGCACGACCTCTTTCTGCGCCGCCACCGGCAGGTAACGCTAACGGAGCGCGGCCAGGCGCTGCTGGGCCTGCTGACGGATAGTTTCGACAATATGTCCCGCATTCTGGAGGAAATCCGCGCCGCCCCGCCGGACAAGCCGGTGCGCATCAGCGTCGAACCCTCCTTCGCCGCCTGCTGGCTGGTGCCGCGGCTGAACCGCTTCCGCGAAACCTACCCGGATATCGAGGTGATGATCGTCTCCGAGGCACGGATGATCGAATTCCGCGCCGGCGAGGCGGAGATCGGCATCCGCTGGAGCGGTTCCGCAAGCTCCTGGCCGCGCATGCAGGCCAAACTGCTCACCAAGGCCGTGATGTCCCCGGTGCTCTCACCCGACCTGCTGGAGCCCGGCGCGGCGCCGCTTACCCCCGCCGGCCTGCTGGAACACACGCTGCTGCATGAGGAAAAACGCAGCTATTGGCAGCAATGGTTTGTGGCGGCGGGGCTGCCGGACGTGCCGCCGCAGCCGGGCCCGCTTTTCGCCGGTACCTCACTGGCGTTGGACGCCGCCGCGCGCGGCCATGGCGTAGCGCTGGGCGATAATGTGCTGGTGGAGGACATGCTGCGCACGGGCGATCTGGTGCAGCCTTTTGCAACTTCCATCCCCTGCGGCGCCTATTGGCTGGTGGCGCCGCATTTCGAGCGCCTGAGCCCCGCCGCGCGGGTTTTCGCGGACTGGTTGCTGGCGGAGTTTGCCTAAACCGCCCGGCGGACCATCTTCACGATCTCCACCGGCTCATCGCTGCCATCATGGAAATACATCTCCTGTCCCAGAGGGATGAAACCGCAATGTTCGTAAAATCCGGCGGCGTTGAGGGTGGCGTTCAGCCGAATATCGCCAGGCCCAGCCATTTTAATACCGCGCTCCAGTAAGCGCCGTCCCAGCCCCTGCCCCGCCGCATCCGGGCGTATGAACAGCCTGGTGATCTCGCCCGGCCCGGCCTCGACATAACCAAGCAGTATCTCCCCCTCGCCCGCTACGATAATGAAACCCGCCGCGATCAGCGCCTCGTAATAGGCACCGTCCCGCCCGTTCATCCATCCGGCAATCTGCGCCTGGCTGTAATGCCCGACGGCACCGGACTCGATGGCGGCTTTGGTGATGTCATAGAGGGCTTGCCCCTCGCCAGGGTGGGCGGGGCGCAGTTCAGCCAAGGCCCAGCCGCGCCTGTTCAGCCTTGGTGAGTAACGCCGCGATCATCCGGTAGGATTGCTCGATATGGGCGAAGAGATCCTTGCCGCTCATCGCCCCGCCCTCAACCCGCAGCCAGTTGCCGCGCGGCAAATAAGGCGCGCGTGTGGCCAGCCCCTGTTCGCACAGGATCTGAAAAGCCAGCGGTGTGGCCTTGAATACAAATGAATCTTCACCCAGGAAGCCGCCGCCCACCGCGAACATTTTCGGCCCCACCTTGTGCACATGGCTGCCACCCCACTGCACCACCATATGGCTGCCGGGCAGCCTGGCGCAGAATTTGTCGAAGGCGGCGAGCCGACTCACAATTCAATAATCTTGATCCGCTTGCCCTGCGTGGAAAGCGCGATCTGCCCGCGGATCAGGCGCAAGGCCGTCTCCCCGAACATCTCCCGCCGCCAGCCTTCCAGCACCGGGTTCGGGGCGGTTTCGTCCAGGGCCAGGGCCTCGATATCATCGCCGCTCGCCACCAGCCGCGCCGCGACATTGTTCTTTTCCGCCGCCGCCGCCAGCAGCACTTTCAGCAGCGAGACCAGCGCGGGAGAAGCTTTCGGCGCGTCGCGCTGGCGCTCCGGCTTTGGCAGATCGGCTTCCGGCAACGCCTTGGCCTCTGCAATAGCGGCCAGCAGCGAAACGCCGGATTTGCCATTGGCGAATCCGGCGGAAATACCGCGCGCCTTGGCTAAGCTTTCGGCATCATCCGGCGCCAATGAAGCGATTTCCGGGATCTGCTCATCCTTCAGCAATCGCCCGCGCGGGATGTTGATTCGCTGGGCCTCGCGCTCCCGCCAGGCGGCGATGGCTTTCGCCAGCCCGAGCTGACGGCGATTGTTGGAACGGATTTTCAGGCGCTCATAAGCGCGCTCCGGGTCCACCCGGTAGGTTTCTGGCCGGATAAGCAGGGCCATCTCCTCCGCCAGCCATTCCAGCCGGCCTTCCTTCCCCAGCTTGGCCAGCAGCTTCTCGTACACTTCGCGCAGATGCGTGACATCGGCGGCGGCGTAGTTGATCTGCGATTTGGAAAGCGGCCGGGCCGACCAGTCCGAAAATCGGTGCGCCTTGTCGATATGCCCCCCGGTAAGGGCCGCCACCAGTGAATCATACCCCACCTGGTCCCCGAACCCTGCCACCATGGCGGCCACCTGGGTGTCGAATAGCGGAGTGGGCACGGCGTCGAACAACAGCAGGAAGATTTCCACATCCTGGCGGCAGGCGTGGAACACCTTCACCACCTCCGGCTTCGCCAGCAGCGTGCCCAACGGGGACAGATCCATCCCCGGCGCCAGCGCATCCACCACCGCCACATCGTTCGCCCCGGCGATCTGCACCAGGCAAAGCTCGGGGTAATAGGTTTTCTCGCGCATGAACTCCGTGTCCACGGTAACGAAAGCCTCCCCTTCCAACCGGGCGCAAAGGGCGGCCAAAGCCTCGGCCGTGGCAATGAATTCGATCTTGTCTTCGTTCATGTTCCTCCCATAGCGTTGCCGCCGCTTGACAGGAAGCAGGTCCCGGTTTCTTTCCCGCGCATGGAACAGATTCACGCCTACCGCACCCATCATTGCGCCGCGCTTCGGGCGGCAAATATCGGCCAGACGGCCCGGCTTTCCGGCTGGGTGCACGCCAAGCGCGACCATGGCGGGCTGTTATTCATCGATCTGCGGGACCATTACGGCCTCACCCAATGCGTATTCCCGGC
>JAGXAE010000014.1 GCA_018971725.1 Pseudomonadota bacterium | reverse complement strand
TCCATCGCATGGCCGCCATATTTCACCACGATCGTCGCCCCGGCGTAACGGCGCAGATAGGGCAGCACCTTGGTGACGATATGCGCTTCCCGGGCGGCGTCTGTGATGTCTTGGCTGTTCATTTCGTCCTCATTCAACGAATTCGGCAATCGCGGCGCGCATTTCCTCTATGCCAAGCCCGCCGGCACTGGAAGTAGTGATGATTCGGTTCAGCGCCGCCGGATGCTTGGCCGCCAGGGCCAAAACCTCCTCCTGCTTGCGCTTCAAGGGGCCTGGCTTCACGGAATCCGCCTTGGTCAGCACCATCTGGAATGAAACCGCGGAACGGTCCAGCAACTCCATCACCGTCTCGTCCGAGACCTTTATCTCCACTCGCGCGTCCAGCAGCAGAAACACCCGGCGCAGATTGGGCCTGCCGCGCAGATAATCCAGCATTAGCCCCTGCCAGTCGCGCTTGATCTCCTTCGGCGCCTCGGCGTAGCCGTAACCCGGCATATCCACCAGCACCACCGGCCCGGCCTGACATTCAAAGAAATTCAGCTGCCGCGTGCGCCCCGGCTGGTGCGAAACCCGCGCCAGCGCCTTGCGCCCGGCAATGGCGTTAATTAGCGAGGATTTGCCGACATTGGAGCGTCCCGCCAGGGCGATTTCGTTGCCCCGCGGTTCCGGCAGATGCTCCAAAGCCTGAGCGGCATAAAAGAACTCGCAGGGCGATGCGAACAGCTTGCGCCCCGCCTCCAACTGCTCGGGCGTCGGTCCCGGGCTGTCGAAATTCAGCCCTTCGCCGGAGCCGTTTTCTGCCTGGGCGCCATCGCCCTGCGCATGATCAGCCATTGCTGCCCCACCGAAAGAATGTTGTTCCATGCCCAGTATAGCACCAGCCCCGCGGGCGAACGCGCCAGCATGAAGGTGAAAATGATCGGCATGAATTGGAACATGCGCTGCTGCGCCGGGTCCGCCGGAGCCGGATTCAATCTCTGCTGCAAGAACATGGTAACGCCCATGATGATCGGCAGCAGGCCAACATGCAGGATCGGGTTGATCGCGGTCGGGTCGAAGGGAATCAGGCCAAACAGGTTGAAGATATTCGTGGGGTCTGGCGCGGAAAGATCATGAATCCAGCCATAGAACGGCGCGTGCCGCATCTCGATGGTGATGAAGATGACCTTGTAAAGCGAGAAGAACACCGGAATTTGCAACAGCATCGGCAAGCAGCCCGAGGCCGGGTTGATCTTCTCGGTCTTGTACAGCTCCATCGTCGCCTGCTGGAGCTTCTGCTGGTCGTCCTTGTGCTGCGCCTTCAGCGCCGCGATTTTCGGTTGCAGCGCCTTCATCCGGCCCATTGAGCGGTAAGAGTAGCTGGCCAGCGGGAAGAAGATCAGCTTCACGCCCACGGTAAAGATTATGATCGCCAGGCCGAAATTGCCGGTCAGCGTGTTCAGCCAGTCCAGGCAGAAGAAGATCGGCTTGGTCAGCACGTAGAGCATGCCGAAATCCACCGCCTTGTAGAAATTCGGGATGTTATAAGTGCTCTGATAGTAGTCCAGAATCTTCACCACCTTGGCGCCGGTGAAGAGATGGCTGGTGAAGCTGGCCTGCCCGCCGGCCGGCACGTTCTGCGGGTTCTGGGTGATGAAGCTGGTCTGATACGCCCCGCCGTCCCCTTCGCTCACCGTGTTGTAGCTCATGCAGGCGTTCATCTGCGCGGTTTGCGCGGGCGCGATGGCGGTTAGCCAGTATTTGTCGGTAATGCCGCTCCAGCCGCCGGGGCCGGAGGTGGAATAGGCAACCCCATCCGGCGCCTTCTCGCCGTTATTCTTCAGCGGGCCATAGCCTTCCTGCTTCAGCGTGCCGTTGAACACGCCCAGCGGGCCGTCGAACAGTACCCAGTTGGACTGCTCTTTCGGCTTGTAATCCCGCACCACGCGCGACCAGGGGAACACCGTGACCGCGGAGGCGCCATGGTTCACCACGTTCTGCGTCACGGTGAACATGAATTTGTCGTCGATTTTCAGGATGAGCTGGAAAATCTGCCCCTGGCCGTTATCCCAGGAAAGGGTCACAGGCGTGCCCGGCGTCAGTTCCTGGGCACTCGGCGTCCATACCGTATCGTTGCCCGGCACCTTCACTCCGGTGGAGGCTGTCCAGCCAAACTGCGCATAAGAGGGTGTATCCCCCCCGCGCCGGCCCTCGATCTGCACCAGCGGCGAATTCTTGGAGACGGTCTCGTGGTAATCCTTCAGTACCACATCGTCGAACACAGCACCCGTGAGGCCGATGCTGCCTTTCAGCATCGGCGCGTCCACGGCCAGGCGCGGGCCGCTGGCGGGCGCGTTCTGCGCGGTGCCGGGCGCACCAGCCTCAATCGCCGCCTGCTTGGTGCCGGCGGCCTGCTGGGCCTGCTGTTCAGTCTGCGCCGGGCTGGGTGCCGGGTGCGGGAAGAATTTTTCCTGCACGACAGTAAAGATGCCCAGAATACCGAAGGATATAGAAAGTGCGAGAATGAGGCGCTTCGTGTCCATCAGGGTCAGCTATCCTTGGGAAGGGGAACCGGATCGTATCCGCCGGGGTGGAAAGGGTGGCAGCGCAAAATGCGCCGTGCCGCGAGCAGGCTGCCCCGCCCCGCGCCATGGCAGGCCAGGGCTTCGCGCGCATAGGCGCTGCAAGAGGGGTAATAGCGGCAATTCGCGCCGATAACCGGGCGCAATGTGAGTTCATAGGCGCGCACGGCGCCGGAAAGCATCAGGGCGGCGGGGCTCATGAGAGCACCTCGTCCAGCGCCTTGGCAAAATTCTGTCTCAGCCGGGAGAATTCCATGTCCCCGGTTTCCCGCCGCGCGATCAGCACCAACTCAACCCCCGGCATGGGCCGCCCGGCAAGCACCAGCCGCGCCGCCTCCCGCAGCCGGCGCTTGGCGCGGTTGCGGATGACGGCGTTGCCGATCTTCTTGGTGGCGGTATAGCCCACGCGCACGGCTTCTTCCTGGCCGCCTTTGGCGGCCTGGAGCACGAAGCCATGCTTGGCGATCTTTTGCCCCCGCGCGGCCAGGCGCAAAAACTCGGCGCGCCGGGTTAACCGGGCGGGCGGGGTTTGGGCCTTGGCCATCAGCGTTGGCAGCGCGCCGGGCGCGCTGTCAGGCGGAGAGCTTGGCGCGGCCCTTGGCGCGGCGGCTGGCGATCACCTTGCGGCCACCGACCGTCGCCATGCGGGCGCGGAACCCGTGCCGGCGCTTGCGGACGAGCTTGGAAGGTTGATAGGTCCGTTTCACGGCGTTCTACTCCAGCAAAAAACAAACAAAACCAATCGCCGGACCGTCCCCGGTCCGGCGTGTTGGCGGGGTATAGGCGGCAGCACCCTTGCCCGTCAATCTCGGCAAGCGTTCTAATGCCGGCCAACTGAGGAGCCCAGTATGAATTTCGACGAATTCTCAAAACTTTACCCCTCCGTGACGGCGGGGCTGCGCGGCCTGACCGCCGCCATGAAAACCGCAGGGCTTGATCCGGTTTTGACCGAAATCATCAAAATCCGCGCCTCGCAGCTAAACGGCTGCGCTTTTTGCACCTCGTTTCACCTCAACGCCGCGCGCAGGTTGGGGGTCGCCCAAGCGAAGCTGGACCTGCTGGCCACCTGGCGCGACTCCGGGGCTTTCTCCCACCGTGAACAGGCCGCCTTGGCCTGGACGGAGCGGCTCACCGCCCTCGCCCACACACATCTCACCGAAGCCGAGCGGACGGATGCCGCGCGCGCCTTCCCCGGCGAGGAATTCGCCCAGCTTTGCACCGCCATCGCCACCATCAACGCCTGGAATCGCATCGCCGCCGGGCTGGGGTTTCCGCCGCCCGGCTGAGAACGCCATGGTTGCGCAGACTCGGAGCGTAAGTTCAAAAAAACGTTACTCCCATGCCAACACACACTCCTCCCCGCTCCGGAACCGTTCTCGCTTTGCAGGGCGGGGGGGCGCATGGCGCCTTCACCTGGGGGGCGCTGGACCTGTTGCTGGAGGCGGGGCTGGGCTTCGATGCCATCGCTGGCGTCTCCTCCGGCGCCATGATCGCCGCCATGGCGGTGCAGGGCATGGTGAATGGCGGGCGGCAAGGCGCACGAGAGACGGTGTCGATGCTCTGGACCAAGGTGATGGAGGGCAATCTCTTCGGCAACATCCCCGTCACCCCGCTCGACTGGATGTGGGACACGACGAAGGCACTGAGCCAGGATTTCGCCTGGACGGGTCTTACCCAGGCATTGCGGCTTTTCGACCCGGCGCAGCTGAACCCGATGGGGCAAAACCCGCTGGAGCCGCTGCTGCGCGAATTGCTGGACGTTCCGGCCCTGCGCAGCCCAGGTGCTGCCCGGCTCTATGTGGGCGCCACGGACGTGGAGAGCGGCGAGAGCGTGGTGTTCTCGAACAAGCAGGTCGGCATATCCGAACTGCTCGCTTCCGCCTGCATCCCCATGATGTTTCCCGCCGTGGAAATAAAAGGCCGGCATTATTGGGATGGCGGCTATAGCTGCAACCCACCCCTGGCTCCCGTGCTCACCCCCAGGCCCGAGCGGCTGATCCTCATCCGCGCCCAGCCCCGGCGGCGCCAGGGCGTGCCAAGCTCCACGGCGGATATCGTCCACCGCCTGCACGAGATCGCCTTCCAGGCGCCGCTTTCGGCCGAGCTTTCCATGTTGCCCCGCCAGGTGAAGCTGCTGGATATTTGCGCCGACGAAGCGCTGGCCCGGCATCCTTTATCGTCCAAGCTCAATACCGACCGTCCCTTCCTCGAACAGCTTTTCGCCGCCGGGCGCAAAGCCGCCGCAGCCGCACTGCAAGCCGCATGAGCTGGCTCGCGCGCTTCAAACCGCAACCGGTTTCGCTATCCAGCAAATTGCTGTGGTGCACCGTCCTATCGATCCTGATTATCGAAATCCTGGCCACGATTCCGGTTTTAGGCCAGCAGCGCCTGTACTGGATGCAGGAGCTGAAAGGCCGTGCCGACATCGCCGCCCTCGCCCTGCAATCGCCCCATACCGAGGAAGCCAATAATTTGTTGCTCCTGGCGGGCGTGCAACGCCTCACTTTGATCTCCACACGCGGGCGGACGGCAACTTGGCAAGTCAGCGGCTACAAGGCCACGAATCTGCATCTCGTCACCCCGGGCAACGAACCGATTGGCCGTGGCTACATCACGATCTGCCGGCGGATCGCCGGGCTCGCGCCGTCGGAGGAAGCCGTCTTATTTCCCTCCGCCATTATCCCCGGCGGCGTCATGATCGTCGATGCCGACGCCTCGTCATTAACCACCCGGCTCCGCTTCTACGCGCAGCAGGCCTTCAGCATGATCATCATCGTCTCGCTGCTGTCCGGCTTGCTGGTCTATGCGGTGCTCAACTGGCTGCTGGTGCGGCCCATGGAGATTCTCACCGCCTCGATCATCCACTTCCGTGAAGCGCCAGAGGAGGCAGATATTTGCGGCCTCAATTTGCTGGCGAACCGCCCGAAGGACGACATCTCCTCCGCCGCACGGGAGCTGAAGCTCATGCAGGAAGAGCTGCGCGCCGCCCTCTGGCGCAATGCCCGGCTGGCCGCAGTGGGCACGGCGGTCGCGAAAATCGCGCATGACCTGCGCAACATCCTCTCCTCGGCCCTGCTGGTCGCGGACCGGCTACAGGATGTGGAGGACCCCGTGGTGAAACGCGCCACAAGGATGCTCATTCCTTCCGTTGAGCGCGCCGCGCAACTGGTCTCCAGCACGGTGGAGTTCGCCCGGGAGGGCCGCATGTCTGTCAACCGCTCGCCGGTGCGCATCCGCGCGCTCATTGACGAGGTCGCTGAGATGCTGGCCCCAGACGGCGCCGGCTTGACGATTGAGAATCTGGTGCCCGAGGATTTGGAACTGCCGCTAGACCGCAGCCATCTTCACCGGGTGTTCGCCAATCTTATCCGCAATGCCGCCGAGGCTGGCGCCACCCTCGTTAGCCTCGCCGCTGAACCCCGCGCCGAGCATACCAGGTTAACGGTTACAGATAACGGGCCGGGCCTGCCGGAACGCGCCAAAGCCAATCTATTCAAACCCTTCGCCGGTTCCGCGCGCAGCGGCGGCACCGGGCTTGGGCTCACCATCGCGCGGGATTTGATCCGCGCCCATGGCGGCGAGCTGATGCTGGAGCGCACCGGCCCCGGCGGCACCATTTTTTCGATGGTGCTGGCGGCCCATGAATTGCAAGAGATCACGCCAGCGTTCACAGCCCCTTCCCTGGGCTGACGCAGCGCCGCAAACGGGGTTCAGCCTTGCCCGGCCTTGGCAAGGCAAGAAAAAAACTTCCATGCCACTCAGTCGCACTAGCAAAATTACATTATTTTTTTCCGCCGCATTGCTATTCAGCAAAAAAACCTTTTCTAAGGTATCATGATTCCTCTGGCACTTAATCCATCCCTGCTGCGGCTGGGCCTTGCCGGTTCCGGCACGACGGCCTTGCGGCGGCTGCGCGGCCTTCGCCAGGCCGGGGCTGGGGACAGCCTGAAAATCTTCACCACCGACCCCGAGCTTGCCCGCGAGGCTGGTCCTGGCGCCGTGGCGCGCCTGCCGGATGCCGCCGAAATTGGCCAGCTCAATCTGCTCTGGATCACTGGACTGGATGAGATCGCCTTCCGGCCCCTGGCCGAAGCCGCGCGCGCCGCAAAAGTGCTGGTGAATGTGGAAGACGTGCCGGAATTTTGTGATTTCAACTCCGTCGCCGAAATCCGCCGGGGGGATCTGCTACTCACCATCTCCACCAATGGCCAGGCTCCCGGCCTTGCCGGCGCGATCCGCCAACGGCTTGAGGCCTGCTTCCCGGAAAGCTGGGCGGCCAGGGTGAAGGAAATCGCCGCTCTGCGCCAAGTCTGGCGCGAGGAGCGAATGCCCATGGCGGAAGCCGCGCGGCGCATCGGCGATATCGTCGAGGAGCGCTGTTGGCTCTCCTGCCCTAAAACCCCGGATTGATCCGCACCCACCCCAATTGATCCGCCCCGCCCCATTTGCAGTTTTTTGTTGCAGCCCGCCATGGAAACAAGCGCCTTGCTCGACAGTCTCTCCCCCGCGTCCGACGCCACCTCAACCCTCGCCGACGCGATAACACGCCAATTTCCCGGCAAGATCGCCCTGGTCTCGTCATTCGGCGCCGAATCCGCTGTGCTGCTGCACATGGTGGCGCAGATCGATAAATCCCTGCCCGTGGTGTTCCTCGATACCGGCAAACTGTTCCCTGAAACTCTGGCCTACCGGGATGCGCTGGTGGAACAGCTGGGCCTCACCGGCGTCCGCTCCATCCGCCCCTCTGGCAAACAGCTCGCGGCCTATGACCCGGACGGACGGCTGTGGGAAAAAGACCCTGACCTGTGCTGCGCCATCCGCAAGACCAACCCGCTGGATGAGGCTCTGGAAGGCTTTGAAGCCTGGATCACCGGACGTAAGCGCGGCCAGTCCGCCACCCGGGCCAACTTGGAATTGCAGGAAACCGGCGCGGACGGGCGCATCACCATCAACCCCCTGGCCTTCTGGGACGATGCGATGCTGGAGGCGTATTTCCCCGCGCATGGCCTGCCCCACCACCCGCTGCAAGCGCAGGGCTACACCTCCATCGGCTGCGCCACCTGCACCGCAAAGCCGCTGCCGGGCGAGGATAAACGCTCCGGCCGTTGGGCCGGACGGGCGAAAACGGAGTGCGGCATCCACATGCCCCGCGCCATGACCAAGCCGGAATGGCCGGAAAACCTCACTTTCGAGGTGTAAAAACCACCGCCGAGGGCGGGCATGTCCCGCCCCGGCCTCATCGCGCCCCATAATTTATAGCCGCCCAGCGCGGCTGAAACGCCGTTTTCAGCGCCAAATTCCTTGCGGCTAGGCGGCAGGGACACGATTTCAAGCCCGCTCTGTCCCGTGCCGCGCCATGCTGCGGCGCGGCAATCGGCTTTACATAGGGCCGTGGATTGAATAACCCTTCGCGCACCCCGTCCCGTCAGGATGGCCCCTCCTGGCGGTTATAAGCATTCCAAAACGAGAAGGTGAAGAACATGGCTCAAACCGCTACCAGCAAGCAGGCCGGCACGGCGGCCCTCCGCTTCAACGGCAAGGCCGCGAACTTGCCGGTGCTAAGCGGTTCGCTCGGCCCAGCCTGTGTGGATGTACGCAAGCTTCAGAACGAGCTTGGCCTGTTCACCTTCGATCCCAGCTATGGCGCCACCGCCTCCTGCGAAAGCTCGATCACCTATATCGACGGCGATGAGGGCGTGCTGCTGCATCGCGGCTATCCAATCGAGCAGCTCGCTGAACATTCTTCTTTTCTGGAAGTGGCCTATCTGCTGCTGAACGGCGAATTGCCGAGCACGGCGGCGCTGGAGAACTTCACCAACGGCATCACCCGCCACACCATGCTGCACGAGCAGATCCGCCGCTTCTGGGATGGATTCCGCCGCGATGCCCACCCAATGGCGATGCTCTGCTCCGTGGTCGGCGCCATGTCCGCCTTCTACCCGGACAGCATCGACATCCACGACGAGCGCCAGCGCGAGATTTCCGCCTTCAGGCTCATCGCCAAGATGCCGACGATCACCGCCTGGGCGTATAAATACAATGTCGGCCAGCCCTTCATGTATCCGCGCAACGACCTCTCTTACGCCGAAAACTTCCTTTATATGTTCCATGCGGTTCCGGCCGAGGATTACAAGCCGAACCCGGTGCTGACCAAGGCGATGGAGCGCATCTTCATTCTGCATGCGGACCATGAGCAGAATGCCTCCACCTCCACCGTGCGGCTTTCCGGTTCCACCGGCGCCAACCCCTTCGCCTGCATCGCGGCGGGCATCGCCTCACTCTGGGGTCCGGCGCATGGCGGCGCCAACGAGGCAGTGCTGAAAATGCTGGCTGAGATCGGCCATAAGGACAACATCCCGGACTTCATCAAACAAGTGAAGGACAAGGAATCCAACGTAAAGCTGATGGGCTTTGGCCACCGCGTGTACAAAAACTACGACCCGCGCGCGAAGATCATGCAGAAAACCTGCTACGAGGTGCTGGGCGAACTTGGCATCAAGAACTCCCCCACGCTCGACCTCGCGATGGAGCTGGAGAAAATCGCGCTGGAGGACGAGTATTTCGTCTCCCGCAAGCTTTACCCGAATGTGGATTTCTACTCGGGCATCATCCTGAGCGCGATGGGCTTTCCCACCACCATGTTCACGCCAATCTTCGCGCTGGCGCGCACGGTGGGCTGGATCAGCCAGTGGAAGGAAATGATCGAGGACCCAACGAACCGCATCGGCCGCCCCCGGCAGATTTACACCGGCGAGCCGCCGCGCGACTACGTGCCCGCCGACAAGCGGGGCTGATGCGCCGCCTGCCCGCAGAACGCGCTAACCCTTCCGCGGCCCGCCCGCGGAAGGGTTTTTTATGGCCCCAAGGATGAGACGGCTTTCCGACAGCCCGGCACGCAACCTCATCGGCGGGGTGGTGTTCATGGCGGTGGTCATCGTCTGCGCCACCATCGCCTTTACCGCCGAGGGCTGGAGCCTGGGCGACGCCTTCTATTTCGTGATCATTACGGTCTTCACCGTGGGGTATGACGAGGTGCACCCGCTCGTCACGCCTGAGCTACGGGCGATCACCCTCGCCACCATCATGCTTGGCTGCACGGGTATGATCTTCCTCACCGGCGCGCTGGTGCAGTTCATCACCTTCGGGCAGATCCAGCAATTATTAGGAAACAGGCGGATGAAAACGCAGATCGGCAAGATGAGCGGGCATGTGATCGTCTGCGGCTATGGGCGCATCGGGCACATGCTGGCCGGAGAACTGACCGCCGGAGGGACGCAATTTCTGATCCTGGACCGCGACGAGGCAAAACTGACCGAAGCGGCGGAACGCGGGCACATCACGCTCTCCGGCGATGCAACAGATGAGCAGGTGCTGGAAGCAGCCGGTGTGCGCCGGGCTCGGGCCTTGGCCTGTGTGGTGCCGAACGATGCTGTAAATGTGTTCATCACCCTCTCCGCAAGGAATTTGAACAAGGATATCGAGATCATCGCCCGCGGCGAGGCCGCCAGCACCAAAAGCAAGCTGCTGCGCGCCGGCGCCAACGCGGTGGTGGAGCCTACCCATATCGGCGCCGAGCGCATTGCCCAGCTCATTCTCTTTCCACAAAGCGCCAAGCTCACTGATTCGGCACGCATGCGGGCACTGGGCGGCGGATTACGTACATTAGGGTTGGAGTTGGAGGTGATGCCCGTTTCCGCCGGTAGCGCCTTCGCGGGGCAGAAGGTGGAGCAGATCGAGCGTGTCGCGCAGGGCACGCTGTTCGTGGTGGCGATCAATCGCCGCGAGGGCGACACCATCAACCGTCCGGGACCGGATATTGTGGTGGAGGCCGGAGATGGCGTGGTGGTCATCACCCGCGCCGGGCGCGCCACCCCCAGGAACTCGGAACAAGCATAGACAAAAAATCAATTAATTGATTAGCTAAATTCCTTAAAATCTCACTAGCAATCCGCCTTCCAGGCTTTGTGCGTGCCAGTTCCCGGCCAGCGTGGCGGCATAGCGGGCCAAGAGCCGCCAATTCCCCCGCCCAACCGTCAATCCCAACCCCGCCTCACCGGCCACCGGCGAGAGATGCAATGGCGCGGCGTTGAACAACGTGCCGTCCTGCGCCGTCATAGATACCGCGGCACCCGGGTTTGTGGCGTTCACTGTCAGCCCGAGCGTGGCGCTTGGGCTGATCTCCAGCCCCCGCGCGGTGATGAAATTCCGAGTGGCGGTGAGACGCAGATAGGGCGCCACATATACACCGCTGGCGGCGGTGGTCCGTACCGCGAGGGATTGCGCGGCGGCGGTTTCGTTGAGCCCGCTGAAAGAGAACCGCGTGATTTCCAGCCCCGTCGCCGGGCGGAACACCCCACCCCAGGCGGAAACGGAAAATCCGGCCTGCAAGCCAGCCGAGAGCACATTGCCATGACCTCTGGCGGAAGCGCCCCCAGCCCCGGTGGCCCGGATGGTGTTGGTGTTCACCAGCCCGTCCATCACCTCGGCGCTTAAAATGACGCGGCCCAGATTCAGCCCGCCATAGAGACCCAACCGCACGGCGCCCAGAAACGCCTTGCCGCCTGCCTCGTCTTTCAGATTCTGTGCGTCGTACCCGACGGCGACACCGACGCGGCCCCGGCCAACCGGGCGGTCCAACCCGGCCAGAAATCCGCCACCGCGCGAATCATAGGCGCCATCTGTCGAGACATCGCTGCCGGTGGCCTGCACCCAGCCGCCCATGCCGCACAGCCCGCTGGCCAACGCCGCCGCCACATTCGCGGCATCGCCCTGTTGCCCGGCCAGGACCGGGGCAGCGCAAGGCGCGCCAGCCTGCCCGTCCGCCCGCGCCAGCAACGCCTGACCCGAGGCCGTACCAGCCAACGCCAAAGCCTGGCTTGCATCCGCGAATACCGCGCCATCCATGGGCGCCACCACCACTGCCTGCTTCAGCGTCAACGCGGCCTGACTGCCGGGGCCGGCAAGCGCCTGGGAGGTCGTCAGCGTCACCACGCTGTTGGAGGCTGCCGACAATATGCCTGAGGGTGACAGGCTATGCTGGGACGCGTCGCTTATCTGCACGGAGGAGAAATCTCCGGTCACACCCCCCGCCGCCGTGAGAAAACTGTAGCTGCCCGGCTGGTAGGTGCCCGGCGAAAGCACATAGGCCAACGTGCCCGCCAGATGCGCCGTGCCGGTGACAATGAGGTGATTCATGCCTTGCGGTGTGACCACCACGCGCAGCATGCCCGCGCTGGTTTGCGTGTAATCGCCCTGGATAGTGAGCGGCGTGCCCACTAACCCGGCTGTGAGCGTGCCGGCATTCACCACATGCCCGGCGGCCCAGTTGCCGCTCGCGGTCCAAACGGCGTTTTGCATTATGTTGACCTGCCCCGCCTGCAAGCCGGTGATATCGGTGGAGAGGCTGCCATGCCCAACAAGGTTCACGGTACTGGCAGTGCCGTTGCCGGCAACGGCGCCCTCAACCACGCTGCCGGTTTCCAGCGTCACGCTGCTGGCGCCCCAGTAGAGGCTGATGGCGTTGCCGCCCGCCCCAGCGGCGATTGTGCCCGCATTGTCGATGGTGGTGGGGCCGTTCGCCACAACGCCGGTGGGGCCGGTGATCACTCCGCTTTCCTCGTTGGTGAGCACGCTGCCCTTGCCAAGCTGCACGCCCTTCACCCCGCCGGAAATGGTGCCGGCATTATCCAGGCTGGCGCCTGCGGCGAATTGCGCCCCCGTTTGGCCGCCATGGATCACACCAGTGTTCAACACCGTGCCGCCCTGACCGATATCGATCACGCCACCCGTACCGCCCGCGATGGTGCCGCTATTGGTGATGGCGGAATCACCCATCAGGTAGGCACCGAAAAGCGGCCCGGAGATAAGCCCGGCATTGGTGATGGATGAACCGTTGCCACCCGCATAGACGCCCGAATATCCACCCAGCAATTCGCCCCCGGCAGTGTTGGTGAGGCTGCCGCCGGAATAAAGCGAAACCGCGTCGCCCGTATGCGCGGAGATGGTGCCGCTGTTCTGCACCACGCCCAGCCCGTTGCCGGTGTAAACGCCGATATGCGCGCCGAAGATGGAGCCGGTATTGCTCACCGTGCCGCCGCGGTTGAGGCTGACGCCGTCATATCCCGAGCCGATCTGTCCTGAATTGGTAACCGTGGCGGCGGCCCCGGTGGCGCGCACGCCATAGCTGCCGCCATGAACGAGCCCGGTATTGGCCACCACCCCGCCGCCGCCCAGTGAAATGCCGATACCCACCGAATCCTGCACCTGCCCGGCATTGACGAGCTGCGCCGGCAGGCTGGCGCTGACCGCGACCGCCCCGGTGGTGGTGATGCTGACGCCGGACGCGATTTCAACCGGCCCGGCCAGCCCGTCCAGCGGCAAGGCGGTGTTCTGGCTGGCGCCGATCACCGTTTGCGCCAGCACCGGCGCGTTGCATGAAAGCACTGCCGGCAAGGCCAGAAGCGGCGCGCAACCGGCTTTTGTAATACGCCGCGCAACATCCGGGAACTCGGAATTCATCGGGGTAATCCTCACAAAATGCCCCGTTTTGCGGCATATCCTCGACCTGAGATTGTACCCAGCCTAACCCCGCCATTCTGAACAGCCGCTTAATCGGCACCGGCAAAGATGAACACGCCATTTACCCGCCCGGGACGTGGTTTGACCCCGGCGGAGCGCCAGAACCCTTGCCTCTGGCGCCAGGGCGGCGTAAGCCCCGGCCTCACGATCATTCAGTTTTCAATCCGCAAGGCAGTTATATGAAGCAGCAGGCTAACCTTATCCGCGCCGGCCAGGTCATCGAGCACGAGGGTGCGCGCTGGACCGTGCTGAAGCAGCAGATCATCACCCCAGGCAAGGGCGGCGCCTTCATCCAGGTGGAAATGCGTAACCTGAAGACCGGGAACAAGACCAATGAGCGCTGGCGCACCGCCGACACCGTGGAGCGCCTGACCACCGAGGACCGGGATTACAGCTACTCCTACACCGATGGTGACAATCTGGTGCTGATGGACCCCGAAACCTTCGAGCAGTTCATGGTGCCCGCCGCGATTCTGGGTGATTCCGCACCCTTCCTGCAGGACAACATGCCCGTTTCCGTGGCGCTGGTGGAAGGCGATCCGGTTGGCATCACCCTGCCGCCGCACGCCACGCTGGAAGTTGTGGAAGCTGACCCGGTGGTGAAGGGGCAGACGGCCTCGTCCTCCTACAAGCCCGCCAAGCTCTCCAACGGCGTGAAAACGCTGGTGCCGCCTTTCATCGAGGCCGGCGAGCGGATCGTCGTGCGCACCGAGGACGGCTCTTACGTGGAACGCGCCAAAGGCTGATTGCCCGGTTTGGGAAGGATTTGTCCGGGCGGATGGGGCGACCCGCCGCCCGGCTTTTTGTTCAAAGGATTGTTTCGCCATGATGCCACGCCTTTCCGCGCATATGACGGTGATGCAGAACGCTGCCAACAAAGCGGCGAAGCGCCTGCTGCGCGACTTCCTGGAAGTTGAGAATCTTCAGGTTTCCGTGAAGGGGCCTGGGGATTTCGTCAGCCAGGCTGATATGCGCGCTGAAGCGACGCTGCGCGAGGAACTGGAAAAGGCACGCCCCGGCTATGGGCTGCTGATGGAGGAAAGCGGCGCCTCGGGTTCCGACAAATGGGCCTGGCGCTGGATCGTGGACCCGTTGGACGGCACCACCAACTTCCTGCATGGCATTCCGCATTGGGCCATCTCCATCGCGCTGGAAAAGCGCCTGCCGGATGGTAGCAGCGAGATTAACGCCGCGATCGTTTATTGCCCGGTGAATGGTGAAATGTTCTGGGCGGAAAAGGGCATCGGCGCCTATCTGAACGACAAGCGGCTGCGTGTTTCCGCAAGGCGGGATTTTAAGGAGGCGCTGTTCGCCACCGGTATTCCCTTCGCCGCTACCTCCGCCAGCAACCGGCTCGCCTTCGCCCGCACTTTGGGCGCGCTAATGCCCGCCACGGCGGGCGTGCGCCGCTTCGGTTCGGCTGCTTTGGACCTCGCCTGGGTCGCGGCCGGGCGGTATGACGGCTATTGGGAAATGGGCATCAAGCCGTGGGATATCGCTGCGGGCATGCTCATCGTACGCGAGGCGGGCGGCTATGCCACCGATGGCGAAGGCAAGGATAATATTGATTCCGTGGTGGTGGCGGCCAATCCGCATTTGCACCCGAAGCTTCTGGAACTGGTGCGGGACGGTCTGGCGGCCAAGCAGGGTTGAGGCTAGGCTGCCAGACGTGAAGATTCCGCTCTGGCTCCCTTGTCTCGTCTCCTTGTTCCCGGCCTGCGCAACCGCGCAGGTGACCGTGAATACGGCCGCCCTGCGGCAGCTGGAGGGCCTGCCCGCGCCTGCCCCGGCGGTAATAGCCAAACCCGCTGTGGCCCGGCCGCCCGTGCATAAGGCGCAGGTACAGCATTATCATCCCCCCAAGCCTGAAATTGCGCCTGCCGCGCCCGCCAAGCCTCCAACGCCACAGGCGACGAAAGCCGCGCCAAAGCCCGCCCCGGTGCCCGCGCCAGCCAAGCCGCCCGCGCCAGCGAAGCCGGTTGCGCTGCCCGTGGCGCGCATTGAATTCGCCCCCGGCAGCGCCGCCTTGCCCGCCGGAGCCGCCAGCGCGCTGAAACCCTTCTGCACCGCGCATACCCAAGTGCCCGTGGTTACCCGCGCGCCCGCCGACCCAACCGACCCCTCCGGTGCGATGCGGCTCTCGCTGAACCGCGCCTTCGCGATTCGTGATGCGCTGACCGCCTGCGGCGTGCCCGCGCAGAATATCACCCCCCGCGCCGCCGGGAATGTGCCCGGCGCCGACGAAAATGAAGCCTTGATCGGAGCGAGCGCACCGCCATGACCAAGCCCACCAGCTATCTTATCCGCATGGTGCTGTTCTGCCTGGTGGTTTATGGCGGCGCCGCGGCCCTCGCGCCCACGCTGGCGCATTTCTTCATGGCCAATCCGGTGATCAACTCGGTCATCTTCCTGGTCGAGATTTTCGGCGTGTTCTGGAACATCCGGCAGGTGCAGCGGCTATACCCGGAAGCCGCCTGGGTGGAAGAGTTCCGCCGCAACCGCCAGAAACTAGTTGAGGCGACACCCCCTACCCTGCTGGCGCCCATGGCGCGCATGCTGCACGGGCGGGCCGATGGCGAGCGGCGGATCACCCTCTCCGGCCAGTCCATGCGCACAATCTTGGACGGCGTGTCCTCGCGCCTCGACGAATCCCGCGAGCTTTCACGCTACATCACCGGGGTGATGATCTTCCTTGGCTTGCTCGGCACCTTCTGGGGGCTGCTGCACACGGTCTCCTCCGTCGCGCAGGTTATCAACGGCATGAGCCTCGCGGGCGGCGACGTGAACGCGATGTTCGCGCAACTGAAGGCGGGCCTCGCCAAACCGCTGGCAGGCATGGGCACGGCGTTTTCCGCCTCCATGTTCGGCCTTTCCGGCGCGCTGGTGCTGGGCTTTTTAGACCTTACCGCCGGGCAGGCGATGAATCGCTTTTTTAACGAGCTGGAGGAATGGCTCGCCACCCTCACGCGCCTGGGCACCGGCGCGCTGGGTGGCGACGGCGAGGCCAGCATGCCAAGCTATGTGCAGGCCCTGCTGGAACAAACGGCCGAGAACATGGACCAATTGCAGCGCGCCCTGGCGCGTGGCGAGGACAACCGGGTGCAGAGCAACACCGCCTTGCGCGCCTTGGGAGACCGTATGGCGGAGCTGGGCGATACGCTGCGCCTGCAACACCAGCTGATGGAAAAAATCGCCAGCGCGCAGATCGCGCTCTCTCCGGCGCTGGCGCGGCTTTCAGACGCCAAGAGCAGCGGCGATGATGTTTCCCGTGCGCATCTACGAAATATCGAATTGCTGCTGAACCGCTTCATCACCGAAACCGAGCAGGCCCGCAGCCAAAGTGTCGCGGACCTGCGCGGTGACCTGCGGCTGCTCACCCGCACGCTTTCCGCGCGGCTGGAGGAGCCAAGATCATGAGCCGCCGGCGCGGCAACGGCGCCAACGGGCTGGAAGCCTGGCCTGGCTATGTGGACGCGCTTTCCACCCTGCTCATGGTCACGATTTTCGTGCTGCTGGTGTTCGTGCTGGCGGAGGCATTTCTGTCCAGCGCGCTGACGGGGTCTGACAACACGATCAGCCGGCTGAAGGAGCAGATTGCCGAACTGACCCAGAGCCTTTCGATGGAAACATCGAAGGACAGCACGCTGAGCCAGGAACTTGCCGCGCTGAATGCCCAGCTTGCCACCGCGCAGGCCGCGAATGCCAGCCTCAACCAGCAGCTTTCCACCGACAACACGACCATCTCCGGCTTGCAAAGCGCGCAGAAATCCCTTCAGGACCAGCTTTCAGATGCGCAGGCCCAGGCAGCCGCGGCCGCGGGGCAAATCTCCGAATTACAGGCCGCCGCGGATAGCAGCGACCTGCAATCCAAGCTGACCGACGCGCAAACGCTGAACAAGCAGGATGCGGCGCAGATCGCGCTGCTGAACCAACAGATGGCCGCACTGCGCGCCCAGTTGGCGGCGTTGCAGGTGGCGCTGGACGCAGCCAAGGCCGCCGATGCCAAGGACAATGTGCAGATCACCGATCTCGGCAAGCAGCTCAACGAGGCGCTGGCCCGCAAGGTTGAGGAATTGCAGCAATACCAGAGCGTGTTTTTCAAAACGCTCAGCGAAAGCCTGAAGGGCGAGCAGAACATCAAGGTCGTGGGAGACCGTTTCGTATTCGAAAGTGACGTGCTGTTCCCTGTTGATGAAGCCAGCATCACCCCGGCGGGCAAGGCGGAGATCGCCCAAGTGGCGGATGCGGTGAAGAAGATCGCGGCGAAAATTCCGGGCAATGTGAACTGGGTGC
The DNA here is from genome assembly GCA_018971725.1 of Pseudomonadota bacterium. Taxonomy (GTDB): domain Bacteria; phylum Pseudomonadota; class Alphaproteobacteria; order Acetobacterales; family Acetobacteraceae; genus Acidocella. The sequence goes on along the minus strand of JAGXAE010000014.1, from coordinate 12,555 downwards.
TGTCGGTGGATGGCTATGCGGATGCGCAGCCGATCAAAGGCGGGCCGTATAAGTCGAATTTCGATCTTTCCGCCGCGCGGGCGCTGGCAGTGCTGGATTTGCTGATCGCCGATGGGGTGCCGTCCAACCGGCTCGTCACCTCCGGCATGGGGGCGAACAACCCGATCGCCCCCGGGAATACCCCGGCGGATTACGCACAGAACCGACGTATCGAATTCCGCCTCACGACGCCATAAGCGCGGCACCATGAGCGAAACCCTTGCCATGCAGAAAGCCGCTTTACGGCGCCTGATGCTGGCCCGGCGCGAAACACAAAACCCGGCGCTGGGCCATGCCTTGGCGAAACACGTGCTGGCAAGCGGGATTATTCCCAAAGGCGCGGTGGTGGGCGGCTTCTTCCCGATGCGTGGCGAGATCGACATCAAGCCCCTGCTGCACGCGCTGCACGCACGCGGCCACCACTTGGCGCTGCCGGAAACGCCGCCGCCAGGCAATGCACTGATCTTCCGCGCCTGGACCCCTGCCAGCCGCATGCTGACAGGCCGCTACAAAACCCAGTACCCGGACGCACCCGGCCTTTCGCCAGATTTCCTGCTGGTGCCGCTTTTGGCGTTCAACAAGCACGGGCATCGGCTGGGTTATGGCGGCGGCTATTACGACCGCACACTGGCCGCGCTGCCCGATGCGTTCCGGCTGGGCTGCGCCTATGCGGCGCAGGAGATGGGAGACATTCCCGTGGAACCGACGGACCTGCCCTTGAACGCCATCGCTACGGAAGCCGGGTTGAGCCGCGTGAACATCTGAAGGGTTAAAGAATCCGAAGCTTGCGGCTCGGCCCGGCGATCACATCTAGAGCGATGTAATCGCATTTTAGCAGGAAAGGGCTGAAACCATGGCCAAACTTCTCGACCTGGACAAACTCGAATCCCTCCCCGCGAAGTGGCAGGCGGGCAAAGACGGAAAATCCATCGTTCAGGAGTTCTCCTTCAAAAGCTTCGCGGAAGCGTTCTCGTTCATGACACATGTGGCGCTGCTGGCCGAAAAGGCAGACCATCACCCTGACTGGTCGAATTCCTACAACAAGGTGCGCATCGCGCTTTCAACCCATAGCGCCGGGGGCGTGACGGAAAAGGACGTGGCGCTGGCCAAGGCGATCAGCAATTTCGTCTGGCTGCCGCAATAGGCTTATTTGCCGGGTTTGACTGGCACCCAGCGCGGCCCTGGGTTGCTTCCGTCCTGCGTGGCGCCGGTGATGAGCAACACAGCGGGGTCGCCATGCAGCGCCTCAACCTGCTTGCGGACATCCGGCGCAGCGGCAACGGCGATGCCGTTCACCTTTTGGATCATATCGCCCGCCACAATGCCGGCCTTTGCCGCCGGGCCAGTGGCGGAGGTAATGGCAACGCCACCCTGCGCCGGTTTGCCCGCCAGCCCCAGCCCATAGGCCGGTAACGAAACAGGGCCAGGAGGCGCCGATTGCGTTTGGGCGATGCTCTCATCCGATGCGGGCGGCGGAGCAGTTAGCGTGAGCTGCGCCTGCTGCGCCACGCCGCCACGCGTGAAGGCCACGGTGACGCTTTGCCCGGCCTGAAACTCAGCGGTGCGGATGAACAGTGCCTGGGGATCGGCAATCTCGACGCCGCCCAGCGCCGTGATCACATCACCGGGTTGCAGCTTGCCGCTGGCGGGAGACCCGCGCGACACAGCGCCCACCAGCGCGCCCTTGGTGCCGGGCAGCTTCAGCACAGCCTGGATCGCGGGCGTCACCTCCTCTGTCGCCACGCCCAGCCAGCCGCGCGTCATTTTGCCTTCATGGGCCAGCGCCTCGGCCACAGGCTCGGCCATGGCGGAAGGGATGGAGAAACCGATCCCGTCCGAGGTACCGGCGGGCGCGTAAATGGCCGAATTCACCCCGACCACCTGCCCTTGCAGATTGAACAGCGGGCCGCCGGAATTGCCCTTGTTGATAGCGGCGTCCGTCTGGATGAAATCGTCGAATTTCGTATCGCCGATCTGGCGGTGCAAGGCGCTGACAATGCCGGCGGTGTTGGTGCCGGGCATGCCGAACGGGTTACCCACGGCAAGCACCCAATCGCCCACGCGCAGCTTCCCGGAATCACCGAACGGCACGAATGGCAGAGGATGCCCGGCATTCACCTTCAGCACAGCGAGGTCGGCGTCCACATCCCGCCCGGCGATGATCGCGGGATAGACCGTGCCATCCGGGAAAGTGACTGTAATGTTATTGGCGCCGTTCACCACATGGTCATTGGTGAGGATGTAGCCGGAGGGGTCGAACACGAAACCGGACCCCAGCGATTCGATGATTTTTGGCGGCGGCACCACGGTGGAGGCGGCATTGCCTGGCGTATCCGCGGCGGGATGATAGGAGGAGGCGCCGTTATCGCCATTGTCGCCGTTATCGTCCTGTGACGCGTTGCCGGTGTCAGGCGCCATGGAGGCGATGCTGACCACGGCCGGCGCCACTTTGGCGGCAAGGCTGGCCAGAGACGGCGGCACACCCGCCATGGACGACGGGAGGTCTGTGGCCTTGGCCAGCGGGGCCGCAAGCAGGAACAGGGCGGGGATAGCGCGCGCCAGAATTTTCATGCGGCGAGAGTGGCGAGGCTGGACGATCTTCGCAAGAGGGGGCGAGTGGTCTATCTGAATGCCATGACTGAAGCAGAAATTCGCGAAGCCCTCGCCCCGTTTAATATTGGCCGCCGGATTGAAGGCGTGCATGTGCAGGATGGCCTTGTACAGGTGAGCCTGCGCGCCACGCGCGAGGAAGCGGCCTCGCTTGAGCCCTTGCGGCGGGATATCGAAAACCAGCTGAAAAGCCTTGCCGGCGTGCAATCGGCCACCGTGGTGCTCACCGCCCATTCCGGCCAGCCGGCAGACCCCGCCAAGCCGGCGCAGGAGCCGCCCTTGCTGCCGGATGTGAAGCATATCGTCGCGGTTGCCTCGGGCAAAGGCGGCGTCGGCAAATCAACCGTGGCGGTAAACCTCGCCGTGGCGCTGGCCCAGCGCGGACTGAATGTCGGGCTGCTGGATGCGGATATCTACGGCCCCTCGCTGCCGAAAATGCTGGGGCTGCATGCCAAGCCCGCGGTGCTGAACAACATGATGCAGCCTTTGGTCGCCTTTGGCGTCAAGGCTATGTCCATCGGCTTCATGGTGCCGGAGGATAAGGCGATGGTCTGGCGCGGCCCGATGGTGATGGGCGCGCTCAACCAGCTGCTTGGCCAAGTGAACTGGGGGGCGCTGGATGTTCTGGTGGTGGATATGCCGCCCGGCACCGGCGACGCGCAACTGACCATGGCGCAGAAGGCCAAGCCTTCGGGGGCGGTGATCGTCTCCACCCCGCAGGACCTTGCGTTGATGGATGCCCGACGCGGCGTGCAGATGTTTGGGCAGGTGGGCATAAAGGTGCTCGGCGTGGTGGAAAATATGTCCTATTTCTGCTGCCCGAATTGCGGCCACCGGGCGGAGATTTTCGGCCATGGCGGCGCCAGGGCGGAGGCACAGAAAATGGGCGTGCCGTTCCTAGGCGAAGTGCCGCTGGAGTTGAGCGTGCGCGAGGCCGGAGACGTTGGCAAGCCGGTGACGGCGCTTGAGCCGGACAGCGCCGTGGCCGCTGGTTTCCGCCAAGTTGCCGAGAGCGTGGCGAAGGCACTCGCCTTGGCATGAAATGAGCGAGATCGGCTTCTACCACCTCACCCGCACAGGCCTTGCCGCGGCGCTGCCTGCGCTGCTGGGCCGCACCCTGGCGGCGGGTGAGAAGGCGGTGGTAGCCTGTGCTGATGACCGCCAGATGGCGGCTTTGGACGATGCGCTCTGGCAATGCCAAAACCCTGACTGGCTGCCCCATGGCACCGCGCAAACGCCACACCCGGAATGGCAGCCGGTCTATCTGACCACCGGGTTGGAAAACCCGGCTGGGGCGCGTTTCCTGTTCCGCCTGGGCGGCGTGGAAACACCGCCCGAGGGCTATGCGCGCGTGTTTGACCTTTTCGACGGCAACAGCGAGGCCGAGGTGCTGGCCGCCCGGCAGCGCTGGCGCGTGGCCAAGGAGGCTGGCCACAGCCTCACCTATTGGAAGCAGGAGGACAGCGGCTGGGTAAAGGCTGGCTGAACCGGCCTATTTCCTCGCGGCTTGCCGAGCCTCATTATCCCCTATCAGATCGAGCATGTCGGTGGCGTGATCTTCCTCATCCGCCAGAATCTCCTCAAGCATCGCCCGGGTAGAGGGATCGCGGTTGCGGAAATAATTGATAAGGTCACAGTAATGCTCGATGGCGATACGCTCCGCCGCGAGGTTCTGTTCCACCATCTTCCTTAGGCTGAGATCGTGGCCGCCATATTCGTTGGCCGAACGCGAGGCCAAACCCTGCGGATCAAAATTCGGAGCCCCGCCCAGTTGGTTGATACGCTCGGCGATGCGCTGCAAATGGTCGCGCTCGTCATTGGCGTGCTCGACAAACTCCGCCGCCACGCTCTTGGATGCGATGCCCGAAACGGAAATCGAATTCATAGTGTAGCGCAGCACGCAGACAATTTCCGTCGCCAGCGCGCCTTGCAGCAGTTTCACACTTCGCTTCGTGTCTTTGTAATCGGACGTCATCGCGCCGTCAGAGATGTATTTTTGTGTCTCGGCGCGCAGCTTGTTTACATCTTGCAGGAAATAATTGGAAATTTCACCCTCTTTTGCCATGATCGCGCCTCCGTTTGTGGACGATGATGCACTTGGCTATTGCAACTAGCGAATAAAGCAGCGGCGACCTAACAAGCAACTTGAAAATAAGTTAATCCTGCAAAAAGGCTTGCGCGGCCCGGCGCGATGGCGGCCCCCGAGCCCATGCAATGTTGAAACTTCCGCGGGCCGATGGTTGTATCCTGCCCAAGGGCCATGGAGAAACGTCTTGCAAATGAAGATAATTACCCGCCAAGCAACGGTGCAAAGGCGATGAAAACCGCTCTCATCACTGGCATCTCTGGGCAGGATGGCGCGTATCTTTCGCAATTGCTGCTGGCGAAGGGCTACCGGGTAGCCGGGCTCGTCCGCCGCTCCTCGAACGCGGAAAAGGCGGTCGAGCGCCTGCGCTGGCTTGGGCTGGAACGGGAAGTGGGGCTGGTGGATGGCGACCTCACGGATCTCTCCAGCCTCATCCGCGTGCTGGCGAAGCTGCGGCCGGACGAGGTTTATAATCTTGGTGCGCAAAGCTTCGTGGCGCTCTCCTGGCAGCAGCCGATCCTTACCGGCGAGGTCACCGGCATGGGCGCCTTCAACATGCTGGAGGCCATAAGGCTGCTGGAGATGAAACCGCGCTTCTACCAGGCGTCATCTTCTGAGATGTACGGCTTGGTGCAGGCGCCGCTGCAAAGCGAGACCACGCCGTTTTATCCCCGCAGCCCTTACGCGGTTTCCAAACTGGCCGCGCATTGGATCACGGTGAACTACCGCGAGAGCTTCGGCATGCATGCCTCCTCCGGCATCCTGTTCAACCATGAGAGCCCGCTGCGCGGCATCGAATTCGTGACACGTAAGATCACCGACGGTGTGGCGCGGATCAAACTCGGCCTGGCCACGCATCTGGACCTCGGCAATCTGGATGCCGCGCGGGACTGGGGCCATGCGCGGGACTATGTGAAGGCGATGTGGCTGATGATGCAGCAGGAAGTGCCAGGTGATTACGTGGTGGCCACCGGGCGCAGCGTGACGATACGCGAATTTTGCAGCCTCGCCTTCGGCCATGCCGGACTGAACCACCAGGATTATGTGCGCGTAAACCCGGCCTTCTTCCGGCCCGCGGAAGTGGATTGCCTGAAGGGCGACGCCAGCAAGGCACGCGAAACACTCGGCTGGGTGCCGGAAATCACGCTGGAGGAATTGGCGGCCGAGATGGTGGAGGCGGATTTGCGCCGGTTACGGCAACCATGACACGGCTTCTGCTCACCGGCGGCGATGGCTTCGTGGGCGGGCATTTGCAGCGCCATTTGCGGGAAAATGCGCCAGAGATTGAGCTCCTCGCCCCTACCTTCGACATCACGGACCGCGCCGCAGTGAACGGGCTGATCGAAGCCGTGCAACCTGATGCGCTGCTGCATCTGGCCGCGATCTCGGCCCCCGCCGAAGCCGCTGTTGCGCCGGTCCATGCCTGGGCGGTGAACGTGCAGGGCACGCTAAACCTCGCCGAAGCGGTGCTCGCCCATGCGCCGTCCTGTCGGTTCGTCTTCGTCTCCAGCGCGGAAGTGTATGGCGGGGCCTTCAGGGCCGGGAAGCCGGTGACGGAGGATACGCCCGCCGAACCGCTGACACCCTATGCCAAGACCAAGGCGGCGGCAGAGGACGCGCTGGCAGCACTGCCGGGGTTGAAGCTGCTGCGCCTCCGTCCGGCCAACCATACCGGGCCTGGGCAGGGGCCAGCCTTCGTGGTGCCCGCCTTCGCCCAGCAGATCGCGCGCATTGAGGAAGGGCTGCAACCGCCCGTCCTCACCACCGGCAACCTGGACGCAAAACGCGATTTTCTGGACGTACAGGATGTATGCGCCGCGTATGCCGCGGCACTGGCCCTGCCCGCCTTCACGCCCGGTGAGATCCTCAATATCGGCGCTGGCACCACGCAGCGTATCGGCGATTTGCTGGAGATCCTGCTCGGCTTGTCCAAGGCGCGCATCCGGGTGGAGACCGATCCGGCCAAGCAGCGGCCCTCGGAAATTCCGGAAGCGCGGATAGACGCCACCCGCGCCCGCCAGCGCCTGGGCTGGACGCCGCGCATTCCCGTCCAGGAGACATTGGCCGAGACGCTGGATTATTGGCGCGCCGCAGAAGCCTCACCTGAGGCGTAGACAACGCGGCGGTAAAGCCCTTACTAGGACGTAGTTTCAACCACATTTGCGGGAAAAATTGCCTCAGCCGATGGACAGGCCCGCCACCCCAACCCCGTTCCGCAACGCCACAGAACGCGAACAGGAACGCGCCACCAAGCGCGATGCTGTGCTGCGAGCCGCCGTGCGCATGTTCAACCAGCGCGGCTACCATACCACCTCGCTGGATGACGTGGCAGCCAGCCTCGGTATCTCCAAACCGTTGATCTACCATTACCTCGGCACCAAGGATCAGGTGCTGTTCGAGTGCCTGCGCCGCGGGCTTGACCGGTTGCGCCAGGCGGCGGTGGAGGCCGCTGGGTTGCCTGGCCCGGGGCTTGAGCGGCTGAAAGTCTTTCTCCGCCGCTATGGCGAAGTGATCATGGATGATTTTGGCCGATGCGTGATCCGCACCGGAGACGAAGCTCTGGCACCGGAAAGCCGGGCACGGTTTCGTGCCCTGAAGCGCGAGATAGACCAGGCACTGCGCCGCTTCGTGCAGGAGGCGGCGGATGACGGCTCGGCCAGCATCTCGGACGTGAAGCTGACCTCCTTCGCGTTCGTCGGCGCGCTGAGTTGGTCCGCCCGCTGGCAGGAGCCGGAAGGCGCTCTGGCGGCCAGTGAGATCGCCGCCCGGATTGTTGATATTCTGATCCGGGGGATCGAGCCCCAGGTTTAGCTATACCGATTGATCAGCCGAAAGCGCGCGCGCCAGCACCACGCTGCGTAACCGCAAAGTGAGCGCCAATGCGGCCAGTACGACCACGGCACCGCCCAGAAACACCGCCGGATAACCGAAATGCCCGGCCACCGCACCGGCCACCGGGCCGGTGAACCCTAACGCCACGTCCATGAACACCGTGTAGATGGCTATGGCCGCGCCGCGGCTGCCCACCGCCACCGGCTGCAAGGCCTCCACCGCCAGAGCCGGGAACACGAGCGAAAAACCAAGCCCCGCCAGCGCCGCGCCCAGCAGTGCCACCAGCGGCACCGGCGCCAGCCACAGCAGCGCCAGGCCCGCGACCTCAATGGCGAATGAAACCAGGGCGGAACGGAAGCCACCGAACCGCCCGATAGCTCCGGCCAGGAAGACCCGCACCGCGACAAAGCACGCGCCGAAACTGGTGAGCGCATAGGCTGCCCCCTGCCAGCCATGGGCGGTGTAATAAAGCGCCATGAAAGCGACGATGACGCCAAACCCGAAAGAACCGCCGCCAAGCGCCAGACCGTAAGGCACGATCTGCCGCGCCACGCTGAGCATGCTCATCCGCTTGGCCCCCGCGACAGGCGGTGCTGAAGTCTTGAAGGCCGCTACCGCCAAGCCAAGCAGCGGCAGGATGATCGCCACTGCCGCCAGGGCGCCTAGCCCGCCCCAATACATCAGCGCAACCCCCGCCGGCGCCCCAGCCGCGATGCCGCCATAAGAGGCAACACCATTCCAGGAAATGACCTCCGCCACCGCGCCACCGCCAAACCGCCCGATGCCCCAGGTGATGCACCCCGTGCCGGTGCCGCTTTCCCCCGCGCCCAGAAACAGCCGGCTTGCCAGCAGCCAACCCAACACCACTAACGGCGCATGCGTGTTCGCGGCCGCGAGAATGCAAGCCCCGTTCAGTGAAGCGCAGGCAAGGCCGCCCAAAACCGCCACCTTGCCACCCCGCGTATCCGACACACGGCCAACGACTGAACGTGTGAGAAGGGTTGCCGCGTATTGCAGGCTGATCACGCCGCCCGCCAGCGCCGCGCCATAGCCTAGTTTGAAATGCACAAGGCCGGGAAACACCGCCAGCGGCAGGCCAATCAGGAAATAGGTAATGGCGTTGAGCGCGACGATCGAGAGAATTTGCGCCGTACGGCCATCCGCCGCCTTGCCGCCACCCGCCGTCATTGCTCCAAAGCCTCCAGCCGCGCCACGGCGAGCTTAGGACCATTGCCCCCGGCCGCAAAATTCTGACAGCCATGCGCGCGCCGCTACCCGGCGAAAGCCTGCTCCACCGCCGCCCAGTCCGCCACCCAGCCGGGGGCATCCAGCTTCACAAGGCCTGGCACCGCTGCCTCCAGCACCGGCCCTGGGGGCACCAGCCGCCCGGCCTTCGTAAAAGCCGCGCGCATGACGGCACTGCACGCCACGCCCTCAGGTCCGGTGAACACCTGCTCCACATACATCCAGCGTTCGTCCCAGCCGAGCAGCCTGGTGGCAAGGTTGAACCGCGCGAAGGGCGGGAGCGGCCGGCGGAAACGCATGGCTGAACCCGCGAGCACCACGCCCAGCTTTTCGCGCCGCATCACCGGCCAGGCCCCGGCGCGCAGGATAAGATCCGTCCGCCCCAGATCCATCAGCGCCAGATAGCGCGAATTGGTCATGTGCAGGTTGAGGTCGAGGTCCAGCGGCCAGACCCGGAAATTCAGCGCCGACACATCCTGCATGCCAAGCTTCGGCCGCCACGTCGCGCCAAGAATAACGGCCAGCAGCCGGAAGATGAGGTTCATGCGCCTTGCCTGGCCGCTTCTTCCGCGACCAGATCCTTCCGCGAGAGTTTGCCAATGACGGTTTTCGGCAAATTGTCGCGGAACTCGATCAGCTTTGGCCGTTCCACCGGCGAAAGCTGGGTCGCGAGGAAATCCTGTAATGCCGCCTCGTTCAACTCAGCGCCCTCGTGCAGCTTAACATAAGCCTTGGGCACCTGCCCGCGCTTGGCATCCGGTATACCGATCACCACCGCCTCCAGCACCGCCGGGTGCTTGTAGAGCGCTTCCTCCACCATGCGCGGATAGACGTTATAGCCGCCGGAGATGATCAGATCCTTGATGCGGTCAACAAGAAAGATGTAGCCATCCGGGTCAACATAACCAACATCGCCGGTGCGCAGCGCGCCATCCACAAACACATTCTCCGTTTCATCGGGGCGGTTCCAGTAGCCCCGCATCACCTGCGGACCGCGCACGCACACCTCACCCAGCTCGCCCTGGGGCACGATGCGCGAGGGATCATCCAGCGCGCGAATCTCCACAACGGTTTCTTCCAGCGGCAGGCCGATGGAGCCATCCCGCACCGCGCCGAACAGATTGGCCGCCACCACCGGCGAGGCTTCGGAAAGCCCGTAGCCTTCGACCAGCTGGCAGCCGGAGAGTTGCTCGAACCGCGTGCGGATTTCCGCCGGCAAAGGCGCCGCGCCGGACACGCAGAAGCGGATGGAGGACAGCTCCCATTTCTCCTTCGCCGCGGCTTCGTTGATATTGGCGTAGATGGTGGGCACGCCAGGGAAGAAAAGCGGCTTGGTGCGCGCCAAGGTTTTGCGCAACATCGCCTTGTCGTAACGCGGCAGCAGGATCATCTCCAGGCCAAGCATCATGGAGAGATTCATCGCCACCGTCATCGCGAACACATGGAACAGCGGCACCAGCGTCAACATACCGGCGCCAGGCGCAATGTCCGGCAGGCGCCTTGCCACCTGCACGCAATTGGCGACGAGGTTGGCGTGGCTCAGCATCACAGCTTTTGGAATTCCCGTGGTGCCGCCTGTATATTGCAGAACCGCGAGATCGTTTGCCGCATCGCAAAGCACTGGCCGCGCCACCGCCCCATGCGCGGTGAGCCGGCGGAAGGTAACATGGCGTGGGTCGGCGGGAATTTTCGCGAGGCTCTTGCGGCGGGTTAGCCAGAACCCAGCCCGCTTCAGCGGACTCAGAATTTCCAGCATCGAACCGAGGACGAGATGGTCCAACGAGCCATCTTCCACGATGGGCGCGAATTTCCCGAACAGCTCGGCCACGTCCAGCGTGACCGCGATGCGCGCGCCGCTGTCTTTCAGGAAATGCCGGATCTCGCATTCCACATAAAGCGGGCTGAGATTCACCACCACGCCGCCCGCGCGCAGAATGCCATAATAGCACACCACGTAATACGGCGTATTGGGCAGGCACAACGCCACGCGCGTGCCTTTCACCACGCCCAGGCGTTGAAACCCAGCCGCCGCGCGCTCCACAAGGCAACCAAGCTCGCCATAATTCATGCGCTTGCCGAGAAAATCCAGCGCCGGCACGAAAGCATGGCGCGCCGCCGCTTGGGCCAGAAGCTCATCCACCGGCAGGGCCGGAATCGCCCCGCTACGCCATGCCGCGTCCATCGTCAGACTCCCGCGCAGGGGGCTGGCGCTTTGGCCGGGCGGGTCCAGACCTCGGAGCGGCCAAGCAGCGGAATCCCGACATAGCCGCGCACATGCAGCGTGCCGTCCGCCGCCAGATGCATCACGGATGTATAGGTCTTGCCGTTTTTCGGGTCATAGATCCACCCGCCATGCCAGCCGCCACTCTCGGCGGGCACGAAACCACCCAAAATTTGCAGCCCGCAAAGGGGCCTGGCCTGGAGCGCGGCGTTTGTGTTGTGAATATCGGTCTTTGGTTTTCCGGATGCGTCCAGCGGGGTTTTCAGCCATTCGATTCTGCCGCAGAAATCCGCGCCGCAGGGCGAGATCAAAATTCCCGCCTTGCCAGTTTGGTCCAGCCACCACCCCGTCGGCCCGCTCTGCGCCAGCGCCGGGGCCACACCTAAAAGCCAACCCAGGCTAACAAGAAGGATTTTTGCACGAAGCCTAAAGAAGATCTCTTGCATTTCCGTCCTTATTTAGTATTTTGCATACATATTACGTCAGGTTTCATCCCTATTCAATAGCAAACACGCCGGGGTGGCCCGTAAAAATAAAATAGGCTGAGGAGGTTACCGATATCATGAGACGCATCAAGCCATACAAAACCCATCTTCTGGCTGCGACCGCTTGCGGCGCGCTGGGAGCATTCAGCCTGGGCCAAGCGGCGCATGCCTCGGGATTCGCCCTTAGGGAAACCACGGCGGATGCGCTGGGCGATGCCTTCACCGGCAGTGAAGCCAAGGCCTATGACGCCAGCACTGCCTGGTACAACCCCGCCGGCATGGCATTGCTCGACCAGAATGAGGTCGATGGCGGCGTGAGCTATATCGGCCCCTCCGCGACGTTTTCCGGCTATAACACCAACCCTCTCACCGGCGGGCGGGTAAGCGGCGTGCAGGGCGGCAATGCCGTCTCTCCCGCAGCCTCGGGCGCGTTGTTCGGCGTGTTCGCGCTGTCGCCGGATTGGCGGCTCGGCCTATCCGTCACCGCCCCTTATGGCGAGCGCACCTCCTACCCGGGAGATTTCGTCGGCCGTTACCAGAGCCTCGTTTCCAGTATTACCGCCGTGGATTTCGGCGTCGCACTTTCTTACAAAATCAACGACCATTTCTCCATCGGCGGCGGGCCGGTGATTGAGTATTTCGAGGCCCGCCTGACACAGGCGCTGAACGTGCCGACCTTGAGCGCCCTCACCGGCCAGGATCCGATCGGCGACGTGCATGGCGATGACGTGGGCGTTGGCTATAATATCGGCGGCCTCTATAAAATTGACGACGCAACACGCATCGGCATCGACTACCACTCCCGCATCCGGCACGACATCACCGGCACGCAGCGCATCACGGTTCCGACGATCTATTCCGCGCTAAGCCCCGCCACCGCGGCACTTTTGGAGGCAGGCAACAGCAGCGCCACCACCTCCATCACCATGCCGGACTCCGTGGGTATTGGCATCTATCATCAGATCACTCCGGCCTGGGCCGTGATGGGCAGCGTGCAATGGACCCATTGGGCCCTGCTGAACAGCCTGCACATTACA
>JAGXAE010000132.1 GCA_018971725.1 Pseudomonadota bacterium | reverse complement strand
TGCCAAAACTACTCAACCAACAGCCCGCGTGATACACAAGGCAGGCCCGGAACAGGCCAAAGAAGCAACAAATCCCGCACCCGCCCAAACGACGCAAAAAAGAAAAACTCACCTACATAGATGAGTTTTGCAGCGGCCTGCTAGTGCAAGCCACGTTGCCGAACCACGCGCTGACGCTCCTCTGGGCATGATGTGGAATCGGTTGGGGTCTGTCCGATCATAGAACTCAATGGGCTTGGTTCCGTCGTCGCCGCTACGGCGCATAGGCAAAGGCTGCTTTAGCTTGTCGTCTTTTGCTATTTCAAATTTTGCTATGGGCATTCGCAAAAGCTCGAAGTCGGAGAAGATTGATTTGAATTCCACCAACTCGGTGACACCCGAAGTTGACATGCCGACTTTAACGGCTTCTCGATCCCTTTGTTGAAATGCTCGAAGGATTTCGTAACAACCAGCGACCCACGTTTCGGAAAACATCATCTGGTAGTGGAGTGAGAAATCGATTCCAGACGCGTCTTTGTCCACATTAAACTCATCTTCGAGGCACCTCAGCAATATATCGAGATCACCTTCCCGCTGTATGCTTGGAATTGCGGTAACCAGATTGAACCGCCCGGAGAGACGGTAAGATAGCTGCACCCAAGCTTCGTGTTCCGCTCTATATTTTGTTCGGGCGACGTTGAACAACGAGTTCAACAGTGGCGATACGGGAGGCAGCGTCATGGTTTCATACTCCTTGAAACCGCAACGAGACGTCAACTTTAGTGGGTTTGGGGTTGGACGCTTGCCGGCCGGCATTTCATGCAAACGAGCCCGTCGATGATCACACCGGCTAAGAGATCGGTCTTGGCGCTCGACTGCCGGTGTGTATTTGTATCATAAATATCCTGTTCCGGGACTTCGCAATCGATTTCGAATCGGCCGAAATGGGTCGAAACTAACCGTGTAATCTCTCCACCGCCCACCTTCCTGCCTCCGCCACCACAGGGTCATCATCCGTCGCCAATCGTTCCGCAACTGGCAGCAGGGCCGCCTCTCCGCTATTCCCAAGCGCAATTGCCACATTGCGGACAAACCTGTTCCGTCCGATGCGTTTAATCGGCGAGCCGGAGAATTTGGCGCGGAAACCCGTATCGTCCAGTAGGGCTAGTTCGGCCAGTGGGGGGGCTAAGAGGTCTTCACGGGCGGCGAGTTTTTGCTCGCGCCCGGCGGCGGCGAATTTGTTCCAGGGGCAGACGGCGAGGCAATCGTCGCAGCCATAGATGCGGTTGCCGATGGCGGCACGAAATTCCTCGGGGATGGGGCCTGCATGTTCGATGGTGAGGTAGGAGATGCAGCGCCGCGCATCGAGCTTGTAAGGTGCGGGAAAAGCGTTTGTGGGGCAGGCGGTTTGGCAGGCGGTGCAGCTGCCGCAAAGGTCGCGGGCAGGTTCGTCTGGTTCCAGCGTCAGCGTGGTATAGATTTCTCCCAGGAATAGCCAGGAACCATGGGAACGCGAGACGAGGTTGGTGTGCTTGCCCTGCCAGCCGACACCCGCTTGTTCGGCGAGCGGTTTTTCCATAACGGGTGCGGTATCCACGAACACTTTCACGCCTTCGCCACGCGCGGCGATGAATTGCGCGAGGTGCTTCAGCTTTCCCTTGATAATATCGTGATAATCGCGGTTGCGGGCATAGACGGAGATATTTCCGACATCTTTCCTGGAAAGATTTTCCAGCGCGTCGCTCTCTGGTGCATAGGAGAAGCCCAAGGAAATGACCGTCAAAGCCTCCGGCCACAAGGCTTGCGGGCGGGCACGTTGGTCCACGCGCACTTCCATCCAGCCCATGGTGCCGTGCTGGCCATTTTGCAAAAACTCTTGCAGATAAGCCAGTTTTTCCGGCGGCAGGCTGGCGCGGGTGAAACCGGTTGCGGCGAAGCCCAGCGCCGCCGCTTTTTCGGTAATTTGTTTTTTTAAACTAACCCCGGCCACGGTACGGGGGTACACCCTGGTCCGGTATCCAGGCATCCTCGGGCGGCTTGCCGGTTTGCCAGAACACGTCGATGGGAATGCCGCCGCGGGGGTACCAATAAGCGCCAATGCGCAGCCATTTCGGGGACAGCAATTCGATCAGCCGGTCCGCGATCATCAAGGTGCAGGCTTCATGAAACCCGCCATGGTTGCGGAAGGAGTGGAAGAACAATTTCAAGCTCTTGCTTTCCACCAGCCATTCGCCGGGGATATAGTCGATGACGATATGCGCGAAATCCGGCTGGCCGGTCATCGGACAGAGGGAGGTGAATTCCGGACAGACGAAGCGCACAACGGCGTTCTTGCCGCCGGTCTCCGCCTGCACGCGCTCCAGCACGGCCTCTTCGGGGTTGTTGGGCTGTTCGGTTTTGGTGCCCAGCTGTTGCAGCCCGGCGTAACGGTCTTCGGTCATCAATCTGGTCCTCGCTGCCAGTTGCCGCGCACCTCGGCGCAATAGGAATCATAGTCCTTGTTCAGGATGGCGTCGCGGCCGCCCTGCATCAGGCTTTGGTAATAGGTGAGGTTGTGGATGGTGAGCAGCATCGGCCCCAGCATTTCCTCGCACCGGAAGAGATGGTGCAGATAAGCCCGCGTATGCCGCGTGCAGCAGAGGCATGGGCAGTTTTCATCCAGCATGCGGCCATCATCGATAAACCGTGCATTGCGCATGTTGAAGATGCCGTTGGAGGTGAAGGCCCGCGCGGTGCGCCCGGCGCGGGTGGGCATCACGCAGTCAAACATATCCACGCCGCGGGCGACGGCGCCGAGCAGATCGTCCGGCGTGCCCACGCCCATGAGGTAGCGCGGCTTGCTGGCGGGCAGGAAATCCGTGCAGTAATCCAGCACGGAAAACATCATCTCCTGGCCTTCACCCACCGCGAGGCCACCGATGGCGTAGCCTTCGTAATCCATCTCCACCAGGGCGGCGGCGGATTCCCGGCGCAGATCTTCGTACACATTGCCCTGCATGATGCCGAACTGGCCGTAGCCGGGGCGTTTGATGAAGGCATCGCGCGAGCGTTTGGCCCAGCGTGTGGAAAGCTCCATCGAGTCCTTCGCTTCCCGGTGGGTGGCGGGGAATTTGGTGCATTCATCCAGCTGCATGGTGATGGTGGCATCCAGGAGATGCTGGATTTCCGTGGAGCGCTCGGGCGTCAGCTCGTAGGGGGTGCCGTCGATATGGGAGCGGAAGGTAACGCCCTTTTCCTCCAGCTTGCGGAGCTTGGCGAGAGACATGATCTGAAACCCGCCGCTATCGGTAAGAATGGGGCCGGGCCAGTCCATCATCTTGTGCAAGCCGCCGAGGCGCGCCACGCGCTCAGCGGTTGGGCGGAGCATGAGGTGGTAGGTGTTGCCGAGGACGATCTTGGCCCCCGTGGCGCGCACGGCGTCCGCTGTCATGGCCTTTACCGTGCCGGCGGTGCCCACGGCCATGAAGGTGGGGGTGGGCACTTCGCCATGGGCGGTGGCCAGCAAGCCGGCGCGGGCGTGGCCATCCTGGCCCGCCAGGGTGAAGGAGAATTCTGGGGTCGTCATGGGAGGGGATTAGCGGGAATGGCGGGGAAGTGCCAGATGAAACGGCTCACACCAGCCAGGGGCTGCTGTGCAGCCAGAGATGTAAAAAATAAAGCTGCAGCGCAGCACTCAGAGCGATTAAATACGGCAGAAAGCGTCGCCGCCAGCCGGTGGAAAGCAGTAAGAACAGAAACAACAAAAAGACAGGGTTGGACAAAACAAAGCGCTGCAAGGAAATAAGACCAGTTGAGGCGGCCGTCAGAACCGTCAGAGACAAGAAAACCGCCTCGGCAAAATGGCCGCGCCGGGCGATCCAGAAGGAAAGCAGCAGCCCGGCAATGCCGCAACAGGATAGGAGGATACTGTCACTCCGTACGGCCTGTGTGAGGCCGGGATAGATTGCGGCGCCTAGCCCTGCGAGCAACTGGGTGAACGGGTTGCCGGATGTCCGCTGCCAAGCCGCCTGGATATGGATGAAGGCTAAGGCATTGCCCACATGCATGTAGAGATAGGCCATGAACAGCAGCAAACCGACGGGCATAATCGCCAGAGGCAAAACCCAATCCGCCAGACGCGGCATGGCGGATTGCCATTTGCCTTGACGGATTTGCGGCCATGCAACTTGCAGCAACCGCGCAGCGGCGGCGGGCAGCATAAGGATTCCTGTCACCCGCGTGGCACCAAGCAGTGACGAGAAGATAGAGCTGCGCAGCGCGTGTTGTGCCTCAAGTTCCAGGAAGGCGGCGATTGTCAGTGCCGCGTAAAGGCTTTCCGTATAAGGGAGGGAGAAATAGATTCCGTAAGGAAAAGAGACAAGAAATCCAAAGAGCAGCAAAGGATCTGGTGCTGCTCGGAGAAGGCAAAGATACCGGTAGGACAACAGCATGAAGCCGAGGAAGCAGATGTTCGAAATGACGAAGCCGGCCTGTACATCTGAGAGTCCCGTCCATGCCGCAACATGGATGAGTAATGGGTAGAGGGGCAGGAAGGCCCAATTGGCCTGGCCGTAGCCGAGACCCTTTGTGGCGATGGGGGAAAGGTCATAGCCGGAAATGGCCGTATGAACATACCACCAGCAATCCCAATGGCATAAAGCGGCGGGTAGTTGTGCAGCGTGTTCGGTATATAGCGCATAGATGGCCAGTCTGACGGCCAGTAAACCGGCGGCCCATAGACTTAGCTTGGCCCAGCCATGTTTCACGTAGCCCGTTCCAGCAAGCACGCATCGCCATAGGAATAGAACCGATACCCCGCCGCGATGGCGTGGGCATAGGCCGACTTGATTCTCTCCGTGCCCGCGAAGGCGCTGACCAGCATCAGCAAGGTGGAGTGCGGCAGATGGAAATTGGTGAACAGCGCATCCGCGATTTTGAAGCGATAGCCGGGATAGATGAAAATCTCTGTCTCTGAATCAAACGGCTTTAACACGCCCTTATCCGTCGCGGCGGATTCCAGCAGGCGCAGCGCGGTGGTGCCGATGGGGATGATCCGCCGCCCCGCCGCCTTGGCGGCGTTGATGCGCTGGGCTGCATCCTCCGTGATGTAGCCACGCTCGGCGTGCATCTTATGGTCCAGAATATTCTCCACCCGCACGGGCAAAAACGTGCCAGCGCCGACATGCAAAGTTACCTTCGCCATCTCTATGCCGCGCGCCTGCAAGCCCGCTAGCAGCGCCGGGGTGAAATGCAGCCCGGCGGTGGGCGCGGCCACGGCGCCCTCATGTGCGGCGAAGAGAGTTTGATAGTCACTCTTATCCTGCTCAGTGATGCCCTCCGGCCGGGCGATGTAAGGCGGCAGCGCCAGCGCGCCGGAACGCTCCAGGGCCGCGTAGAAATCATCGGCGATGAAGCGCAGGATGGCGGCGCCACCCGCTTCCATTTCCACCACCTCGGCGGAGAATTCAGGGTCGATCACCAAAGTATCGCCCTGCTTCACACGCTTGGAATTGCGCAGCAGCACATGCCAGGTGCCGTCATCCAGCCGTCGGTCCAGCGTGATGCCGATTTTGGCTTCGCCGCGTTTGGCCGTGAGCTGGGCGGGGATCACCTTGGTGTCGTTCACCACCAGCAGGTCATCAGGGTGCAGCAGGCTGGGGAGGTCGCGCACGATATGGTCGCGCAGGCCATCCGCCGCCACATGCAGCAGCCGGGCGGAATCACGCGGGCGCGCCGGGGCGGTGGCGATCCGCTCCGGCGGCAACTCATACCCGAACTCTGAAAGCTGCATCAGGCCCCCAGATAGGATGCCAGCTCGATGAGGTTCCCGT
>JAGXAE010000131.1 GCA_018971725.1 Pseudomonadota bacterium | reverse complement strand
TTTACGCGCTGGGCAATCTGAAACCGCAGATCGACCCCACGGCCTGGATTGCACCCACGGCGGTGCTGATTGGCGATGTGCGGGTGGGGCCAGGGACCAATATCTGGTTCAATTGCGTCCTGCGCGGGGATATCAACCCGATTATCGTCGGCGCCCGTACCAACATCCAGGATGGCACGGTGGTGCATGTGGCTTATGAGAAATATCCCGCCATCATCGGGGATGACGTGACCATCGGCCATTCCGCCATCATCCATGCCTGCGAGCTGGAAAATCATGCCTTCATCGGCATGGGCGCCACGGTGCTGGATGGCGCGGTGGTGGAGGAAGGCGGGCTGTTGGGCGCGCGCGGACTGCTGGGCCCCGGCAAGCGCATTGGCCGGCAGCAGCTATGGGCCGGATCGCCTGCCCGCTACGTACGGGATATGTCCGACGAGGAGCGCGCCAGCTGGGGCGTGATCGGCCCGCGTTATGTTGAATTGGCCGAGCGTTACCGCGACACATTCCACCCAATCGACTAATTTTCCTGGAAAATTCGGCGTCGCGGTACTAGCTTCCGGCTATGACCGATCAGGAATTTGAAGCCGCGCTCCTGGATGCCGCTTTTGCCCTGGGCGCGGAAGCAGGGTGGCTGCGTGTATCCGCCGCCGCCGCCGCCCGCCGTGCTGGGCTGGACCTCGCCCGGGCGCGGTCTCTGTTTCCTTGCACAGCGGAAATTCTGAGAAAATTCGGCCATCAGGCCGATGCCGCGGCGCTTAGCCATGTGGCGGCGGATGGCAGTGTGCGGGACAAATTGTTCGACATTCTGATGCGCCGGTTCGATTACCTGCAACCCCGCCGCGCAGGTGTGAAGGCGCTTTTGCGGGTTCTGCCGTTCTGCCCGCCACTGGCGTTGGCAATGGCGGAGATGAACCTCACCTCCATGGGCTGGCTGCTGGAAGGTGCGGGCGTTGAGGCCACCGGCTTCGCCGGCGCGTTGAAGAAGCGCGGACTGCTGGCCGTGTGGCTGTATGGCCTGCGCGCCTGGGCCCAGGATGAAAGCCCCGACCTGACCGCGACGATGGCGGCGGTGGATAAGGCGCTGGCCCGCGCCGAGGATATTGTCCAGCGCCAATCACCATTCGCAACAGCCGCGCCGCCGGCGGAATCCCCCACGCCGGAGGCGGAGGATCCAGCTATTCCATAACCCCCGGCAACAAGACCAGGAGATGAACGATGGCCATGAAGACCCAGAAACCCACAGGAACGAATCCCTTCATGCCGGAATTCGACATGACGAAGATGATGGAGGGCATGAAGATTCCCGCCATGCCGGACATGGGTGTGGTGCTGGCAGCACACCGGCGGAACCTTGAGGCGCTGACAGCCGCCAACCGCGCGGCGCTGGAAGGCGCGCAGCTGGTGGCCCGCCGGCATATGGAGATTATGCAGGAGACCATGGCCGGGTTGACCGAAACCCTGAAAGATCTTGCCGCCAGCAAGACGCCAAGCAGCCAGGCCGCCAAGCAGGCGGAATTGCTGAAGACCGCTTATGAAAATGCCGTGGCCAACACCAAGGAGTTGGGCGACCTGATCCAGAAATCCAACGCCGAGGCGATAAGCAAGCTGAACACCCGCTTTTCCGAGGCGATGAGCGAGATGAAGGCCCTGCTGGAAGGCAAGTAAGGCTTTTCCGCAAGCCTCCGCGGGGCCATATTGGCGGCATGTCTACAGCCATGCTGCCACCTCTGCCGCTGACCTTTATTCCCGAGAAGCAGGCCCCGCGCCCGCTGCAAAAGCCGCTACGCGTGGTCTCGGAATATTCGCCAAGCGGCGACCAGCCAACGGCCATTGGCCAACTGGTGAAGGGCGTTGAGCAACAGGAGCGCGACCAGGTGCTGCTGGGCGTTACCGGCTCAGGCAAAACCTTCACCATGGCCAAGATCATTGAGGCAGCGCAGCGCCCGGCCCTGGTGCTGGCGCCGAACAAGACGCTCGCGGCCCAGCTCTACTCGGAGATGAAAAGCTTTTTCCCCGACAATGCGGTGGAATATTTCGTCTCCTACTACGATTATTACCAGCCGGAAGCCTATGTGCCGCGCTCGGACACGTATATCGAAAAAGACAGTGCGATTAACGAGACCATCGACCGCATGCGCCATGCCGCGACTCAGGCGCTGCTGGAGCGCGGCGATGTGATCATTGTCGCTTCTGTCTCCTGCATCTACGGTATCGGCTCGGTCGAGACCTATTCCAAGATGGTGGTGCGGCTGGAAACCGGCGGGCGGATTGAGCGCGACGCGCTGGTGAAGGCGCTGGTGGATTTGCAATACCGACGCAACGACATGGCCTTCGCCCGAGGCAGTTTCCGCGTGCGCGGCGAGAACGTGGATATTTTCCCCTCCCAATACGAGGACCGCGCCTGGCGGATTTCATTATTTGGAGACGAAATCGAGAAGATTTCTGAATTTGATCCACTCACCGGCGAGCAGAGCGCGGTGCTGAACGATGTCTCAATCTACGCCAACTCCCACTACGTCACCCCGCGCCCGACGCTGACGCAAGCGATCGCGCGCATCAAGGTGGAGCTGAAACAGCGCCTCGATGAACTTACCGCTACGGGCAAGCTGCTGGAGGCCGAGCGTTTGCAGCAGCGCACCACCTTCGATATCGAGATGATGGAAACCACGGGTTCCTGCAAAGGTATCGAGAATTATTCGCGCTATCTCTCTGGCCGCAACGCGGGCGATCCGCCGCCTACTTTGTTTGAATATCTGCCAGAAAACGCCTTGTTGTTTGTGGATGAGAGCCATGTGACCGTCCCGCAGATCGGCGGTATGTTCAAAGGCGATTATGCGCGCAAATCCATCCTCGCCGAATATGGCTTCCGGCTGCCGAGCTGCATCGACAATAGGCCGTTGAAATTCGAGGAGTGGGAGCGGTTCCGACCGCAAACCTTGTTTGTTTCCGCCACTCCCGGCCCGTGGGAGATGGAACGCACGGCAGGTGTGTTCGCGGAACAGGTGATCCGTCCTACGGGGCTTGTCGATCCCGTTACGGAAATCCGCCCGGTCGAGCATCAGGTTGACGATCTGCTAGGCGAAGTCAGGCTGGTGACGAAGCGCGGCGGGCGCGTGCTGGTAACGACGCTGACCAAGCGCATGGCCGAAGACCTCACCGAGTACCTGACCGAGCAGGGCGTGCGCGTGCGTTATCTGCATTCGGATGTGGACACGCTGGAGCGCATCGAGATTATCCGAGATCTTCGTCTTGGCGCCTATGATGTTCTTGTCGGCATCAATCTGCTGCGCGAGGGCTTGGATATTCCCGAATGTATGCTGGTTGCCATTCTGGACGCGGATAAAGAGGGCTTCCTGCGCTCTGTTACCTCTCTCGTCCAGACCATTGGCCGGGCGGCGCGCAATGTGGATGGCCGCGTGATCCTTTACGCCGACACGATGACCAACAGTCTGAAACAGGCCATAGGCGAAACCGAGCGCCGCCGCACCAAGCAGATGGCCTGGAACGAGGCGCATGGCATCACCCCGCAATCGGTTCGCAAGAATATCGGTGAGGTGATCCACTCCGTGTTCGAGCAGGATTACGTGACCGTGGCGCCAACCAAGAGTGCGGGGCTGGACGAGTTCGTGGGCAAAGATCTTGCCTCCAGCATCGCGGCGCTGGAAACGCGCATGCGTGCCGCGGCGGCGGATTTGGAGTTTGAGGAGGCCGCCCGCCTGCGCGACGAGATCAAGCGGCTGGAAGCGTTGGAGCTGGGGCTGGAGCCACCGCCCGCCCCCAGCCGCGCGCCGCAAAAACCGAAGGGCCCGGTGCCGCTCGGCCCCGGCGGCGGCGGGTACGATCCTACCAAGCGCAAGGGCAGGGGACGGCGCTGAGCCAAAAGGCTAATCGTAAACCAACCATAATTATTAATCGTCAAAGCTTATGCGAACGCCTAGGGTATCCGTCACATCCCGCAAGGCCGATGGAACCGAAAACTAGGTGGCGAAATGAAACGGCATGTTCTGGGCCTGGGTGTGGCTGCTTCTATCGCCATGGGCGGTTTGGCGGTGGCTGCGCCGGGGAAGGAAGATCCCGCGCTGGCCAAGTTGCAGCAGATGGTAGGCAATCTTGGCTACATAACCACATTGGCGGCCGATAATCAGTCCTTCGGTTTTCAATGGCTGGCCGATTACACCTATACGATCGATTTCGAGCTATCGAAGGACGATACGCTGGCCTATGCCTATGTACGGCTTGGCACATTCGGGCCGGATAAACTCGACAAGCTGAACTACGCCAAGCTGCTGCAGTACAGCGATACCGGCGACATGTATTTCTCGATGGAAGCGCAACCAGGTGGAAAAGGCGAGGTGCTTTACGGTAACACGCTGGTGCCCATGAAAGGGCTAACTCCCGAAATTCTGCGCGGGTTGCTGCAATCCATGGCCAACAAGCTTGATAACAGCGCCCAGACCTGGGATTACAGTCTCTGGAAATAGACGGAGGAGCTGTTCTGGCTTTTCCGCCGGCTTAGCGGGCGCGGTGTAGCCGCCCCCTCCGGCTTGACGGCGCGCATGCCGGTTAAGCAAAATATGGCAAATTATAGGGACCAGGAGACTGCAAGATGAAGAAAGCCATGAAATGGGGCGGGGTTGGCGCCGTGCTGGGGGCTGCGTTTGGCATCCTGCTCAGCGCGGCGGATAATTTGCTGTGCTGGCCGTTGACCTCTCTTACGCCGGAGGGCGTGCTCTATCTGGCCGGTTCAATTGCCGTGCCAGCGTTGATTTTGTTCTTGCTGGGATTTGGCGCCGGGTTCGGGGCAGAAAAACTCAAACCCTCCCCTTACGGGAAATAGCGTCCGGTTTGACGGCGCCTTGCGGCCGGGCATATTGCGCGCATGAAGCTTTCCGCAATTGCCCTGCTGGCCGCGTTGGCGCCCTTGCCCGCTCTGGCCGATACCAGCCTTGCCAGCCAGCTCACCGGCCAGCACGCGGTTTATAATCTCGTGCTTTCCAAGCTGCGCACGCACGACATTACCGGTGCCACCGGGCAGATGAGCTTCAACGTGGTGGATGGCTGCACCGGCTGGGCGACCAGCCAGCATATGACGCTGATCGTGCGCAACGTGGACGGCTCGCTCACCAAATCCGTGAGCGACTACGTTACCTGGGAAAGCAAGGACGGCAAGACGTTCAGCTTTTCGTTGAGCGAAAGCGATAACGACGCCAAGACGGTCATCGACGATGCTGGCATCGCCACCCATACCGGGCCGGATGATGCCGGCGTGATAAAATACACCACCCCCGCCAACACTCAGCTGAAAATGCCGGCGGGCACGCTGTTTCCGACGCAGCATACCGAGGCGCTGCTGGCCGCCGGACGGGCTGGCAGGACCTTCATCTCACCCTTGCTGTTCGACGGTACAACCACCGATGGCGCGCAGGCGACATTCGTCACCGTGCTCGGCCACCATGGCCCAGGGAAGACCAAATGGCCGGCGCTCGACAAGTATGCCAGCACGGATGTGGACATCGCGTTTTTCAAGCGAAAGAACGATGATGAGACCCCGGATTTCCGTACCTCGATGCGGTATTATGAAAACGGCGTCGCCACAGGGCTGGTTCTGGATTTCGGAGATTTCGTGATGACCGGAAAGCTTAGCGCGCTGAGCGTTCCGCCATCTTCGTGCCCGGCCGTAAAGGCGCCTTAGCACTATTTTGGTAGGAAATTTAGTTTAGGGTTATTTTTAGGATTCCCAAATCGAGATTTGAGTGATTCGTAGATGGTCGGCATGGTGGAGGCCGGCCATGGGTGGGAGTGGATCGGACTGGACCGAGGATCTGGAGCGGTG
>JAGXAE010000013.1 GCA_018971725.1 Pseudomonadota bacterium | reverse complement strand
GGCAAGAAAATCGCCATCGTGCAGGGCTCTCAAGCCAGCTTCGAGCTTGCCACCTTCCTGCAACAGGCGAATGTGCCGTTCGACTCCGTCCGGCAGATCAACATGTCCCCGCCCGAGATGCGGGTGGCCTACTCCACCAACAGCATCGACGCCGCCATCGTCTGGGATCCGGTTTTTGACGCGTTGCGTGCCGATGGCGCGAAAGTGCTGACGACCGATGCCGACCTTCCGCGCGACGCGTCGTCTTACAATATCTGCATCGCGGACACGAACTGGGCCAAGGCACATCCCGCCCTTGCCGCGCAATTCGTGAAGGCGCTGGACGAAGGCGTGACCTACACCAAGCAGCACCCGAACAAGGCGCTGGCGCTGATGGCGGCCCAGGCCGGAATCGACGAGAAGACCGCCGCTTCCGAGCTGAAAGGCTATGAGATTTTCTCAGCGGCGGACCAAGGCACCCCGAACGTGCTTGGCACCGGTGCCGGCGTGGCCAATGCGGCCACCGCGAAAACCCTCGCCAACACTTCCACGGTGCTGCTGAAGATCGGCCGCATCACCTCCCCGCTCAGCGACCCGGCAAAGGCGGTGGACCCCAGCTTTGCCGCCGCGGCGGCAAAATAGCCAATGCCCATCGCGATCGAGCGCGCCACGAAACGTTTTGGCAATGTGGCGGCACTCGACGAGATCTCTCTCACCGTCGAGGATGGATCATTTGTGACCATCCTCGGCGCCTCGGGCTGCGGCAAATCCACCTTGCTGAACATGGTAGCCGGACTGGAAGCGCCCAGCTCCGGCCAGATCACGCTGGATGGAAGACCGATCACCAAGCCGGGGCCGGACCGGGTGGTGGTGTTCCAAAGGGCCGGGCTCTACCCCTGGCTCAGCCTGCGGGACAATATCGCCTTCGGTCTGAAGATGCGCGGCAAGGTAGAATGGCGGGAGGTGGACCGGGTGATCGAGCTGATCGGCCTGCGAGGTTTCGAGACCCACCGCCCCTATGAGCTGTCAGGCGGCATGCAGCAGCGCGTGTCCATCGCCCGTGCGCTGGTGATGCACCCCCGCGTATTGCTGATGGACGAACCATTCGGCGCGCTGGATGCGCAGACGCGGGAAAATATGCAGGAATTTCTCACCGAATTGTGGGAACGCATCCGCGCCACGGTGATTTTTGTAACGCATGACATAGATGAGGCGATCATACTGGGCTCGCGCCTGGTGGTGATGAGCGCGCGGCCAGGGCGCATCAGCCTGGACGAGAACGTGCCGCTTGGCCGCCCCCGGAACTGGGACATGTCAACAACCCCGGAATTTCTGCAACTGAAACGCGCGGCACGGCAGATTCTGGCCGGCGAGGGCCATTAATCCGGCTGCTCTTGCTTCATTGTGCCGATATGGCTTAACGGTGGGCGCGCCGCGGGTGTAGCTCAATGGTAGAGTCCCAGCCTTCCAAGCTGGCTGTGCGGGTTCGATTCCCGTCACCCGCTCCATATTTCCTTACATTGCATTTGGCCGAAGATTACCACGCATTGCATCCGGGGATGGTGGGGCAGCCGCATGCAATGCGCGCCACGTGCCATCAGGCACTTGACATTCGGCGCTGCAAAGTGTGCAAGGCGCTTTCCATGCTGGTACGGATAGGGGCGTAGCTCAATTGGCTAGAGCGCCGGTCTCCAAAACCGGAGGTTGAGAGTTCGAGACCCTCCGCCCCTGCCATCCCTTCCCAGCAAGTTCGCAGTTTTTGGAGTTTGGACCGTCTTGGCGTTCAACGTGTTGAAATTCGCGCGCGAGGTTCGTACCGAGGCGTCCCGCGTTACCTGGCCAAAGGGCAAGGAGACGGTGCAGCTCACCGGTCTCGTGCTCGCCATGGTGATTGCCACTTCTCTGTTTTTCCTGGCGGTGGACGGAGTCATTGGCGCGGCGATGCGCGCCATCTTCGGCGCCGGGGGTTAAGGAAATTTCGATGGCCAAGCGCTGGTATGTCCTGCATGTCTATTCCGGGTTCGAGAAAAAGATCGCGCAGCAGATAAAAGAACAGGCGGAGCTGAAGGGCTTTGCCGACCATATCGGTGAGATCGTGGTGCCGACCGAGGAGGTCACCGAGGTGCGCCGCGCCCAGAAGGTGAACACCGAGCGGAAGTTCTTCCCGGGCTATATCCTGGTCAATATGGATATGACCGACGACACCTGGCACCTGGTGAAGGACATTCCCCGCGTCACCGGATTCCTGGGCAACCGCAACAAGCCCAGCCCGATCACCAATGCCGAGGCCGAGCGCATCATGAAGCAGCAGCAGGAGGGCACCGAGACCCG
The DNA here is from genome assembly GCA_018971725.1 of Pseudomonadota bacterium. Taxonomy (GTDB): domain Bacteria; phylum Pseudomonadota; class Alphaproteobacteria; order Acetobacterales; family Acetobacteraceae; genus Acidocella. The sequence continues at coordinate 27,936 of JAGXAE010000013.1, read as the reverse complement.
CCGCCCGGCTGTCATCTTCGAGGTGGGCGAGCAGGTGCGGGTGGCGGATGGCCCCTTCACCAGCTTCAATGGCGTGGTGGAGGAAGTGGACGAGGAAAAGGGCCGCGTGAAGGTCTCGGTTTCCATCTTCGGACGCTCCACGCCGGTCGATCTGGAGTACGCTCAGGTGGAGAAACTCTGACAGGGTTGTAATTCAACCACACCGCCTTATCTCAACACTGGCATTTTCGAGAGTTGTTGAGTGTCAGACATTCATCCGTTTTTTTCCCGGCGCCGCCTTCTGGTTGGCGCCGGTGCCGTGCTTGTGGTGCTGGCCCTTGGCATTTGGCTCATCAACTACCTGCTCATCGGGCAATATTTCGTCAGCACGGATGATGCTTATCTTGCCGCCGATTCCAGCCTGATCGCGGCCAAGGTTAGCGGCTACGTCAAAGAGGTTGCGGTGAATGAGGGGCAACCCGTTGCCGCCGGGCAGCTTCTGGCGCGCATCGACCCGCGCGACTACCAGAACGCGATGAAAGAAGCGGATGCCGGGCTGCAAAGCGCTGAGGCCGACATTGCCAATGACGAAGCACAGCTTGCCTTGCAGCCATCCAAAATCGCCGCGGCGCAGGCAGAGGTGGAGGGCGAAACGGCGCAGCTTGCCTTTGCCATGCAGGACCAGCGCCGGTACGCGGCACTCTCCGCCCGTGGCGCCAGCCCCGTGCAGACCGCCGATCAAGCGGACACAACCGTGCAGACTGCCCGCGCCGCTCTGGCCGCCGACCAGGCCGGGCTACAGCAAGCACAGCGCCAGGTCGATGTTCTAAAGGCCGCGCTGCTGGGCGCGAAAGCCGCCGCCGCCCGCGCCAAGGCGCAACTCGCCCAAGCCAAGCTGAACCTGGAACATACCGCCATCCGCGCGCCATTTGCCGGGATTGTCGGCAACAAAACCGTTGCGGTGGGCGATTACCTGCAACCCGGCACGCAGATCATGGCCATCGTTCCGCTCTCCCAGGTTTATGTGGTCGCGAATTACAAGGAAACGCAGATCACCAATATTCTCCCCGGCCAGCACGTCAGCATCAGCGTTGACGGGTTTCCCGCCATGAAGGTGGATGGCTATGTGGGCACCGTATACCCGGCCTCGGGCCAGGAATTCGCGCTGCTGCCGCCGGATAACGCCACCGGCAATTTCACCAAGATCGTGCAGCGTGTGCCGGTGAAGATCCTGATCAATCTGACGGACGCGGAAATCGGCAAACTGCGGCCCGGCATGTCCGTGGAAACGAGTATCGACACGCGTCATAAGCAATGAGCGAAAGCACTGTAGAATCGGTATCGCTCAAGGCACGGGTCTCTGTTGCCGGGGCGCTGCTGGGCGCCTTCATGGCGGTGCTGAATATCCAGGTGGTCAACACGTCCCTGCCGGATATCCAGGGCGGTATCGGCACCGGGCTGGATAATGGCGGCTGGATCTCCACCGCCTATCTGATCGGCGAGATCATCGTGATTCCTCTTTCCGGCTGGCTGATGGGCGTTTTTTCGCTCCGGCGCTATCTCATCACCAACACCATCCTGTTCTTGTTTTTTTCGGCCGCCTGCGGGCTTGTCTCCAATTTCCCGGAAATGGTGGTGCTGCGCGCGCTCCAGGGTTTCTCCGGCGGCGTACTTATCCCGCTCTCTTTGGTGTGCGTCATCACTCTGCTGCCGGAACGGGCGCGCCCTCTGGGCTTTTCCATGTTCGCGCTCACCGCCACCTTCGCCCCTGCCATTGGCCCGACCGTCGGCGGCTGGATCACGGATGAATATGGCTGGCGCTATATCTTTTTTCTCAATCTCGTGCCTGGGGCGGCCATGCTCCCGGCCCTGTTCTGGGGCCTGAAGCGCGAACCCATGCATCTGGACCGGCTATGGCGCGGCGATTGGTTTGGCGTGTTTACCATGGCCTTGGGGCTTGGGGCGCTGCAAACCGTGCTTGAGGAAGGCAACAAGGACGACTGGTTCGGCTCAAGCTTCATCACCAGGCTTTCCATCATCTCCTTTGTCTCGTTGTCTCTGTTCCTGTTTCAGGAATTCAGGCCCGGCAACAAGGCACCGCTTGTGAATCTGCGGCTGCTCACACGCTGGAATTTTTGTTTCTCGACAATCGCGAATTTCATGCTCGGCTTCGTGCTCTACGCGGCGGTTTATCTGATCCCACTTTATCTGGCCGAGGCGCATGGCTATAGCGCCCGGCAATCCGGGCTGGTGATGGCCTGGATCGGCCTGCCGCAGCTCCTCATCATTCCCTGCATGCCCTGGCTGATGCGGCGTATCGACCCACGGCGCCTGTTATCGTTCGGCTTTCTTATGTTCTTCATCAGCCTGTTGATGAATCTGAACCTCGGCCCCAATGATAGCGGGCCGCAACTGCTCATACCCAACCTCATCCGCGCCGTGGGCCAGGCCATGGTATTTCCGCCCATCACCATGATCGCCACCGCGGGCATCTCCGCGGCGGATGCGGGCTCGGCTTCGGCCCTGTTCAACATGCTGCGCAATCTGGGCGGCGCGGTCGGCATCGCCACCGTGGAAACCTTTGTTACCAACCGGGAAAAGTTTCATTCCTTTATCATCAACCAGCATGTTAGCCTGTTAGAGCCCGCGACGCGCGAACGTCTTGCCGCGCTGCAACAATATTTTCAGACTCACGGCTTGGCAAATGCTGGCAGCGCACGCCAGCAAGCCATCGTTCAGCTTTGGAATACATTGAGGCAGCAAGCTAATTATTTTGCATATGGCGATGCCTTCGGGCTGCTCGCCGCGGGCATGCTGGTTGCGTTTCTCGCGTCACTTTGCATCCGCCGCATTACCGGCCGGGCCGCCCCTGGCGGGCATTAGAGTCCATTATCCAGATCAAAGCCTGGTGCTGTCCACCCCCAAAATCTGCGTGGGATACCAGGCTATGGGCCTTTACGTTTGGCGCTTATTGCGGCTAGGATTTTAGCAACGATGAGGAGGTTCCCATGGCTCGAGTTGCTTTGGTCACAGGCGGAACGCGCGGCATAGGTGCCGCCATCAGCATTGCACTACAAAAAGCTGGACGTCTCGTTATTGCCAGTTATGCGGGCAATACAGAGGCGGCACAGGCATTCCAAAAAGATACCGGAATCGAAACCATGAAATTCGACGCTGGAAACTTCGATGAATGTGTCGCCGCGGTGAATGACATTGCTACCCGCCACGGCCCCATTGAGATATTGGTCAATAACGCTGGCATTACCCGCGATGCGGTCATGGGTAAGATGACCCGCGATATGTGGGATGCCGTGATCGACACAAATCTTGGCTCTTGCTTCAACCTTTGCAAAGCCACCTTCGAGGGAATGAAGGGCAGAAAGTTTGGCCGTATTGTAAATATCGGCTCCATTAACGGCCAGGCCGGGCAATATGGCCAGGTGAACTATGCTGCGGCCAAGTCCGGCATACACGGCTTCACCAAGGCATTGGCGCAGGAAGGTGCCCGCAACGGAATCACCGTGAACGCCATCGCGCCCGGCTATGTGGATACAGAGATGGTGCGCGCGGTGCCGGCGGATGTGTTAGAGAAAATCGTTGCCAGAATCCCGCGCGGGCGGTTGGGCAAGGCAGAAGATATCGCGCGTGGCGTGGTGTTTCTAACCAACGACGATGCGGACTTCATCACCGGTTCGACCCTATCCATCAATGGCGGCCAGCATATGTATTAGTTTGCCAAGGGTTGGCCGGGCTGGGCAGCGGCCCGCAGCGCGCTGATCAGGGAGGTGATATTGGTGCGCATCGCGCCTTCATTGGCGACTTGTAAACGCATGAAGCCGATCGGCGTTTTGAGCACCGAGGCTGTATAGGGCGTAGATAGTTCGGTGCTATAGACCACTTGCGTGCCATTTCCTCGGTGCAGCGTATAGCGCACGTCGGCAGTTACGGTGGTATTCAGTGAGATATAGGGCTGCTGCAAAGACACAAGCAAGACATCAAGTGTGTAGCGTGCATTACCTGCGGCGAGCATCGACTGATTAGCCAGTGATTCTTGCAACGCGTCATGGAAATTACTATCGGAAACTTCAGACATCCACAGCGGGTTGGTGTTCGACCCGCCAGAGACGGCGCCAATCGCAATGGCATTGCGCAGGACAGCTGGGGTTGGCGCCATAGCCCCTGGCGATGTTGCGATCATGGCAGTGGTTTGCGCTCCTTCAGCGCAAGCCGATAGCAAGACGACAACCGGCAAAGCGGCCCAGGTGGAGAAGCGGTGCCCCATGTAAGCTTTATCCTCAGCGCGTTACTGTAAGTAGCATCACAATTTGGCCGCATGCGTCAATGGGTATTTATAGCGAATAGTTAACAATTTGGCTCAGAAACAAAACCTCACGGCTTGAATGAACTAGGCCATTTTTGACGACAATGATGCGATATAAAAATGATATCTGCCTATAAGAAATGTATTACAAAAATCATATCATGACATCTTAATTTAGTTTTTATCTTGCAACCAATCGGCGGTAATTTAACAGCTCAACATAGACTGTATGATGTTATTTCGTTTTGAATACGTTACCATTGCATTCACTCTAACTTTGTCCTGACGATCAATTTAATCGGTTTGGCGTGAACCTGCCGGCTCAAGCCAAACCAATTATGCTCTAAGCAACATCCACAAGCACCAGTTCGCTGTCCTCCAAGGCGCGGACTGTAAGCGTGCCGACATTTTTGATCGCCGCGCCATCGCGTGCCGCCACGCTCACACCGTCAATCTCTACCTTGCCAGCCGCCGGAACCAGATAAGCCAAGCGGTCGCGGCCGAGTTCATATGTCGCAGACTCACCCGCCTTTAGCGTGGCGCCCAGCACCCGTGCCGGGGCGCGCAGCGGCAGGGCCTCGCCATCCCCCTCGTAGCCTGAGGCCAGCGCCACAAACTGCCCGGCGCGCTCGCCCTTGGGAAACGGCCTCGCCCCCCAACGCGGCGTTTCACCGGCTTGTTCCGGGGCAATCCAGATCTGGAAAATCTGCGTTTCAGCGGCTTCAAGATTATATTCGCTGTGGCGGATGCCGCTTCCCGCGGACATGATCTGCACATCGCCTGCCTCGGTGCGGCCCTTGTTGCCGAGATTATCCTCATGAGTGATCGCGCCTTTGCGGACATAGGTGATAATCTCCATGTCCCGGTGCGGGTGCGCGGGAAAGCCAGTGCCAGGCGCAATGCTGTCATCGTTCCACACCAGCAGCCGCCCCCAGCCCATGCGCGCGGGATCGTGGTAATTCGCGAAAGAGAAATGGTGCTTCGCCCGCAACCACCCATGATCCGCGCCGCCAAGTTTCGCAAATGGTCTCAGTTCAATCATCACATCACCTCATCGGCAGAAATTCTTGTTCAATGCCAAGATAGACGCCTCACGTGATATTAAAATAGAAACAATCGAAACTCATCGTTTCCTATACTGCCACAATACCCCGTGGCCTACGCCATCGCCAGCACCACGCCGCCCAGGGCGCTTACCGCCACCACCAGCAGCGGCGGTGCTTTCCATACCGTCAGCAGCGCGAAGCCAAGCAGCGCGACGCCGAAATCACCCGGTGTTTTAACGGCGCTGGTCCATACGGGATTGTACAGCGCCGCGCCCAGCAGCCCGACGACGGCGGCATTCACCCCGCGCATCGCCGCTTGCGCCGCGGGGCGGGCGCGCAGGCCGTGCCAAAAGGGCAGTGCGCCGATGAGGACGAGCAAACCGGGCAGGAATATCCCCGCCAACCCCAACGCCGCCCCCGCCAGCCCATGCGGCATCGGGCGGGCCACCGCGCCCAGATAGGCTGCAAAGGTGAAAAGTGGGCCCGGCACCGCCTGCGCCGCGCCATATCCGGCAAGGAAACTGTTATCGCTCACCCATCCGGGCGTGACGAAAGCGCCGCGCAGCAGCGGCAACACCACATGCCCGCCGCCAAACACCAAAGCACCGGAACGATAAAAGGCGTTAAACAGCGCGATGGCCGAGCCCCCGGTGGCATCACGCAGCACCGGCAGAATGAACAGCAGCAGGAAGAAGGCCGCCAGCGCCAGCACCCCCACCCGGCGCGACACCGGAAAAACGGCATGGCCGGAAACCGTTACGGGCGCGGCGCGGCAAAGCCATAACCCCGCCAATGCGCCCAGCGCGATCACCGCGACCTGCGCCAATGAAGTGGCGCTGAACAGAATCACCAGCGCCGCCGCAACGGCGATGCCGGCACGCGGTTTATCAGGGCACAGGCTCCGCGCCATTCCCCACACCGCCTGCGCCACAATGGCAACCGCCACCAGCTTCAACCCGTGCAGCAGCCCCTGCCCCGCCGCCCCGGTGAGCGCATGCGCCCAGAACCCGAACAGCGCCAGCAGGATGGCCGAAGGCAGAGTGAAACCTGTCCAGGCGGCGAGTGCTCCGGGAAACCCCGCGCGCATCAGCCCGATGGAAAATCCCACCTGGCTGCTCGCGGGGCCAGGAAGGAACTGGCACAGCCCGACGAGATCCGAATACGCGTCCTCGCTCAGCCATTCCAGGCGCAGCACGAACTCCCGGCGAAAATAGCCCAGATGCGCCACCGGGCCGCCTAAACTGGTAAGCCCCAGGCGCAGGAACACACGCAAAACCTCAAACCAGGAATTTTTCGCCGGAAGGCTTGCGGTACCGTTGCGCATGGCCTCCGGCATATAGCCAGGGAGAAACCGGAACGCCAGCGAAAGATCGGCGCTATCCGGCAACTACACCACTGGCGCGCTGACCTCCTGGCCAAGCACCGCCACGAACCCGCGGCTATAAGCGGTGGCGTCATGCCTGCGCACCCGCTCCAGCAAGGCCACATGCCGCTCCTGCCGCTCCTCCAGCGTCATCAGCATGGAGGTGTTGATCGCCGCCGCCATCTGGTCAACGTCGTAAGGATTCACCTGCAACGCCTCGGGCAACAGCTTGGCGGCGCCGGCAAAGCGTGAAAGGATCAGCACGCCAGGGTTCAACGGGTCCTGCGCGGCGATATATTCCATGGCGACGAGGTTCATGCCATCGCGCAGCGGCGTCACCAGCCCTATGCGCGATATTCTGAACATGCCCGCCAGCACACCGCGCCCCGCGGCGCGGGTCATGTACCGCAGCGGCACCCAGTCGAAATCCGAATACTCGCCATTAATGGCCCCAGCTTTATAGTCCAGTTCGTCGCGCAGGGCCTTGTACTGGTCCACCTCCTCGCGCGAGGGGGCGGCCACCTGCAAGAAGCTGATCCGCCGCAGCTGTTCGGGAAAACGCGAGAGAAACCGGCCATAGGCATCAAACCGCGCCGGCAGGCCCTTGGTGTAATCCAGCCGGTCGGCGCTGATCATTAAGGCGCGGCCGGCCAGGCTTTCCACCACGCGCCGCGCTTCCACGCGCCGCACCGCCCGCACCGCGAGGCGATTGAACGCGTCCACATCCACACCAATCGGCGTCACGACAGTACGCAGCAACCGGCCCTCAAGCGGGACATCATTGCCCTGCACGTCGAAATCACGCTGAAGCAGGGCGGAGAGGAAATGCCACCGGTCCTGCATGATCTGGAACCCGATGACATCATGCGCCAGCAACGCCCGCAGAAGCTCCTCGGCGGGCGGCAGCAGATCGAACAAAGCCGGGGCTGGAAACGGGATATGCAGGAAAAAACCTATCCGGTTGTGTACACCCAGCCGGCGCAACGCGGCGGCAACGCCAAGCAATTGGTAATCGTGAATCCAGATGAGATCGCCCGGCTTAACCAGCTTCCGCAACGCTCTCGCAAACTGCTCGTTCACAGCGCGGTAAGCCTCATAGCCTGCGTTATCGAAGCTCACCAGGCTTGGCATCATGTGAAACAAAGGCCACAAAGTGGCATTGGAAAAGCCGAGATAATATTCCCGGTAATCATCCTCCGAGAGGTCGATGGTGGCGTAGGTGATCCCGTCCTCTGTGACGCTGCGGATTTCGTCGGAACGCTTCGCCACCCGTTCGCCCGACCAGCCGAACCAGAGTGAGCCGGGCACCAGCGCATCCGCCAGCCCCACCGCCAGGCCACCGGCCCGTGGCCCCGAGCCTTCCGCGACATCCGGAACACGGTTGGAAACAATTATGAGGCGCGCCATAGCCCCTCCTCCCAGCCGCGCGAAAGCCGCATGGCGCAAAGAATCAGTCCGACGTGAGAATAAGTTTGCGGAAAATTGCCCCATAGCCGGGCTGGCTCGCCATCCGCCGCCGGCGCGACATCCTCCGACAACAGCCCGACATGGTTGCGCACCGCCAGAATGCTTTCAAAAATCTCCATTGCCCGGGCCCGCCTGCCCGCCAGCGCCAGCGCGTTCACATACCAGAAGCTGCACAGCAAAAAGGCCGTCTCCGGCAAGCCGAAATCATCCGGCGCGTCGTAACGCATCACGAAGCCGCTATTCATCAATCGGCGTTCCACCATGTCCAGCGTAGCGAAAAATTCCGGTGATGTCGCTTCAATGAAGCCGATGCTCGGCAGCACCAGCACCGAGGCATCCGCCACCTCTTGGTCCAGCACGCCAGAAAGCCAGCCTTCCGGCGTGACAATGCGCCGCAGAATCTCCTCACGCAGAGTTTGCGCGCGCAAGGTCCAGCTCGCGGCCTCCGCCTCCAGCCCCAGCGTGGTCGCAATCATCGCCAGACGCGAGAGGGCAGCCCAGCACATGGCGGCGGAGAAGCTGTGCACCCGCGCCATGCCCCGGAATTCCCACGGCCCGGCATCAGGTTCCAAGGCCACGCGCTCTGCAAGATCACCAAGCTGGCAGAGTTCTTCGTAAAGCCCCATGTCACCGCGCACTTTCAGGCGGCGGTCGAAAAAAAGCTGGGTGAGGCTGAGGATGATGGAGCCATAGGCGTCATTCTGCCGCTGCGGGGCGGCGCCATTGCCTACGCGCACCGGCCCATCGCCATTGGCGTAACCGGCCAGAGCCGGGGCGATATATTCCTCCAGCTCCATGCCCGGCGCGATCGGAAACAGCGGGGGCAGCTCATGCGGGCCGGCCCCTGCGATCGTATCCAGCACGAAACCCAGATACGTCTCCATGGTGCGGGTAGCGGAAAGGCGGTTGAGGGCGGAAATTGTGAACATCGAATCCCGCAGCCAGCAGAACCGGTAATCCCAGTTGCGCCCTGAGCCCGGCGCCTCGGGAATGGAGGTGGTGAGAGCGGCGACGATGCCGCCGGTATCGTCATAAGAGCAGAGCTTGAGCGTGATGGCGGCACGGATCACGGCATCTTGCCAATCGAACGGCACGTTCAGATTAGCAACCCATTCCTCCCAATAGGTCCGCGTTTCCGCCAGAAAATGCGCGTAGAGAGAGTCGGGCGACTGGCCGAGCGGTTCATCGGCGCTAAGCACCAGCGTGCCGGGGCGCCCAAGCGTGAAGGCGTGCTCATGCACGATATGGGAGATTGGCATATCCGTTGTGGCGCGCAGCGAAAACTCCGGTCCGGTGAACCGCAGATGATTGCTGCCGATGGAAGGTGCTGGGTGCTGCGCGCCATAGGCGAAGCCGGGCCGCACCCGCACGGTCACGCGTGGCCGGCCGGAAAGCGGCTCCAGCCGGCGGACCAGCATCGGCGGCCGGAACACCCTGCCGTAAAGCCGGAAGCGCGGGCAGAAATCCACCACCCGCAAGCTGTTGCCATGAATATCCCGCAGGATGGTCTCCACGATAGGCGTGTTGGGCAGATAGCTCTGGGTGGAACTCACCTGATCCATCAGTTCCACTCCCAGTTCTCCCTTGCCTTGGGCTTCGCCCAGCAGAGTGTGGAAAACCGGATCACCATCCAACCGCGGCCAACAGCACCAGACATGCCCGCCATGGCGGTCGATCAACGAGGCGATGGTGCCATTGCCAATCACTGCAAGGTTTAAGTCAGGCGATCGCATCTTCATCCCCTTTCAACCGCAAGCTCTCTGTAAGCCAGTCCCGCACGGCCTGGGTGGCGCCGCCGAAATCCCGCTCCACATGCAGCCCCATCCCGCCCATCTCATTGGCACAGGCAATGGCGGGCTCATCGGTCACGTCGTCGCCAATGAACACCGGCCGCCGCCCGCTGAACGGCGGCTGGCGCATGAACGTTGCAAGGGCAGCCCCCTTATCCGTTCCGCCGGGGCGGATTTCCAGCGCCGCATGTGCTGGCAGCAGCATCAGTTCAGGATGCGGGGCAGCAAGCTGGCCCGCAAGCGCGGTCAATTCCCCCGCCATTGCGGGCACGGCACGCCAGTGCAGGGTAAGGCCGAAGCGTTTTTCCTCCAGCAGGGTACCGGGGCGGGCGGCCACCGCCTCACGCAGCGGCGCGATCAAAGTCGCCAGGGTCGGGTTCGGGCGCGTCTCAGCAACCACCAAGCCCTCCGCGTCCCGCAAAAGGGCGCCATGCTCGGCCCCAACCGCAAAACCGGGGCCGAACATGGCCTCGATATCGGTAAGCCTACGCCCGGAGAGGAGCGCCAAAGCGCCACCGAGCCGCAGTTTCAGGCTTTGCAACAACGCCGGCAAACCACGCGGCACAATCACGCCGCTGGGAGAGAGCGAGAAATCGATCAGCGTCCCATCAATGTCCAGAAACAGGGCGCAGTCCCGTGAAAGGGCTGGAGGAGGCGAAGACAGGCGCATGGCTCCGATATGGCCTCAAGATTGCCTGCATGTCTAATGGAAAAGATTAAAATCTCGCCACATGAGCGCCATCGCCGGGGAGTCAGCTTGCTCAAACCTTCCCCTGCATTGATTACGTTTCCAATTTCACCACTTCTAACCAGGCTTCTTGAGAAGCACGCGGCGCCCCTCGCGTTGCGTGAAAGCAAAAAGCCATTATAGCACGCGGGAACTGCATCGAACTTTGGATGGGCCATGACTCAATTCAGCGAATCGCCTTTTTCCAGCCGCCCCGGCATTGCCCGCCATGACGGTCTGACCATCGCCCTGCATTGGCTGACCGCGCTGCTGGTGGTGGTGCAATTCCTGCTCGCTGAATTCTGGGGCTTTTTTCCTCGCCATGTGCATGGTTTGATGATCGTGGCGCATTTGTCCTTCGGCCTGGTCCTTACCGCCGTGCTGGTGCTGCGCCTGGGATGGCGCCTGCGCCCCGGCCGCACGTTTTTCGACGACGGCGCGGCGTTGCTGGATACGGCCGCGCGGCTCACGCACCGGGTGCTCTATGTCCTGCTTGCCGCCGTCGTTGCTTTTGGCTTCCTCACCCGCTGGACCGACAACAAGCCGCTCAGCTTTTTCGGGCTGTTGATCCCCTCGCCTCTCGGCAGCTATTCCAGGGCGACCGGACATTTCGTCGATCAAATCCATGATTATCTGGCCTGGGCCATTATCATCCTAGCCGGCCTCCACGCCGCCGCCGCGTTGCTGCACCATTTTTACCTGAAGGATGGCGTGCTGCGCCGGATGCTGCCACAGCGCCGCTAATCTTTATGTGTGCGGCCATTTTCCCGCGCCGCAGAACAAGCTCGATTATATCAGGAAGGTTCAAAACGAAGAATGGCTGGCAGCGATGCGCGGCGACGGCACCAATGACGTCCCCCGCACTGGCCCAGGCCGATGTGGGCGTTGCAATTCGAGATCGTTGAGATCCGCAAGCAGCTTCTTATCACACGCGGCGTGCGCTTCACTTTTCCCATCGCCAATGACATCTCGAAATTTTTCATGATTTTGCGTGCGATTTTCGTAGGTACCTACCCGCAGCGCGGCGTGCTGAACGTCATGCATTGTGCAGCCCCGAGGGCGCCGGTCTATCGGCGGTGAGCTTCAATGCGCTCATCATCGTGGTGCTGTTGCTGCTGGTAAGAAACCATGGGTACGTGCTCACGCACCAGCAGCTTTTCACGGGCCTCTGGGGTCGGCCCATACGGAGGATGCGGCTTACTTACGCGTGTATATCCCCAGTTGCGGCGCACACTGGGGAAGGCGCTTTCCGCGGCGCTGAAAACAGAGCCGGGCGTGGGGTACGGTTGGAGGAATAAACCTCAGCGTTCGCCAAGAGCCTTTGCGATCTTCTGATCCGTCTTATACTGGCTCAGCGCATAGACCGACCAGATGGCCGCCGGAATCCAGCCGATGAGCGTGATTTGCAGGAACAGGCAGAACAGCCCCGCGAAAGGCCGACCGATGGTGAAGAACTGGAGCCAGGGCAGCAGCAAAGCGAGAATCAGGCGCATGGTTCCTCCGGGGGTATGCGCCGTTCTCCTCGCAAATTTATCCGCGAAAAGAAAGAGGCGGCACCAGTAGCGCCGCCTCCGTTATGTTTATCTGCCTTACTTCATCGTCGGCATGGCGAACTCGGCACCCTTGCGGATACCCGCCGGCCAGCGGGAGGTGATGGTCTTGATGCGCGTATAAAACCGCACCCCCTCACGCCCATGGATGGCATGGTCACCAAAGATGGAACGCTTCCAACCACCGAAGGAATGGAAGGCCATCGGCACCGGAATGGGCACGTTCACCCCCACCATGCCAGCCAGCACGCCATTAGTGAAAGCGCGTGCGGTATCGCCGTCAGAAGTGTAAATCACCGCGCCATTGCCAAATTCATGGTCGTTCACCAGTTTCAGCGCCGCATCGAAGCTGTTCTGACGCACAACGCTCAGCACCGGGCCGAAGATTTCTTCCTTGTAGATGCTCATCTCGGGCGTGACATGATCGAACAGCGTGGGGCCGGTGAAATAGCCATCCTCATTGCCCTGCAATGTCAGCCCGCGCCCATCCAGCACCAGCTTCGCACCTTCCTCCTCGCCCTTGGCGATATAGCCTTCAACCTTCGCCTTGTGCTGCGCGGTGACCAGCGGCCCCATCTCGGCCTCTTTATCCGTGCCGGGGCCAATCTTCAGGGCCCGCGCGCGCTCGGTAATGCGCTCGATCAGCGGCTCGGCAATCGGGCCCACCGGCACAGCCACGGAAACCGCCATGCAGCGTTCGCCGGCGGAGCCATAGGCCGCGCCCATCAGCGCATCCACCGCCTGGTCCAAATTCGCATCCGGCATCACCACCAGATGGTTCTTTGCCCCGCCCAGCGCCTGCACGCGCTTACCGGCGGCGGTGCCGGTGGTGTACACATATTCCGCGATCGGCGTGGAGCCGACAAAGCTGATGGCGGCGATGCGCTTGTCGTGCAGCAACTGCTCCACCACTTCCTTGTCGCCATTGATCACGTTGAACACGCCATCCGGCAGCCCGGCCTGCTTCAGCAACTCCGCCATGCGCAACGCGGCGGAAGGCACCTTCTCAGACACTTTCAGGATGAAGCTGTTGCCGCAGGCAAGAGCCACGGGAAACATCCATAGCGGCACCATGGCCGGGAAGTTGAACGGCGTGATGCCCACGCACACGCCCAAAGACTGGCGCATGCTGTAACTGTCAATATTGGTGCCGACATTCTCGGTAAACTCGCCTTTGAGAAGTTCGGGAATTCCACAGGCGAATTCCACCACCTCTATACCGCGCGCCACCTCGCCCAGCGCATCGGACTGCACCTTGCCATGCTCGAAGGAAATGATCTCCGCCAATTCCCCGGCGTGCTGTTCCATCAAATCCTTGAACTTGAACATCACCCGCGCGCGGCGCAGCGGCGGGGTGGCGGTCCAGGCCGGATAAGCCGCGGCGGCCGCCTCGATGACCGCGTTCACCTCATCCACGGTCGCCACGGCAAGCTCTTTGCTCTGCGCGCCAGTGGCGGGATTGTACACGGGCAGGCCGCGCGAACCAGCGCCCGGCACAGCCTTGCCATTGATGTAATGACCAATTTTTTGCATGCGGCTTTCCAATCCTCACTAAGCTTAAACCGAAACAGGCGGTACAGCCCGCAATTCCATTTTATCCATCTTATGAAACAACAATTCCATTCTCAGCGCAATACCGGAATTCAAATTCTGTTTAAAACCTTAAACAGTCAGGTTTCATTCCAAAAATAGAAAATTTATTCTATTATAAGCCGGAGTATTGGCGTAATGTGCCTACATGCCCCCAGCCGATTTTGTCCCCTCACCCGCCCCGCGCAGCTTCGCCTCCCTTCGGGACCTGCTGCTGGAGCGCCAGGCCAGCCTGCCCAAACGCCTCGCGCAAGTGGCGAAATTCACGCTCGACCGGCCGGATGAAATGGCTCTGGGTACGGTGGCGGAACTGGCCGCTGCCGCCGAAGTACAACCCTCAGCCCTGGTGCGCTTTGCCCAGACGCTCGGCTATTCCGGCTTCTCGGATTTGCAGCAGGTGCTGCGCGCCCGCCTGCGCGAGCGTTGGCCGGATTATCAGGAACGCCTCGCCAAGCTGAAGGACGAAGCCAGCCAAAACGCGGATTCCGCCCCTATTCTGTCACGGCTGGTGGAAACTTCCGTTCAGTCCCTCACCCGCCTCACCGGCTCCGTCGCCCCCGCTGCTTTCGAGAGCGCAGTGGCCACGCTGGCCAGGGCGCGCATGGTGTATCTACTAGGCCAACGCCGCACCTTTCCGGTTTCTGCTTATCTTTCCTACATGCTCGGCAATCTCGATCTGCCGCATATGCTGCTGGATAACGTGGGCGGCATGGCGGATGTGCAGGCCCGCAGCGCCGGGCCGCAAGATGCGCTGCTGGCCATCAGCTTCACCCCTTACGCACCCGCCACGGTACAAATCGCCACCCAGGCGGCGGAACGGAGCGTGCCCATTGTCGCCATTACCGATTCTTCCTTCTCTCCCATCGCGAGCATCGCCGCTTCCTGGTTGGAAGTGGTGGAATCAGATCTCGGCGCCTTCCGTACCCTGTCGGCCAGCATGGCGGTGGCCATGTCCCTCGCCATAGCCACGGCAGAACGCCGCCGGGGGTAAGCACAGCCGGCGCCCGTTAAGGCAGACGCAGCAATCCTTCCTGGGCGGTGCTGGCCACTAGCACCCCGGCGCGGGTGAAAATGAGCCCCCGGCTCAAGCCCCGCGCATGGCCGGACCACGGACTGTCCATGCTGTAAAGCAGCCAGTCATCCACCCTGGCATCGCCATGCAGCCAAACCGAATGATCCAGGCTGGCGACATGGCGCGGGTCGGTCGTCCATGCCACAGGCTGCGCCAGCACGGCGGTGGAAAGCAGCAACGCATCCGAGGCATAGGCGATGATAACCCGGTGCAATAGCGGATCATCCGGCAGCCGGGCCTTCACGCGGAACCAATAATGCTGGCACGGCGGGCGAGGCTGCCTGTCCTGGCGCAAGCCTGGCTCCACCGGCCGAAATTCCAGCGCGCCGCGCAGGCCGGGCGGCGGTGGCGCGCCCGGTGCCGCGGTTTCGGCGGCCAGAACCAGCTCGGCCTCGTCAGGCAAGGATTCCGGCGGCGGAACCTCCGGCATGGGAAACTGATGCGCGTGGCCTTCTTCACGCACATGAAACGAAGCCGCGAAATTCAAAATCGGCTTGCCCCCTTGCAGCGCCACCACGCGGCGGGAGGAAAAACTGCCGCCGTCGCGGTCGCGGAAAACCTGATAAATGATCGGCTGCCGCGCATCGCCGCCGCGCATGAAATAAGCGTGCAGGGAATGCGGCGCGCGTTCCGGCGCCACCGTGCGGGCGGCGGCAGCCAGTGCCTGGCCCGCCACCTGGCCGCCGAACGTGCGTTTCCAAGGCTCGCTGGTAACGGCGCCGCGGTACAAATCCACGTCCAGCGTCTCAACATTCAACAGCCGAACCAAATTGGCGGCGGGGCCGGAGGTATCCTCGGGCGGCATCGTCAAAACCCCCGGAAGGTGCAGAAACTTTCAAGCTCCGCCCGGGCGGAATGCAAGCGGTTCACCGGCGCAGCCTCGTCGGCATAGCCGAGCGCCATGCCTGAGAACATGATCTCACCCGGATCGAGCTCAAGAAACCCGGCCAGCGTCTCCGGCCAGTCGCTCCAGCTTTCCTGCGGGCAAGTCGCCAGCCCACGCTCCACCGCCAGCAGCATGATGGTCTGCATCAGCATGCCCATATCGGACCATTGCGGCGAACCAAAACGGCGGTCCAGAGAGAAGAACAACGCCACCGGCGCGCCAAATAGCCTATAATTCTCGTCATACTGCCTCAGGCGCCCCGCCTTGTCCTCGCGGGCGATGCCGAGCAGGCGGTAAAGCGCCTCGCCCAGCTCAAAACGGTAACTGCGGTGCGGCTCCCACAAACCCGGCGGGTAAACATTGTATTGCGCCTTCTCCCGCACCCCGGCGGCAATGCGCCCGGCCACCAAAGCGCGCAACTCATCCAGCGGCGTACCGGCCAGAACATGCACGCGCCAGGGCTGCACATTGCCGCCAGATGGTGCGCGCCGGGCAAGGTCAAGAATCTCCACCACCACGTCCCGCGAGACGGGCTTTGGCAGAAACGCCCGCACGGACATACGCCGGCGCACCGCCTCACTGACCGAAACCACAGCCTTCTGTTCGCCATCCGCCATTCCGCATCACTCCTTGCGCAGCGCCCTAAGCGCCATTTCCACCACGAATTCCGCGTAATCCTCACGCATCCCGCTGGAGAGTTCCGGTGCACCAAATGCGTATTGCAAGGATTTCGCGCTGTAGAAAAACTGGTCGCAGGCGCCGACCACGGCAAGGTGGAAATGCATCGGCGCAATTTCGCGAAACACACCTGCCTCAACCCCCTGGCGCAGCAAGGCTCCCTGCGCGGTGGCCAGCGGCTTCACAAAAAACGCATTAAGCTGCCGCACCACCTCCTCGTCCTGGCTCCCCAAAAGCTCATGCAGCAAGCGGTTGAGATAAGGGTACCGGGCATAGGTGTTGATGATGCCCAAAACATGGATTCGAAGTTTCTGCTCAGGCGGAAGCTGCATCGCGACCAGGCTTTGCAGCTGCGCCAGCGCCTGCCCGGCATCGCGCCGTGCCAATGCCAGCAGCAGCCCCTCCTTGTTACGGAAGTGGTATTTAACCAGCGCGGAATTGAGCTTCGCGGCGGCGGCCACCTCGCTCAACGTGATCTCCACAACGCTGCGCTCCGCCAGAATGCGGCTTGCCGCGTCCAGCAATTGCGCCGCGGAATCGCGGCGGCGGGGGGATGAGGCTGGCTTCATGGCAGAGGATATTCCAACGGCCTTCAAACTTGTTCGCTCCCAGCTTATGGCAGTGCAAGTCAAGTGGCAATAGACTTATTTAACTAACTAATTAACACGCTATTGCCATTCTGCCCACCACCGCCATAAGCTGCCCATAACTGCCGCCGGGAGGATGAACAGATGTTGCGCACCCGCTTCACCGAAACTTTCGGGGTCGAGCACCCCATTGTGCAAGGCGGCATGCAATGGGTTGGCACGGCGGAGCTTGCCTCGGCCGTTTCCAATGCCGGCGCGCTGGGCATTCTCACAGCACTCACCCAGCCTACGCCCGAAGCGCTGGCGAAGGAGATCACCCGCTGCCGCAACATGACCAGCCAGCCCTTTGGCGTGAACCTGACCATCCTGCCCTCGATCAACCCGCCGCCTTATGCGGAATACCGCCGCGCCATCATCGAAAGCGGGGTGAAAATCGTCGAGACGGCGGGCCATAGGCCACAGGAGCATGTGGACGAGTTCAAGACACATGGCATCAAGGTGATCCATAAATGCACCGCCGTGCGCCACGCGTTAAGCGCTGAGCGCATGGGCGTGGATGCCGTCTCCATCGACGGGTTTGAATGTGCGGGTCATACCGGCGAGGACGATATTCCGGGACTTATCCTGATTCCCGCCGCAGCGCAGGTGCTGAAGATTCCGATTCTGGCTTCCGGCGGCATCGGCGATGCGCGCGGATTGGTGGCGGCACTGGCGCTGGGCGCCGAGGGCGTGAACATGGGCACAAGATTCTGCGCCACCCGGGAAGCCCCGATTCACGACGCCTTCAAGCAGGCACTGGTGAAAAACGACGAGCGCGCAACGGATTTGATCTTCCGCGCCTACCGCAACACCGCCCGCGTGGCGCGCAACAGCATCAGCCAGCAAGTACGCGAGATCGAAGCCAGCGGCGCGCCGTTTGAGGCGCTGGCGCATCTGGTGAAAGGCGCTCGTGGCCGCGAGGGGCTGCTCTCGGGCGATACCGAGCACGGCATCTGGAGCGCCAGCATGGTGCAGGGGTTGATCCATGACATCCCAAGCTGCGCGCAACTGGTGTCGCGCATGGTCACGGAGGCTGGCGAGATCATCACCGGCCGCTTGACGTCTCTTCTGATCTGAGCAACGGCAATGCGCTAGCGCTGGCGGAAAGTTTCGCATGGGAGAACCCCATATCAACATACCGGCGTGTTGAAACGCCGGAGGATTTGGATATGAAAAACACGACCAATCCTTGCTCCTTTCCGAAACAGAAAAGGCTGGCGCTGGTGTTTTTCCCGCTGGCGCGGTGACGAGGCAGCAGGAGCCTGGCCATGAACTTCACCACCCTCCTCGCCTGAATTGCGGTCTTTGCCAGGAGCCGACACGCCCGCCTATCTCTGCCCGCCGGATTTGCTGCTGCGCGCGCGGCAATTGGGGCCCCTGCCCGTCGCGGTTTCCGCCGCCGCAGGAGTTGTGCTTGGCGCGGCGGTGCCCATTATTCTAACCTCGCGCACAAACCCGCCCGAGGCCACACTCACCTCCGTGGCGGTTGCCCAGCTAATCGCGGCGCAGCCAACCTAGGGTACTAGCCGGGCAGCCAAAGTCCGTGGGCGACACATATATGAACCATACCACCAAGGCCGGTGAGGCGGCGGCTACACAATAGAGGCAAACCCCAGGAGAGGATTTCATTATGAAAATGACGACCGAAGAAGCCTTCGTAAAAGTGCTCCAGATGCACGGCATCGAACATGCTTTCGGCATCATCGGTTCGGCCTTCATGCCGATTTCGGACCTGTTTCCCAAAGCTGGAATCACATTTTGGGATGCCGCTCACGAAAGCAACGGCGGTTTGATCTGCGATGGCTATACACGCTCAACCGGCAAGATGGGCATGGCAATTGGGCAGAACGGACCGGGCGTGACCGGTTTCGTGACGGCGGTAAAAACCGCCTATTGGAACCATACGCCGATGCTGCTGGTCACCCCGCAGGCGGCCAACCGCACCATCGGCCAGGGCGGCTTCCAGGAAGTGGAGCAGATGGCGTTGTTCCGCGACATGGTTTGCTACCAGGAGGAAGTGCGGGACCCCGCGCGCATACCGGAGGTTCTGAACCGTGTGATCCTGAAGGCGAAGCGTCTTTCCGCTCCGGCGCAGATCAACGTGCCGCGCGATTTCTGGACGCAGGTGATCGACGTGCCGCTGCCCGCCATTCTGGATTTCGAACGCCCCGCAGGCGGCGCCAACGCCATTTCTGAAGCCGCGAAGCTGCTCTCCGCCGCGAAGTTTCCGGTGATCCTCTCGGGCGCCGGCGTGGTGCTCGCCAACGCCATCCCCGCCTGCGCGGCGCTGGCCGAGCGCCTGGATGCGCCGGTGTGCAGCAATTATCAGCATAACGACAGCTTCACCGGCAGCCACCGCCTGGCCGTCGGCCCTCTTGGCTATAACGGCTCCAAGGCGGCGATGGAGCTGATCGCGAAGGCCGATGTGGTGCTCGCACTCGGCACCCGTCTCAACCCGTTCTCCACCCTGCCCGGCTACGGCATCGATTACTGGCCAAAGACCGCGAAGATTATCCAGGTGGACATCAACGCGGATCGCATCGGCCTGACAAAGCCTGTCACTGTTGGCATCTGCGGCGATGCCCGGTTGGTGGCCGAGGGGATTCTGGCCCAGCTTTCGCTAACCGCCGGGGATGCGGGGCGCGAAGAACGCAAGGCGCTCATCCATCAGACCAAATCAGCCTGGATGCAGGAACTTTCCGGCCTGGACCATGAGGTGGACGATGAGGGCACAAGCTGGAACCACGATACCCGCGAACGCGATAAAGACCGCATGTCCCCCCGGCAGGCATGGCGTGCCATCCAGGCCGGTTTGCCACGCGAGGCGATTATCTCCAGCGATATCGGCAATAACTGCGCCATCGGCAACGCTTACCCCACGTTCGAGCAAAGTCGGAAATATCTGGCGCCGGGCCTATTCGGCCCGTGCGGCTACGGTTTTCCCGCCATCATCGGCGCCAAAATCGGCAACCCCGATACGCCCTGCGTGGGGTTTGCGGGCGATGGCGCCTTCGGCATTTCGATGAGTGAAATGAGTTCGATCGGCCGCAAGGAATGGCCGGCGATCACCATGGTGATTTTCCGCAACTACCAATGGGGCGCTGAAAAGCGCAACACCACACTGTGGTACAGCAATAATTTCGTCGGCACGGAGCTGAACGAGAAGCTGAGCTATGCCAAGGTGGCGGAAGGCTGCGGGCTGAAGGGCGTAACGGTGAGCACGCAGGCCGAGCTGACCAACGCCCTGCGCGAAGCCTGCGAGGCGCAGAAAAAGGGGGTCACCACCTTCATCGAGGTGATTCTAAACCAGGAACTCGGCGAACCCTTCCGGCGCGATGCGATGAAGAAGCCCGTCGTCGTGGCCGGTATCAACCGCGAGGACATGCGGCCGCAAATCGTGAGCTAGGCGCCCGGAATAATGCCGTTCGGTTGTTGCGCATGATGTGTTGTGCTTAAACCCCGGCGTTCTTCCTATTCGCAAAAGCAATGCCGCCTGTTGACGCACACGACCCGGTTTTCTTTGGCCTGCTTTCAACCAGTTTCTTCCGCCTGCTCGGCCGGGAGCTGATTCCGGACCCGGTGGTGCGCAAGAGAGACAAGACATTCCAGGCCCTGTGGCTGTACCAGCACGCACCATTCTGCGTGCTGGCGCACGATACCCAGGCGGACCCCATGTTCACCTATGCCAATCGCGCCGCGCAGCATTGCTTCGGCTATGCGTGGGAGGAAATCACCCGCCTGCCCTCGCGGCTTTCGGCCGAAGCGCCTGAGCGCGCGGAGCGCCAGCGCCTGCTGGATGCCGTAACCGGGAACGGCTTTATCGAGAATTATCGTGGCGTGCGCATCGCCAAAACCGGCCAACGCTTTTGGATTGAAAACGCCGTGGTCTGGCAATTGCGCGATGAAGCCGGCGGACTGCACGGGCAAGCCGCCATGTTCCAGCCGCCGCGCGGCGGCACCGGCCCGTAAGAAAGCTATCACGCTGCCCCCTGCCCTTGTGCAATCCGCCAAACGGGCATAAAGGGGTATTTGAAATACCTGTTTTTGGACAAACAAATATGCCTACCCCTGACGGGCTCGACGAGCACGGCCTGAAGGCCTTGGTCGACAAGTTCTATGACGAAGCGCGGGTGGACCCCCTGCTTGGCCCTATATTCAACAACGCCATCTCAGACTGGGCCGTCCACCAGCAAAGCCTGGCCGCGTTCTGGTCCTCGGTGATGCTGGGCAGCGGGCGCTATAAGGGGCAGCCCGTGCCGGCCCATATGCGGCATCAGGCGGCCCTCACCCCGGCCATGTTCGCGCGCTGGCTGGCATTGTGGGAGAGCTGCGCGATGCGCGAACTGCCGCCAGAGGCAGGGCATGCCATCGTCACCAAGGCGCGCCGCATCGCGGAGAGTCTGCAAATGATCCTGTTCCACCAATTTCCCGCGGCCAAGCAGGATGCTCCGCCCCCCTGCCATCCGGCCACCGCTTAAGCTACATGGCGCGGCATTAACGAAACGGAGCATGGTGCGTGTCGGCAATGTCTCTCGTTTGATGAATTTTTTACGCCGCTTTCTGCCGCAAATGCCGCTGGCGCATCCGCGTGAAATTGTCAGGGCCAGCATCGGCGGCCTGCTTGGCATCGGGCTGGCCTGATGGATCTGCACAACGGTGACGGGCGACACCGCCATTCTGCCCTTGCTGGCGGCACCCATCGGCGCCTCAACCGTGTTGCTGTTCGCCGTCCCGGCCAGCCCTTTGGCGCCGCCATGGTCCATCCTTGGCGGCAATGTCACGGCCGCGATTCTGGGCGACGCCTCCACGCTGGATAAAATCGCCCCTTGAAACCGGCGCGGTGGCGCTCACCGCCGTGCTGGGTGGCCCGCATATCGCGGCGCTGGGCTATGGTTTCGCGCTGGTGCCTGTCGGGCTCAACTCACTCGTGCTGTGTGCGGTCGCTCTCATCTATAATAACAGCACCGGCCGCTCCTATCCTCACCACGCTCACAAGCCCGTCCACGTCCATCCGCCCGTGCCCGGGCCGCTTCTCAGCGACGCCGAACTTGACGACGTGCTGTCGGATTATGGCGAGATCATCGATATCAGCCACGACGATCTGAAAGTCCTGTTCCGGGAAATAATCGGGCGCGTGCAGCGCGCGCGCCGCACGACTTAGCACTTGGCAGCGGCGCCGGACCCACATCCACGTCCTTGTTGATACGTTCGCGGCATCGGCCTGGATGCATTAGCCACGAGACAAAAACGATTTGTAATGCCCGCGCCGCCTCGCTTGCCGGGTGCCTGGCGAAGGCGCAAGGTGCTGGTGGAAACTTCAGCAAAAGCTCAGCGCCCGTCTCAACATAAGGAGACCACCATGAACAACGCTCCCGGCGCCCCCGGCATCGCGCCGCGCTGGACCACCAGCGCGAAAGACGGCGTCGGCACCGCCCTGTCTCCGCGCAGCGCCGTCTGGTTCACCCATAGCCATGGCATTCTCGACGAAATCTACTACCCCTGCGTGGACCAGGCCTGCACGCGCGATTGCGGGCTGATCGTGACGGATGGCGACGCGGGCGGATTTTTCGCCGAGGAAAAGCGCGACACGATCACCACCACCCGCCGCTATGCCGATGGCGTGCCGCTTTTCACCATCACCAATGCCTGCCGCCAAAACCGCTTCCGCATCGAAAAGCGGATCGTGGCGGACCCGATGCATGATTGCGTGTTGCAGCAAATCAGGCTGATCCCGGAAAAAGGCGTCACCGGCCTGCGCCTGTTCGTGCTGCTCGCCCCGCATCTGGTGAATGGCGGCGCGCACAACACTGGCTGGGCGGGCGATTACAAAGGGGCAGGCATGCTGTTCGCCAGCGGCGGGCGCAGCAGCCTGGCGCTTGCCTCCTCAACCGGATTTTTAACGCGCAGCGTGGGCTATGCCGGCTATTCCGATGGCTGGCAGATTTTGCAACGCCACGGGTATCTGGCTGAGATTTACGACCGCGCCGCCGACGGCAATGTGGCGCTGGCCGCCGAGATCGACGCCACGACGCCCTTCACCCTGGCGATCGGGTTTGGCCGCACCCCCGAAACCGCGGCCTTCCAGGCCGCCGCCAGCTTGGCCCGTGGCCAGGAACGGGCAGAAACCGAATACACGGCGAATTGGCGGCGCTGGCAGTCCGGCTTGCAGCATCTGGACCCGGCGCACAAAACCGCGCCGCATAATTTCTACCGGGTCAGCACCTCCATCCTGCGCTGCCATGAAAGCCCGCTTTTCCCTGGCGGGTCCATCGCCAGCCTTTCAATTCCCTGGGGTGCCAGCAAGGGGGATGACGATCTGGGCGGCTACCATCTGGTCTGGCCGCGCGACCTCGTGGAAACCGCCGGGGCCATGCTGGCCTGCGGCGCCCTGGCTGAGGCGCGGCGGGCGCTGGATTATCTGCGGATCATCCAGGAACCGGACGGCCATTGGCGGCAGAACACCTGGCTGGACGGTTCTGCCTATTGGGGCGGAACCCAGATGGACGAGACCGCCTTCCCGGTGCTGCTGCTGGATCTTGCCTTCCGCAACGACGCCGTGACGGAAAATGAACTCTCCGAATACTGGCCGATGGTGAAACGCGCCTGCGCCTTCATCATCTGCAACGGCCCCGCAACAGACCAGGACCGATGGGAGGAAAACGCGGGTTACACCCCGGCCACCATCGCGGTGGAAATCGCGGCATTGCTCGCCGCCGCCGAACTTGCCGAGAGGCTCGGCAAGACCGCCGCCGCCAGCTTCCTGCGCGACACGGCGGATGCCTGGAACGCGGATATCGAAAACTGGATCTATGTGAGCGGCACGAAGCTGGCGGAATTCTGCGGCGTTAAAGGTTATTATCTGCGCATCGCCGGAGAGGGCGACCACGATCTCTCCGCCTCGCCCCTCCATGGCCGCATCGCGGTACGCAACCGCCCCGCGAACGAGGCGGATATCAACGCGGATGAACTGGTCGGCCCGGACTGTCTGGCGCTGGTAAGGCTCGGGCTGCGTTCGGCACACGACCCACGGGTTCTCGACACGCTGCGCGTCATCGACCATCTGACCAAAGTGGAACTGCCGCAAGGGCCCCTCTGGTACCGTTACAACAATGACGGCTATGGCGAGCATAATGACGGCAGGCCCTTTGACGGCACCGGGCATGGCCGGGCATGGCCGTTGCTCAGCGGCGAGCGCGCGCATTACGCCATCGCCGCCGGTGACATAGCTGAAGCCGAACGGCTGCGTGTAACAATCGAGAACTCGACCAGCGAAGGCGGGCTGCTCCCGGAACAGGTATGGGACGCCAATGATATTCCCGAAATGGAGCTGTTTCGCGGCCGCCCCAGCGGCTCCGCGATGCCGCTGGTCTGGGCGCATGCCGAATATATAAAACTGCTACGCTCCTTACGCGATGGCGCGATCTTCGACCTGCCCCCGCAAACGTTCCACCGCTACATTACAGAAAACACCCAGCCGCGCTGCCGGGATTGGCGCGAGAATTGGCGGCGCAGCCAGATGCCCGCCGGGCAGGTGTTGCGCGTGGAACTCCCCGGCTCCGGCATTGTGCGCTGGAGCGGCGATGGCTGGGCAACGATGCAGGACACACCGGCATTGGATGCCGGGCTTGGCATTCACGCCGCCGAGCTTGCCACCGAATCCCTCCAGGCAGGGCAAAGCATCGCCTTCACCTGGCATGACGGTGCTGGCAACTGGCGCGGCGTCAATTTTTCAGTGCTCATCACGGCATAGGCCGAGGCTTCAGGCCAAGGCTTTGCTTTTCGCGCCGATCGCTTCCAGCAATTCGTTCCAGGATTTAACGAAGCTCTCAGCACCATCCGCCTGCAATTGCGCGGAAAGTGCTGCCAGATCGATCCCGGCCTGCTCATGTTGGCGTAGCACCGCCTCGGCGTCGCCGCCATCCCGGGGCAGAACGGCCTTGGCATCGCCGCGCGCGGCAAAGGCCAGCAGCGTGTTTTCCGGCATGGTGTTCACGGTGTTCGGCGCCGCCAGCCCATCCACATAAAGCGTGTCCGGGGCGTTCTTGTCTTTCACCCCGGTGCTGGCGAACAGCAGGCGTTGCGCGTGCGCCCCCAGATTCTCCAGGCGCTGAAACCGGTCGCTCTCCAGAATATCCCTGTATGCCTTGTAAGCCTGCCGGCTCACCGCCATGCCCAGCGTGTTGCGCAAAGCGGCGGGCACCTTCTCCGCCACGGCCACATCCCAGCGGCTTACGAAAAGCGAGGCGACCGAGCGCACATCCGGCGAGAGTCCCGCTTGCACACGCCGCTCCAGCCCACGCAGATACGCCTCGGCCGCCGCCTTGTACTGGTCGGTGGAGAACAGCAGCGTGACATTGATGGGCACACCAGCGAAAATCGCTTCCTCGATCGCCGGCAAACCTTCCTTCGTGCCTGGTATTTTGATGAACAGGTTTGGCTTGTTCGCCTGGGCGTGCAAGGTTTTGGCCTGCTCAACCGTCGCCTTGGTATTATAGGCGAGCAGCGGAGAAACCTCCAACGAGACAAACCCATCCACCGTGCCGGTGCGTTCATAAACAGGCATGAAAAGTTCCGCCGCGCGGCTTAAATCCTGAATCGCGAGTTTGAAGAACAACGCCTCGCCCGCCGCGCTCGCATCTAATTGCTTGCGGATTTCCTTGTCGTACCAAGAACTCTTTGAAATTGCGTTGTTGAAGATGGTGGGATTGGAAGTGAGCCCGGTGACGGAAAGCTCATCGATATACCGCTTCAAAGTGCCGCTATCGAGCAGATCGCGGGTGATGTTGTCCAGCCACAGGCTCTGCCCGAGGTCATGCAAGTTTCTAGGTGCGTTCGGTGCCATGTGCCGTTTCCTTATCGTTTCACGAGGGCCGCGAGATCATGGTTTAGCAAGTCCCCGATATTGTCCACGGTGATATCGGCCGGGGGAAATTCCGCGAGGGTTTTCGCATCCGCCGCGTAATGCCCCTGACGCGGGAACACTGTCGTCACCTTCCCGCCCCAGGCGCGCTTCACCGCGTCCAGAATGCGCAGCTTGTCGTCGATCAAAACATAATGCCTGGCCGGGAAATGGGTCTCAACATCCGCCAGTTCCAGTTCTTTGTGGATGTAGATGAGGACATTATCGCCAAACACCGGCCAAAGCCCTGATTTCTCCACCTTGCGGGGCTGGAACACCGCGTCGCCATCCGAGAGAATGGCAGCGGTGCCAACGCGCTGCGCTGCTTTCACCACCTCAATGGCGTTAGGGTAAAGCCGCTCATGGAACGGGTATTCCACCAGCCAATTGGCTAGGCGCAGCATTTTGGGGTGGTGCATGGCCTCCAGCCGGTAGCGCTCAATCGTGCCAAGATAATCGGCATAACCAAGCTCAGCTCGCAGTTCCTCGAAAATCACCCAGAACCGGTCGCGCATCTCCGTACCGTATGTGCTGGTGAGATGCGCCCCCAAATCCGCCTGAACACGGTCGTTATCCAGCAGCGTGTTGTCCACATCGAACAGAAACACGGTATCCATGCCGCCACTCATGGCGCGGACCGCCTCCCCGGCGCCGGATCCCGCCATGGCCCGTCGGCGCCGATCAGCTGCGCTGCCTCGCCAGGGCCCCAGCTTCCCGGCTCGTAATCATAAAGCGGCGTAACGTCATCCAGAATATCCCGCACGACGCGCCATTGTGCATCCACGATATCCTCACGCCCGAACAAATCGCCCTTGCCCTGCATCGCATCCCCCAGCAAGCGTTGATAAGGCGGGCGGGAGGCGGCTTCCTGCGCGGTGAGCATCAGCTCCCTGTCCTTGCCCGCCATCCGCTCACCGGCCTGCTTCACCCGCAAGCCCAGCCCAATCTCGGTCTGCGGGCTCAACCGGAACCGCATATGCGCCGAGCCGCTGGGCACCATCTCGCCAAAGGTCTCGCGCGGCGGGCGGCGGAACTGCACCGAAACCTCGGTGGCCGTCACCGGCAGGCATTTGCCTGTGCGAATGTAAATCGGCACGCCTTCCCAGCGCCAGCTTTCGATGAACAGGCGCACCGCGATGAAGGTCTCCACCATCGAGCCCGGCCGCACACCCCCCAACTCCCGGTAGCCGCGATATTGCCCGCGCACCACATCTTCCGGGACAATCGGGCGAACCGCTTTCAACAGGCTGGCTTTCTGGTCGCGCATCGCCTCGCTTTCCTCGCCGGTGGGCGGGTCCATGGCCACATGCGCCAGAACTTGCAGCAGATGGTTCTGCAACACGTCGCGGTTGGCGCCGGTCGCGTCGTAAAACTTCGCACGGGTTTCCACGCCGAAATCCTCGGCCATGGTGATCTGGATGCTGCGCACATGCTCCCGGTTCCAGATCGGCTCGAACATCGGGTTGGCGAAGCGGGTGTAAAGCAGGTTCTGCACCGGCTCCTTGCCGAGAAAATGGTCGATGCGGAAAATATTTTCCTCTGGAAAACTCTTCCGCAGCATGGCGTTGAGAGCTTTCGCGCTGTCCCGGTCATGGCCAAAAGGTTTCTCGATCACCAGCCGCGCTTGGCTCGCATCGCTCGTTGCCGCGATGCCATCGGCCACCATGCCGAAAGTGCTTGGCGGCACCGCCAGATAATTCAACGGCCGCTTGGCGTCGCCAAGCTCGCGGCGCAGTGCCGCAAAGGTCGCCGGGTCAGCATAATCGCCATCCACATAGCGCAGCAGCGAGAGCAATTTCTCCTGTGCTTTGGCGTCCACCGGACCATGCTGCGCCAGACTGTCCTTGGCCCGGGCTTTCAGATGATCCAGGGTCCAGCCGGCATTGGCCACGCCGATAATCGGCACGTTCAGCCCCTCGTCACGTACAAGCCCCAGCAGAGA